>JBDTTF010000182.1:0-7714 GCA_039930765.1 Gemmatimonadota bacterium | reverse complement strand
CCGCCGTCGAACGACCCGCCCGTACTCGGCCCGCTGTCGAACGCCCCGCTCGTACGATCGGCCCGCCGTCGAACGACCCGCCCCTACTCGGCCCGCCGCCGAACGACCCGCCCCTACTCGGCCCGCTGTCGAACGCCCCGTCCCTACTCGGCCTGCTGTCGAACGCCCCGTCCCTACTCGGCCCGCTGTCGAACGCCCCGCTCGTACGATCGGCCCGCCAGCGCTTCGCCGCCCTCGGCTGAAGCCGAGGCTCGGCAACATCGCCGCATACGCGGCATTTCGGATCACGCCTGAGACCCGTGGCCTGAAAACCCGGGGCCCGGAACCCATACCAAGACATGCCCCCGCCCCTCCACTATATTGCGCCCCGTCGCGCGGCCGACCCGGCCGGGGCGACGCGACCCCAATCCGGAGACCGATCCACATGAAGCGTATTGCCCTGCTGGCCGGCGTCATTGCCGTGGCCGGTTGCAACCAGCAGACCGCGTCCGGCAGCGCCAAGCTTGCCAGCCGCACTGACAGCGTGAGCTACATCATCGGCGTGCAGATGGGCAAGAGCCTCAAGGAACAGTCGGTTCCGGTCACCCCTGACGCCCTGTTCAACGGCTTCCGCGATGGCCAGGCCGGTGGCACTCCCCGGATTGCCGATGCCCAGGCCCAGGCCACCATGACCGCCTTCCGGGACGAGATGCTCGAGAAGCAGCGCTCCAAGGATTCCGCCGCCGGCGGCGCCAACGAGAAGACCGGGGCCGATTTTCTGGCCGGCAACAAGAGCAAGCCCGGCGTGATGAGCACCCCCAGCGGTGTGCAGTACACCATCATCAAGCCCGGCGCCGGTCCCAAGCCCAAGGCGACCGACGTGGTCACCGTGGCCTATAAAGGCACCCTGCTCAATGGCACGCCGTTCGACAGTTCCTACGGCCATGAACCGGTGACCTATCCGCTCAGCGGTTTCGTCCCCGGCTGGAGCGAAGGGGTGCAGCTGATGTCGGTCGGCGCCAAGTACCATTTCTGGATCCCGGGCAACCTGGCCTATGGTCCGGCCGGTAACCCGCCGAAGATCGGGCCGAATGAAACCCTCTCCTTCGATGTCGAGCTGATCGCGATCAAGCCCAAGTAGTCCAGCGGGCGGCCTCGGCCGTCCCGCTTCCGCCGCCCCGCCCCGGTAGCCCCGGGCGCGGGGCGGCGTCATATTGGAGGCTCGTTCTCCCACCCAGGATTCCATTGTCCAGCATTGCCGAGCGGCTGACCGCTGCATTGGCCGGACGCTACGCCATCCAGCGCGAAATCGGCGCCGGGGGAATGGCCACGGTCTACCTCGCCGAGGATGTGAAGCACCGTCGCAAGGTGGCGGTCAAGGTGCTGCGGCCCGAATTGGCGGTGACCCTCGGTCCCGAGCGGTTTACCCGCGAAATCGAGATCGCGGCCCAGCTCCAGCATCCCCACATCCTGCCCCTGCTCGATTCCGGGGAGGCCGACGGTTTCCTCTATTTCGTGATGCCGTTCGTCGACGGCGAATCGTTGCGCGAGCGGCTGGCCCGCAAGGGCGAGCTGCCCATTCCCGAAGCCATCCGGATCCTGGTCGAAGTCACCGACGCCCTGGCCCACGCCCACCGGCGCGGTGTGGTCCATCGCGACATCAAGCCCGACAACGTGATGCTGTCGGAGCGCCACGCCCTGGTCACCGATTTTGGCGTGGCCAAGGCGGTGAGCGAAGCCACCGGCCGCCAGCAGATGACCACGGCTGGCGTGGCCCTGGGTACTCCCGCCTACATGGCGCCGGAACAGGCGGCCGCCGATCCCAACGTCGATCACCGGGCCGACATCTACGCACTGGGCATCGTCGCGTACGAACTGATTGCGGGCCGTCCGCCATTCAGCGGGATGAGTGCGCAGGAAATCCTGGCTGCGCACGTGACCCAGGTCCCGCAACCGCTGATCGCACGCCGCCCCGCCTGCCCGCCGGTGCTCAACGCCATCGTGATGAAGTGCCTCGAGAAGCGCCCGGCCGACCGGTGGCAGACGGCGGAGGAATTGCTGGCCCAGCTGGAGCCGCTGGTCGCCTCGAGCGGAGGGGTCACGCCGACGCAGACGCAGCCCACCGCGGCAGTCGCACTGCCGGGTCAGTGGTACGGTCACCCGGTCAGGGTGGGCGCGATTTTTCTGCTGGTCGCGGTCGCGGTACTGGGTGCGGTCTACTTCCTCACGGTCAAACTCGGCCTGCCTGACTGGGTCATGACTGGCGCGATCGTCCTGCTGCTTGCGGGCCTCCCGATCATGATCTGGACCGGGATTGCCGAGCGGAAACGGGCGGTGGCGCGGTCGACCGGCGTCTTCACCAGCACGGGTGAGCACGGGTTCAGGCGATTCGCCACCTGGAAAAAGGCCACGATGGGTGGCGTGTACGCCTTCTGCGGCCTGGCGGGCCTGGCCGTGATCTACACCGCGATGCGCCTGCTCGGCATCGGCCCGGTCGGCACGCTGATGGCGACTGGCAAGCTGGCCGAGCGGGACAAGCTGATCGTGTCGGACTTCGTCAATCGCGCGGCGGATACCACGCTGGCGCAGTCGGTGAGCGAGGCGTTCCGGATCGACATCGCCCAGTCGCAGGTGGTGAACGTGCTGGGGAGTTCGACCGTGGGCCAGGTGCTGCGCCGGATGAATCGGGATCCACGCCTGCTGCTCGATGGGGCCATCGCGCGCGAAGTGGCGATGCGTGAAGGGGCCAAGGCTGTGGTCGTCGGGGAGATCAGCCCGATCGGGAAGGGGCTCGTGCTCTCGGCGAAAGTCCTGACCGCGGTCGATGGCACCGAGCTGGTCTCGGCCCGCGAGACGGCCAGCGACGACAGCCAGATTCTTCCGGCCATCGACCGGCTGAGCAAACGGATCCGGGAGCGGATTGGCGAGTCGCTCAAGACCATTCGCGGCAATGAACCGCTGGCGTCGGTCACCACCAGTTCGCTCGAAGCGCTACGACTCTATACCGAGGGCGCCCGGTCCAGCGACGCGGGTGACGCCGACAAGGCGATCACCCTGCTGCAGCAGGCGATCACCCTCGATACCGGCTTCGCGATGGCGTACCGCAAGCTGGCCGTGGCGATCAGCAATTCGCTGGGAAGTGCGTCGGCCGCGGCCGATGCCGCCACCAAGGCGTACAATCACCGGGACCGTCTGACCGAGATCGAGCGGTATCAGACCGAGGCGTACTACTACTTCACGGTCGACTTCAATCCCGACAAGCAGATCAGCGCCTACCGGGCGATTCTCGAGCTCAAACCCGACGATCCGATCGCCCCCAACAATCTGGCCATCGCGCTCCAGAGCAAGCGCCGGTACGCGGAGGCCGAGCAGACGGTGCGCAAGTGGATCGTCGAGAGTCATGGTACCGGCAATGCGTACGTCACGCTGATCTTCTCCCAGCTGGCCCTCGGCGAATACGACTCGGTCCGGACCAGTCTCAGCGAATTCGTCCGGAAGGACTCGGCCAATGTCCTGGTGCCGCGCCTCTGGGAAGCCTACTTCGCGGCACGGGATCAGTTCGACAGCGCTCAGGCGGCCCTGGCCGAGTACGACCGCCGCGCGACCGATCCCTCCGACAAGGCGCTGTCGCGGCGGATGCATGCGTCGCTCAGTCTCTATCAGGGTCGGGAGCAGGAGTTCGAAGAACAGGTCCGCCAGTTCATGGAGATAGCCGGTCGACGGGACCTGCCCGGGGATTACGTGGCAGCGGCAGCGGTGCTGGCCCGGACCAGGATCATGTATCTCCACGATGTGGCCGGCGGACTTCAGCTGCTGGAGTCCGCGCTGGCCACCCATCCCCTCAAGTCGATCGCGGCAGCGGACCGACCGTATCCCATCCTGATCACGACCTACGCCTCCGCCGGCCAGGCTCAAAAAGCCCGGGCGCTGCTCAAGGAATTCGAGGCGGAGGTGCCGGAGGGGCTCCGCCGCGGCAGCAATGACGCGTACAGCGCCGCGGGGTATGTCAGCATGGCGGAGGGCAAACCGGAGCAGGCCTTGTCGAGCTTCCGGCAGGGATTCGAGCAGGATCCTTGTACCAGCTGCGTGCAGACCGATATCGGCTGGGCCTTCGATCAGCTCAAGCAACCCGATTCCGCGATCGCCGCCTACAAACGGGCGGTCGACACGCCCAAGACGCTGGGTGCGCTGGCCACTGCTCCGTGGGATGATGCCCGCGCGTTCCAGCGGTTGGGCGAGCTGTACGAGGCCAAGGGAGACAAGGCCAACGCGTTGGCGTACTACGGCCGACTGGTGAAACGCTGGTCCGATGCCGATGCGCCGATGCAGCCGATCGTCAAGGATGTGAAGGCGCGGATGGCGAAACTGGCGGGGGAGCGGTGAGACCTTTCCGCGGGGGGGGCAGGGGGGCAGTCGCCACCGGTCGAAGATTGCCTGGCTTACGGCTGATGGCTTACGGCTGATGGCTGATCAATGACCGCCATTCCCGAGCAGCTGCGTGCCGCGCTGACCGATCGCTATGCCCTCGAGCGCGAGCTCGGCGCGGGCGGTATGGCCACCGTCTATCTCGCCGAGGATCTCAAGCACAGCCGCAAAGTGGCGGTGAAGGTGTTGCGGCCCGAACTGGCCGCCACGCTGGGCCCCGATCGCTTCACCCAGGAAATCCGGATTGCGGCGCAACTCTCCCATCCACACATCCTGCCGGTGCTCGACTCGGGCCAGGCCGACGAATTCCTCTACTATGTCATGCCCCTGGTAGAGGGCGAATCGCTGCGCGACCGGATCACCCGCTCGGGGGAACTCCCCATCGCGGATGCGGTGCGCATCCTGGCCGAGGTGACGGACGCACTGGCCTACGCGCACGGCCGAGGGGTGGTCCACCGGGACATCAAGCCGGACAACATCATGATCGCCGGCCGGCACGCCTTGGTAATGGACTTCGGTGTCGCCAAGGCGCTGAGCGAGGCGGGCGCGGGAGCCAAGGGTGCGCTCACCACCGCCGGCATGGCGCTCGGCACTCCGGCGTACATGTCGCCCGAGCAGGCGGCGGCCGATCCGGCCATCGATCACCGGGCCGACATCTACGCCCTGGGCGCGATGGCGTATGAAATGCTCACCGGCCAGCCGCCATTCACGGGGCGGACCCCGCAGGCCATTCTCGCGGCGCAGGTGACCCAGAAGCCGGAGCCGATCGAGAACCGGAGGACCGGTATCTCCGGCCCACTGGCGATCGCGGTGATGCGCTGCCTCGAGAAGCGTCCGGCCGATCGCTATCAGACCGCCGATGCGCTGCTGGCGGTGCTGGAGCCGATCGGAACGCCGAGTGGCGGGACCACACCGGCGCAGACGGCGCCGTATCTCGCGGTATCGGTGAGCCAGTGGTACGGCCATCCGCTCAGGGTCGGGGGGATGTTCGTGGTGGCCGGCCTGGCACTGCTGGGCGTGATCTACTTCCTCACCATCCAGCTCGGGTTGCCGGATTGGGTGCTGCGTGCGGCGCTGGCGCTGCTGGTTGTCGGGTTTCCCATCATGCTCCTCACCGGGCTGATGGAACGGCGCCGGGCCATGGCGCAGGCCACCGGGGTCTCGAGACCGAGTGGCGAGACCGGAATGCACCGGATGATGACGTGGAAAAAGGCGCTGACGGGGGGCGGCCTGGCATTCGGTGGACTGGCGCTTGTGGCTGCGGCTTACACCGCCATGCGGCTGCTCGGCATCGGCCCGGTTGGCACGCTGATGGCGTCGGGCAAGCTGGCCGCCCGGGACAAGCTGGTGATCGCCGATTTCGTCAATCACTCGAGCGACTCGACCCTGGCGCAGTCGGTGACCGAGGCATTCCGGATCGACATTGCCCAGTCGCCGGTGGTCAACGTGCTGGGCGGCTCGCAGATCGGCAACGCCCTGGCCCGGATGAACCGGGATACCAGGCTGCCGCTGGATGCCACCACGGCGCGGGAGGTGGCCCTGCGCGAAGGCGGCAAGGCCGTCATCGCCGGTGAAATCAGCCCCATCGGCAAAGGGCTGGTCCTGTCGGCCAAGGTGCTGGCGGCGGTCGACGGCGCCGAGCTGGTGGCGGTGCGGGAGACGGCGGATGACGAGAGCGGGATCCTGCCGGCCATCGACCGGCTGAGCAAGAAGGTGCGCGAGCGGGTAGGCGAATCGCTCAAGACCATCCGGGCCAACGAACGGCTGGAAGAGGTCACCACCGGTTCGCTCGAGGCGCTGCGACTGTACACCGAGGGTTCCAAGGCCAGCGACATCGGCGAAGCCAGCCGGGCCATCCCGCTGCTGCAGCAGGCCATCGCACTCGACAGCGGCTTTGCCATGGCGTGGCGCAAGCTGTCGGTGGCCATCACCAATTCGCGCGGCAGTGTCTCCGAGGCCAACGCCGCGGCCACCAAGGCATTCGACCACCGGGACCGGCTGACCGAGGTCGAGCGGTACCAGACCACGGCACGCTATTACATGACCGTGGACTTCGATCTCGACAAGGCCATCAGCGCCTACCGCTCCATCCTGGAGCTCAAACCTGACGACCCGATCGCCCCCAACAACCTGGCGGTCGCGCTGCTGATGCAGCGACGGTGGGCCGAGGCGGAACCGATCGCCCAGAAGGCGATCGACGAGGGCGGGACCGGCACCATCTACCAGCAGTTGATCGCGGTCCAGATGTCCCAGGGCAAGATGGCGGAGGCCCGGGCCAACATTGCCCTGTTGACCAGCCATGACTCGGGCAGTGTGCTGCTGCGTCAGCAACTGGCCTCCTGGTACGCTACCAACCAGGTGTACGACAGTGCGCGGATGACCTTGCAGAAGATCGACCAGGTCTCGCGCGATCCGGCCAGCCAGAGCACCGCCGCCTCGTTCGGTGCCGCGCTCTCGCTGACCCAGGGCCAACTCGCCGAGGCGGAACGGCAGTGGCGGGAATTCATGGCCATCGGGGAGCGGCGCGGCCTGGCGGCGGACTACCTCGTGGGTGCCAGTTATCTGGCACGGATCCAGCTGCAGTATCGTCACAATGCCCCGGCCGCTATCCGGCTGCTGGATGACGCGTTGATCAAGCATCCGCTGGAGACCATGCAGCCGGCCGACCGACCCTATTCGCTCCTCGCCATCGCGTACGCCATGGCCGGGCAGGCAACCAAGGCGCGTACGCTGGTCAAGGAACACAATGCCACGGTGCCACTGGGAGTACGGCGTACCGATTTCGTGGCGCCGGCAGCCGAAGGCTACACCGCCATGGCCGAAGGGAAGCTGGCCGACGCTCTCACCGCATTCCGGACGGGCTGGGACGCGGCAAACTGCACCAACTGCTACCTGGCCGACATTGCGCTGGTCTACGACCAGATGCACCAGGCCGACTCGGCCATCGCGCTGTATCGGCGCAGTGCCGAGAATCCCGGTGGCCCCGGCAGGATCGGCAATGACCAGTTCTTCCTGGCGGGAGATTACCGGCGCATCGGTGAGCTGTACGAGGAAAAAGGCGACCGGCCGAAGGCGCTGGAGTATTACGGCAAGCTGACCGCGTTGTGGAAGGACGCCGATCCCGAGCTGCAGGTCGAGGTCAAGGAGGTCAAGGCGCGGATGGCGAAGCTGGCTGGCGAGCCGAAATGAAGTCGAGAGACGAGAGACGAGAGACGAGAGGCTAGAGACGAGAGACGAGAGGCTAGAGACTAGAGACTAGAGACTAGAGACTAGAGACTAGAGACTAGAGACTAGAGTAGAAACCCTCGAT
>JBDTTF010000181.1:0-111857 GCA_039930765.1 Gemmatimonadota bacterium | reverse complement strand
CCCCCCCGAGCATGGCTCCCTCTACGCTAGCCACCCCGCCCTCCCTCATGGACGCCAGCCCGATTCCCTTGCCGCCCGCCGCCCTCAGCGCCGCTCGGCTGCTCTGGGCGGATGAGAAGCTGGACACCGCCTCGCCCGAGGAGGTTGCCGCCGTCATCGAGCGAGTCTGCGCCCAGCTGCGCCTGGGACTGGGGCGGTGGATTGGATCTGACGGTTACCGGGTGCTGCTCCAGCGGACACTGGCCGAATCTGGGAGCAGCTTCCCGGAATTGCACGAATTCCATTGCCTGGTCGATGGCGCCGGCACCGACGAGATCCTCGCCGCCATCGTCGCGACCGGCGCCAGGCGAGTGCGAGACGCCTATGCCGTCCAGGTGGCCTGGCTGATTCACCTGCTGAGCCAGCTGATCGGCGAGGAGATGGCCCACCGGCTGGTGGAGCAGGCCTGGATGACCGCGCCGTCCAGCCCCCCCGCAGCACCAGTTTCCAGGAGTGCGTCATGACCAAAGCCACATTGGCCCGCAAGCGGACGGTCCGCTCCGTCAAGCTTCCATTGCTGCCGACGGGAGTCCCTGGCCTTGATATGGTGATGGGAGGCGGACTGCCGGAGCTGTCGTTCAACCTGATCGTCGGCGGACCGGGCGGCGGCAAGACCACACTGGCCATGCAGCTCATGTTTGCCAACGCGACCGCGGCCCGGCCGGGATTGTATATCACCCTGCTCGGCGAGCCGGCCATCAAGATGCTGCGGTATCAGCAGCAGTTCGAATTCTTCGACGTGAAGCGGCTCGGCTCCGATATCCACCTGGTCAACCTCGGCGAGCAGGTGCTCGGTGGCGACCTGGACAGTGTGCTCAGCCGGATCACCGAGGAGGTGGCCCGGCTCCGCCCCGGCATTGTCGTCATCGACTCATTTCGGACCCTGGTTCCCTGGGTCGGCACCCCGGATGGCCAGGCGGACGCCTTTGAGCGGTTCGTCCAGCAGCTGGCCCACCAGCTCGCGACCTGGCAGATCACCTCGTTCCTGATCGCCGAGTACGCCGAGCGTGAGCTGGGCAATCCGCTGTTCACGGTGGCCGACGGCGTGCTCTGGCTGTTCCAGGCGGTGGACCGCAATTCGGTGGTCCGCAAACTCCAGATCCTCAAGCTGCGCGGAATGTCGAGCATGCCGGGCCTGCACACCCTTCGCATCACCGGGCGGGGAGTCCAGGTCTTTCCCCGGATGATCGAGCGGAAGAAAGAGCGGTCAACCCATTCGGGCGAGCGGATGTCAATCGGGGTGCCAGGGCTGGACCAGCTGATGGGTGGGGGCATTCCAGTGGGCAATTCGGTGCTGCTGGCCGGACCCACCGGATCGGGCAAGACCACCTTCGCGACCCAGTTCATTGCCGAAGGGCTGCGCCGCGGCGAGCCCTGTGTCATCGCGGTATTCGAGGAGCATCCTGACGACTACCTCGACCGGGCCAACCGGTTTGGCACCAGCTTCACCGACGCGGTCCGGAACGATCAGCTGCGGGTCATCTACCTGCGGCCACTGGATCTCTCGGTCGATGAGGCTCTGGAAGAGATTCGCGAGGCCAGCAATCAGATCGGCGCCACCCGGGTGGTCATCGACTCGACCTCCGGCCTCGAGATGGCGCTGGCACCGACCTTTCGGGAGGACTTCCGTGAGTCGCTGTACCGCCTGGTCAGCACCCTGACGGGCTTGGGCGTCACGATGCTCCTCACGGTGGAGGTCACGGAGGGGCTGGGCCGGCTGCAGTTCACCAACGACCGGGTCTCATTCCTGAGCGATATCATCCTGATGCAGCGATATGTCGAGATCGAGGGCCGTCTGGGCAAGGTGTTGTCCATCGTGAAGATTCGGGGCAGTGTCCACTCGCTTGATTTCCTGCCGTATGAAATCACGCCGAATGGCGTCCTGCTCCGCGGCCTCCTCGGGAGCTACGACGGGATTCTCAGCGGCGCGCCGACCCGCCAGCCCAGGCGCCCGGACTACTACCCCGGGTTGACCGAACAGGAAGTGATGGTCCTTGAAACGTTGATCCGGTTCGGGTCAGTGTCGGTCAAGTCGATCGCGGACAGCACCGGCCTGGCGGCGGGAGGGCTGGCCCCGATCCTCGCTCGCCTCACGGTCCTGGAGTACATCAGCCACAAGGGAGCGAGGTATGAGCCTGTTGCCCGGCCGAACGGGTCGTAATCCGGATTCCAGAAGCCGGAAGACCGACTTCGTGCAGACCGCTAACGGCACCGTGGCGGTGGCGGAGCTGTTGGACCGATACAACCGGCTGGTGGAACACTCACCGGACGGCATCCTGATTCACGACGGGGAACGGATCCTGATGGCCAACGTCGCGGCCGCACGACTGGCCGGCGTGGTCGAATGGCATCAGCTCGTGGGGATGCCGATCGACAGCTTCCTCAACCCGCCCTACCTCAAAGGGGTGGCGCAACAGCTGGCCCTGAATACCCCGATCGGCTTCCCGCCACCGGCGCGCGATACGTTCCGGCGCCTCGACGGGTCTACCGTCGAGGTCGAGGTCACGGCCATTCCCTTCGTGGACCACGGCCGTCCGTCGGCCCATCTCGTCCTGCGGGACATCACCGACCGCCTCACGGCCCAGGAGCAGGCCAGGCAGTCGGAGAAACGCCTGGTGGAAGGGCAGAAGCTGGAGGCGATCGGAACGGTGGCGGGAGGGGTGGCCCACGAAGTCAACAACATGATGGTAGTGGTGCTCGGGGCCTGCGAGTTCCTGCTCACCGACAAGGCCTCGCCGAGCGACCAACGTCGTGATCTGCAGGCCATTCACAAGGCGGCCGGTCGGGCCGCCGCACTCACCCGTCAATTGCTGGCGTTCAGCCAGCGGGCAGCACACCAGGCCCATGCCGTCAATCTGGATGACCTGGTCCGCGCGCTGGAGCCCACGGTCCAGCGGCTTCTGGGGGAGGGGAATCGGCTCAGCGTCACGCTGGGAGGGCCGCTCGAGGTGGTGGTCGACAGCGGCCAGGTCGAGCAGGTCATCGTCAACCTGGTACTCAACGCCCGGGATGCCATGCCGGGTGGTGGTGTCATAGTCATGACGACGGCCCGGCTCGAGGCAAAGGCTGGATTCAAGGCGTACTCGGGGACCATCGTGCCGGCGGGTGACTATGGCGTCGTTACCGTTTGCGACACGGGAACCGGGATCGAGGCCGCCACCCTGGCTCGCATATTCGAACCATTTTTCACGACCAAGCCCATGGGGCAGGGCACCGGCCTGGGCCTCGCGGCGGTGCACGGAATAATGGAACAGAATGGCGGGTACATCTCCATCGAGACCAGGTTGGGTGTGGGCACCACCTTTAGCCTGTATTTCCCGGCGAAGCCTGCCAACGCATTTGAGGAGCCGGCGGAGATTCAGCCTCCACTTGCGCCGGTGGCTGGGATCTTGGGTGCGACCGTCCTGGTCGTCGATGACGAGCCAGCCGTCCGTACCATCACGGCGCGGATGCTACAGACTGGGGGCTACCGGACTCGACAGGCGTCAAGCGGCGCCGAGGCCCTGGAGGCGGTGGCCCGCAATGGGCCTCCGGACCTGGTGCTCTCGGACCTGATGATGCCAGGTATCGATGGTGCCGAACTGGCACGGCGTCTGGGCCTCAATTGGCCGCGCCTGCCGGTGATACTGATGTCAGGTTATTCGGCCGGCAGTCTCCAGGATGACACCATCCTCGGGCCGAATATCTCCTTGATACAAAAGCCGTTTACCCGCGATGAACTGCTGGGCCTGGTCGCCAGTATCCTCGCGACCCACGGGGTTGCGCGCGCGGCGTCATAGACAGCGATGGAGCTGTCGGGGAACTGCCATTCCCCGGCTCGGCGTTCAGCCCGCTCCGGCCCCTTCTATGGAAGCACCCTCGGGACCTAGGCACTCCTGTTTGACAGCCCTGACAATCTTCCGGTAGCCCGGCTCTCTTGCCCTTAAACCGTTTCGTGCGCCTGTAAGCCCCGGTCAGTTCCTTCAACCTGGGATACGCCGGGCCGGTAAATAGCTCGACACCATGACGTGGTCATCTCGACCGCGGCGCGGCGAATTGCTCGATGGCCCGGCTAAAACCCTCCGGGTACTCTTGAACCTCGCTCAAGGACGGTTCGAGTCTCCCCGACAGTTCCCGGTCTCGACCAGTCATGAATTCCAGTCGACTGATCCGGATTGGAATCCCGCGCCAGCGCCCTCGCGCCCTGCCAGGCAGAGCAGGTACAGTACGCGCTGCGGCTGGCCGGGATTACCACGGAGCGCCTGGAAATCCGCACCACCGGGTGTGGCTTCACGGACATCCGCGCCAGCAACCGGGTGGCTCGAATTAACCGGGCGGGTCGTCTCACTGGATGGCTGTGGTGCAGTCGAAGGGATGGTGTCGGAGCCGGCCGCCAGCGAGCAGGAGGCCGAAAGTCTCGGCGACGGGCTGGCGGACGACCCGATGGCGCAGGGCGCCAGGGACATACTTGAAGAGGTGAGTGCGTTGCTGGCCGCCAAAGGGCCCGGACGTACTGCTCAAGAGATGGCGTTCAAATGGCGGGAGACAATCCCGGGCTGATCAGCCGGTGGTGCGGGTCGCGGCCTGCGCCAGGTCCATGTTCAACAGGAAGGCATCCCGCGCCTCGGCCACGACTCCGTCCGCGGCCTCCGGACTGAGCGGCAAGGCATCCAGCGCCGCGCGATAGTTCTGCTTGAAGGCGGTGGCATCCGGGATGCCGGGGAACTCGTAGAAGGCCAGGCCGGCGCCACTGCCCAGGCCCAGCGACTCGGCGATCAGCTTCTTCAGCATCTGGCCGCCCGAGAGATCACCGAGGTAGCGGACGTAGGCGTGGGCTGCCAGCCGTTCGGGGTGGTCGGCTTCTGCCGCGTTGATCCGGCTTACGTAAGCTGAGGCGGCTGCACTTGGCTCGAGCGCCGTGCTCCAGTCCGGGCCGTACAGCGCGGTCAGGTCATCGGCCAGGGAACTGGCCCGGTCAAGCTCAGGGAAGCGGAGTGGCGCGAGCACCGGATGAGCTCGGGTCCGGTCCAGCGAGCGCTCCATCGCGGTGTAGACCGCATGCAGGTCGCGAATGAAGCGGAGATAGTCCTCACGCTTGAGCCGCCGGTGCAGCATGTCGGCCACGATGCCGGTGCGTTCAGCGCTGTGGTGCGCGGGGGCGGTATCTTCGCGAAGGCGGACCGAGAGTGGTCGGGACATGGGTCTCAACTTTCGGGGGGTGTCGGCGGCTGCGGACCAGGTCGATGCCCCCGACCAGGCTCAGCAGGATTGCCACCAGTTTGGCATCTGAAGCTCCAAGCTAATCGGAAAAGAGGAGGTCCACTACCATGGCCAAGTTCAACGACTGTACACCGGGCGCCAGCGCCACGATTACCCGGTCCGACGTGGTCCGGGTGGTTGGCAAGACGGGGGTCATTGTCGAGGCCTCCCGGGCCAAGCGGGGCAAGACCGAATCGATGGTCGAGCGGATCACCATCGACATTCCGGGCCACGGGGAAATTGTGGTGACACCGCCGGATCTTGAATTGCTGCCCTGATGCTTCGCGTTGCCCGAACTGTTCATCCAGGATGCCAGGCCGCGGTCGGCCATGGGTCAACTGACGATTTCGCCGACTGCCGAGTGGCTGAGCTATCCGTGGCGCGCCCCGGAGCTGCTGAGCATTCCCGCCTCTGATGGAGTCCTGGTGCCGGCCCGGATCTACCGGCCTCAGGATTTCGGTGCCGCATCAAACGGGGCCGCGATTCTCTTTGTACACGGGGCAGGGTACCTCCAGGATGTGACCCGGACGTGGTCGTACTACTACCGCGAATACATGTTCCATCACCTGCTTGCCATTCGCGGCTATTCGGTGCTGGAGCTCGACTACCGCGGTTCCGCGGGATACGGACGCGACTGGCGGACCGCCATCTACCTCCACATGGGTGGCCGTGATCTGGCCGACGAGGTCGATGCGTCCCATTGGCTGACCGCGCAATACGGCATCCCGGCATCCCGCATCGGTCTCTATGGAGGGAGCCACGGGGGCTTCATTACCCTGATGGCGCTGTTCACGGCGCCGGAATCATTCGGAGCCGGCGCGGCGCTGCGGAGCGTGACCGACTGGGCTCACTACGATCAGTCCTACACCGGGCAGATTCTCAATACGCCCTCGTCGGACTCGCTGGCCTACCGCCAGTCATCGCCGATCTACTTTGCCGAAGGACTGCGGGCGCCGTTGCTGATGGCGCACGGGCTCAAGGATGCCAACGTGCACTACCAGGACATCATCAGGCTCACCCAGCGGCTGATCGAGCGGCACAAGACCCACTGGGAACTGGCCACCTATCCAGTGGAAAGTCATGGATTTGTCCGGCCCGATTCCTGGACCGACGAATACACCCGGATCCTGGCGCTGTTCGATGCCAACCTGCTGGCCCGACACTAGAATTCGGACCCGGCGGGCCTCCGCCTTGTCGCCCGCGGCACCGAGCGCCAAATTACGGCCTTGCGTCACTGATTGATTTCAGGCCACTCAACCGAGAGTCATCGATGCGTTTCGTTCGCCCGTTTCTGATCGCCGCCACCTTCCTCGGATTGACGTCCACCACGACCATGGCGCAGCAGGCGCCGGCCAAGCCAGCCGCCAAGCCAGTGGTCAGGCACCCGGCCAAGCCGGTGCCACTGGTGCCGGGGCCCTCGGTTGAAGGGATCACCGAATACAATCTGTCCAACGGCCTTCGGGTGCTGCTGTTTCCCGACCAGTCGAAGCCGACCACCACGGTGAACATCACCTACCTGGTCGGCTCACGGCACGAGGGCTACGGCGAGACCGGTATGGCGCACCTGCTCGAGCACATGCTGTTCAAGGGCTCCCCGAAGCACCGGAACGTGCCCCAGGAATTCTCCGATCACGGCGCCGACTGGAACGGTTCCACCTGGTTCGATCGCACCAACTACTTCGAGACCTTTTCCGCCTCCGACACCAACCTGGCCTGGGCCCTCGATCTCGAGGCCGAGCGGATGGTGAACAGTTATGTGGCCAAGAAGGACCTGGAGACCGAATTCAGCGTGGTGCGCAATGAGTTCGAACTGGGCGAGAACAACCCCGGCAACATTCTCGAAGAGCGGGCGATGTCGACCGCCTTTCTGTGGCACAACTACGGCCATTCCACCATCGGGGCCCGGTCGGACATCGAGCAGGTCCCGATCGAGCGGCTGCAGGGGTTCTATCACCGGTACTACGAGCCGGACAATGCAGTCCTGGTGGTAGCCGGCAAATTCGACCAGCAGCGGGCCCTGGCGCTGATTCAGCAGAAGTTCGGCGCCGTACCCCGGCCGGACCGCAGTGGCGTGCTCAAGATCTATCCGACCTACACCATCGAGCCGACCCAGGACGGCGAACGCAGCGTGACGCTTCGCCGGGTCGGTGACGTGCAGGTGGCGCTGGCCATTTATCATGTGCCGTCCGGCATTCACCCCGACTTCCCGGCGGTCGATGTCCTCACCCAGGTGCTGGGCAGTGCCCCCTCCGGCCGGCTGTACAAGGCGCTGGTCGAGACCGGCAAGGCGGCCAGTGTGTCGGCCTCCAATTATCAGTTGCGGGAACCCGGAGTCCTGATCACCACTGTCCAGGTCCGCAAGGAAGACTCGCTGCCGGTGGCCATGGCCGCGATGCAGGACGCCATCGAGAGCGTGATCACCACGCCGCCAACGTCCGAGGAGGTCGAGCGGGCCAAGACGGCTATCCTCAAGCAGATCGACCTGACGCTCAACAACAGCCAGCGGGCAGCGCTCGAACTCTCCGAGTGGGCCTCACTCGGCGACTGGCGCATGCTGTTCCTGCACCGTGACCGGGTCCGGGCGGTCACCGCGGAGGATGTGGCCCGAGTGGCCGCGGCATACCTCAAGACCAGCAACGCGACCTACGGCCAGTTCATCCCCACCGCCAAGCCGGACCGGGCCGAGATTCCGGCCACGCCGGACGTGGTGGCCCTGGTCAAGGACTACAAGGGCGATACGGCGCGGGTGGTGGGCGAAGTATTTGACCCTTCGCCGGGCAATATCGAGAGCCGCACGACCCGCGGGGCCCTCAGCACCGGAATGAAGCTGGCTTTCCTTTCCAAGAAGACCCGGGGCCAGACGGTCAATGTCAGCATGACACTCCGGTTCGGGACCCTGGATGCCGTCAAGGGCAAGACCGCCGTGGCGGACATCGCGGCGGACATGTTGATGCGCGGCACCCGGACCAAGAGCCGGCAGCAGATCAAGGACGCCTTTGACCAGCTCAAGACCAACGTTTCGATTGGTGGCGGACCGACCTCGGTGCAGATCCGGATGGAAACGACTCGGCCAAACCTGGTTGAATCCCTCAAGCTCCTGGCCGAGGTGCTCAGGGATCCGGCCTTTGACAGCAAGGAGTTCGATCAGCTCCGGCAGCAGAACCTGGCCGGGCTCGATGAACAGAAGTCTGACCCGATTGCCCAGGGCTCGGCCGCCTACCAGCGCTACCTCAACCCCCGCGACAAGGGGGATCCTCGATACACCTCGACTCCCGAAGAGCAGATTGCCGACTACAACAGCGCCACGGTCGAGCAGGCTCGCCAGTTCTATACCCAGTTCTATGGCGCCGAGAATGGGCAGTTGGCGGTGGTAGGAGATTTTGATCCTGCTGAAATCCAGGCCCTGGCCGCCACCCTGTTCGGCAACTGGCGCGGCGGCCAGCCCTACGCCCGGATCGGTTCGTCGTACCGGGACATTCCGGCCACCACGATTTCACTGGAAACGCCGGACAAGGCCAACGCGTTTTTCCTGGCCGGCACCAATGTCGACATCCGGGATGACAACCCGGACTATCCCGCGCTGGTGCTGGCCAACTACATCCTGGGTGGCGGAGCGCTCAACAGCCGTCTGGCCATGAGGATCCGGCAGAAAGAGGGGATCAGCTACGGGGTCGGATCGAGCGTCAGCGCCAGCGCCCTGGACACGGTGGGCTCCTTCACCACCTACGCCATCTATGCTCCTGAAAACGTCACCCGGCTCGAAGCGGCGTTCAAGGAAGAGGTCGACCGTGCCATGAAGGATGGCCTGACAGCGGAGGAAGTGCAGAAGGCCAAGCAGGGATGGCTGCAGAACGAACAGGTCCGGCTGGCGCAGGATGGCCAACTGGCCGGGCAGCTGGCCACCGATCTGAACATCAACCGCAACCTCTCGTACGACGCCGAGTTCGAGCGCAAGGTCGGCGATCTCACGCTGGAGCAGGTCAACGCAGCGCTCCGCAAGTATATCGACCCCAGCAAGATCACCATCGTGAAGGCCGGTGATTTTGCCAAGAAGGCGGCGCCGGCCAAGCCCTGAGACAGCTGTTAGCCATTCGCCGTTGGCCGTTAGCGGACCCGATTGCTGACGGCCAATGGCTGACGGCCAAAGGCCCCAGACCATGGCAGCTCACTTTTTCTACCGCCTGACCCACGGCATGCGGATCACGGTCCGTCCCCAGTTCATCCCCGAGCGCTCGCAGCCGGCGGCGGGGGAGTTCGTGTTTGCGTACACTGTCCGGATCGAGAATGTCGGCATTGTTACCGCCCAGCTGCTCAGGCGCCGCTGGCTGATCCACGACTCGATCGGCGAGGATCAGGTCGTCGAGGGTGACGGCGTGGTCGGCCAGCAGCCCGTACTGGCTCCGGGCGGGGTCCACCAGTACCAGAGCTTCTGTGTATTGCGCTCCCAGTCAGGGCACATGGAAGGCCAGTATTTTTTCGAGTCGGACAACGGCAGCTCCTTTGCCGCCGATATTCCCCGGTTCCTGCTCGATGCCCAGGCCGCGACGGGGCCGATGCATTAGCCCCGCCCGGCCGTTCCCCACCGGACCACCGATTATCTTTGGGCCATGCCGCTGCTGGCCCGCTTTCTCCCTCATCTCGCTGGATTCAGCCTCGGCCCCCGCCGGGCCCTGATTGCCGTGAGTGGCGGCACCGATTCGCTGGTGCTGCTCGACCTGCTGGCCCGCTCCAGAGCCGAGCATGGGCTGGACCTGATCGTGGCGCACGCGGATCATGGCATTCATCCGGACAGCGCCGACATCGCTGGCCGGGTGGCTGCGGTGGCATCGGCGCTCGAGCTGCCGTTCGAGTCGGCCTCCCTCGCCTTGGGTCGTGAGGCCAGTGAAACGACAGCGCGCCAGGCCCGCTATGGCTGGCTGGAGTCGTTGCGTCAGGGTCGCGAGGCAGCCTGGCTGCTTACGGCGCACCATTCGGACGACCAGGCCGAAACCGTCCTGATGCGGTTGCTGCGTGGCTCCGGTCCTGCCGGCCTGGCGGCCATGGCCGATCGTGAGGGAGTGCTGATCCGGCCGCTGCTGCAGTACAGCCGGGCTGAACTGATGGACTACGCCCGCGAGCGTGACATTGCCGGCTGGGATGACCCGGCCAATCACGACCCCCGGTTCATCCGCAGCTGGCTGCGCCACGAAATTCTGCCGCTGATCCGGGCCCGTCTGCCGCAGGTGGACCGGGACCTGATCCGGGCAGGACGGCAGGCCGCCGTCGACCGGTCGGCCTGGGCCCAGCTGCTGGACGGCACCCCCGAGCTCGACTGGCAGAACGAGGCGGATGGTGCGTCCATCTCGATTGACGGGCTGCTGGCGTGGGACGGGCCGCTGGCGCTGCGATTGCTGTCCGCCATGGGCCGGAGACTCGGGACGGTGCTGGGCCCGAGCCGATCGGGCCGGGTACTGAACCTGGCCCGGAGCGGAGTCAGCGGTGCCGTGATCCAGCTCGGCGGGGGCTGGCGGGCCGAGCGGGCCTTTGAGCGGATTCGCCTGGTCCAGGATATCCAGACGCCGGCCGTGGCCGCCCTGACGATCGAAGGAGCCACCGGATCGGCAATCTGGGGGTCGGAATGGGTGCTGGACTGGCGGCTCGAAGAGGCGCCAGACCATCAGGACCGCAACGGTTTGAGCGCATGGTTCATCCCTGAAACAATGACGGTCCGGCGGTGGCTGGCCGGCGAACGAATTCAGCCGCTGCGCGGTAGGGGACAGCGGCTGCTTGCCCGGTGCTTTCAGGATGCCAGGATCCCGCGGTCGCGCCGGGAGCGTTGGCCGGTGCTGGAATCGGCTGGCAGGCTGCTCTGGGTTCCAGGTGTCTGCCGGTCCGGTGAAATGATGCCCGCTCCCGGGCAGACGGCTCTCAGGGTTGAAGCGCGTGGCCGCTGAGACTGGGCGGGGAGGTGGGGCGGGGTATACCGTGGTCTATGATGCGGATACGCTGGCCCGGCGGGTGGCGGAAATGGGCCGGGAAATCACCGAGGCGTATCCGGATGGGGAGCTGCTGGTGCTCGGGCTGCTCAAGGGCAGCTTTGTCTTCCTGGCCGACCTGGTCCGCCAGATCGACCGGCCGCTCCAGGTCGATTTCCTGGTGCTGAGTTCCTACGGAGCGGAGACGGTCTCCAGCGGCCATGTCCGGCTGCTGTATGATCCGGCGGTTTCGGTGGCCGGAAAACATATTCTGGTCGTTGAGGATATAATTGATACGGGCCGGACCTTGGCCCACCTGATGGATCTGCTCAGGGCCCGTTCGCCCAGGAGCCTGGCCATCTGCGCGTTGCTGGACAAGCACATTGCGGTGAATCCGCCGGCCGAAATCCGGTTCGTCGGATTCGATGCACCGCCCGCGTTCCTGGTAGGCTACGGGCTGGACCGGGCGGAGGATTTTCGACATCTCCCGTTCATTGCGGACCTGACATAAATGGCTGATCGCACTCCATCGCGCCCCCCCAGTCCCTCGCTCAAGAACCTGAGCAAGAATCTGGCGCTCTGGCTTCTCGTTGCCGTCGTGGCCGTGGCCCTGTTCCAGGTCATGGGCCACCAGCGCGGCACCACGCAGGAATTCACCTACTCCGCCTTCAAGCAGCAGCTCGAGGCCGGCAATATTGCCTCGGTCGTGGTGTACGATGGCAAGCAGCTGGATGGTGAGTTCCGGGCGGCCGTGGTTCAGGACGGGCGGCCCGCCAAGGGCTTCACGGTCCTGCTGCCGATCGCCAACAGCGAGCAGTTCCTGGCCGCGCTCGACAAGGCGGGCGTGCCGATCTCGGCCAAGGAGCCGAAGATCGGGATCGCGAGCTTCATCCTGGCGGCGCTGCCCTGGATCGTGATCATCGGCCTCTGGCTGTTCCTGCTGCGGCAGCTGCAGGCTGGCGGCAACCGGGCGTTCTCGTTCGGGAAGTCCAAGGCCAAGCTGCTCACCGGGGACACCCCCAAGATCACCTTTGCCGATGTGGCCGGTGCCGACGAAGCCAAGGTCGAGCTCCAGGAAATCATCGAGTTCCTGAAGGATCCCCAGAAGTTCACCCGGCTGGGCGGGCGTCTGCCCAAGGGCGCGCTGCTGGTGGGCCCGCCGGGCACCGGCAAGACGCTGCTGGCCAAGGCAGTGGCCGGTGAGGCCGGCCGGCCTTTCTTCTCGATGTCGGGTTCTGACTTCGTCGAAATGTTCGTCGGGGTCGGTGCCAGCCGGGTCCGTGACCTGTTCGAACAGGGCAAGGCCCACGCGCCCTGCATCATCTTCATCGACGAAATCGACGCCGTCGGCCGTCATCGCGGCGCCGGACTCGGCGGTGGACACGATGAGCGCGAGCAGACTCTGAACCAGCTGCTGGTCGAGATGGATGGCTTCGAATCCAACGATGGCGTCATCCTGATTGCGGCGACCAACCGGCCTGATGTGCTCGATCCGGCACTGCTGCGTCCGGGCCGGTTCGACCGCCAGATCGTGGTGGATGCGCCCGATGTGCGCGGTCGTGAAGGGATTCTCCGGGTCCATACCCGGAAGATTCCACTGGCGGCCGACGTGAACCTCGAGACTATTGCGAAGGGCTCGCCGGGTATGGCCGGCGCCGATCTCGCCAACCTGGTCAACGAAGCCGCACTGCTGGCCGCTCGGCGCAACAAGACGCTGGTGGACATGCAGGATTTCGAGGATGCCAAGGACAAGGTCATGCTGGGCGTCGAGCGCCGGAGCCTCGTGCTGTCGGAGGACGAGCGGAAGCTGACGGCCTATCACGAGGCCGGACACACGGTGGTCTCGCTCAAGACCGAGGGCAGTGACCCGATTCACAAGGTGACGATCATTCCCCGGGGCCGCGCGCTCGGGCTGATGATGTCGCTGCCCGACAAGGACCGCTACGGCCAGACCAAGGAGTTCCTGATCGGACGGCTGGCCATCGCGTTTGGTGGCCGGGTAGCGGAGGAGCTGATCTTCGGCCCCAACCAGGTCACCACCGGCGCCGGCAGCGACATCGAGCAGGCCACCAACATCGCCCGGCGGATGGTGACCCAGTTCGGCATGAGCGACAAGGTGGGCATGATGGCCATCGGCGACCGGGAACAGGAAATCTTCCTGGGCCGGGAATTCGGCCAGCGCCGCGAGGTCTCCGAGCGGACCGCCGAAATGGTGGATGACGAGGTCAAGCACCTGCTCGATACCGCCCATGAAAAGGCCCGGAAGATCCTGACCGCGCACCGCACGCTGCTGGACTCGATTGCGGTGGCATTGCTCGAGCGGGAAACCATCGACCGCGAGGACGTCGACATGCTGGCGGCCGGCAAGACGCTGCCCCCGCAGCCGCCGACCACGCCACCGGCCGCGCCCGCTGTGCCCGTGGTCTCGAAGCAGGATCCGGCGCCGCAGCGCACCCCGATGCTGGGTGCACCGCCGGCCGAGCCCGCGGGCGCATGATCGTTACCCCGCTGGCGATGTCCTCGCCGCGGGCCATCCGGGATTCGCTCCTCGCGGCCGGATGGGACCAGAACCGGGCCGAGGCCGCAGCTGCGGGCCTCGGCCCTTCTGCTGTCCGGATCACAGGCCTCGACGCCACCGTGCTCGAGGCGCTGGTCAGACTGGTGCTCAAGGCGGGCCTCGATATCCTGACTGGCGATGATTGGGCCCTGCTGGCCGGACCCTATTCACGGCTCGGTGCGCTGGCCCGCCCCTGGATGCTCCCACCCGAAGTGGCAGAACTCTCCTTCAAGCTCGGCATGGCACTGCTGCCCGAGCCGGTGATGGAGTGGCGGACGGCGCGGGGTACGCTCTCGCTTGAGCAACCGTTCCTGGTCGGCATCGTCAACCTCACGCCTGACAGCTTCAGTGACGGAGGCCAGCATAGCCGCCCCGAGGCCGCGCTGGCGCACGCCGAGCAGTTGCTCCGCGATGGCGCACACATGCTTGACCTCGGCGGTGAATCGACCCGGCCGGGACGGCCCGAGTCGGTGCCGGAAGAGGAGGAAGGACGCCGGGTGATACCAGTCCTCACGGAACTGGTCAGCCGTCATCCGGAACTTCCGATTTCCGTTGATACCGTAAAATCAGGCGTGGCTCGCGAAGCGCTCGATGCGGGCGCCTGGGTGGTCAATGACGTCTCGGCCTTCCGGCTGGATGACGCCATGGCCGGTGTCGTGGCCGAGCGGAAAGCCGGCGCGGTACTGATGCACAGCCGTGGCACGGTGCAGAGCATGGCCACCTTCGAACATGCCGAGTATGGTGGCGATGTTGTTGCCGGCGTACACGCGGAACTGGCGGCCGCGCTGGCCGCAGCCACCTCGGCCAGAATTGCGGCCGAACAGATCGTGCTGGACCCCGGCTTTGGCTTTGCCAAGACCGTCGAGCAGAACCTGGCGCTGCTTGATGGACTCACCTCATTGCTGTCACTGGGGCGGCCCCTGCTGGTCGGTCCTTCCCGCAAGCGATTTCTCGGTGTCATCACCGGGCGTGAAGTAGGAGAACGTGATCTGGCAACCGCCGCGTCCTGCGTGCTGGCCTGGGAACGAGGGGCGCGGCTCTTCCGGGTTCATGACGTAGCCGCCAGCCGTGATGCCCTGGCCGTTGCCGCGGCGCTCAGCGGCCGCGGTCCTGCCTGACCAGCCGGTGGCGCCCTCGCGCATGACTGACCCGATCCGTCACGAGTACACCCCGCCTTACGCTTTCGCCGCGCTGATCACCCTGCTGGTCCTGGTGGGTTACGTCGTCTCGCTGGCTCCCTCGGTCACCTGGTGGGATGCTGGAGAATTCATCACCGCAGCACGCACCCTCGGAATTCCGCATCCGCCGGGCACCCCGCTGTTCGTCCTGATCGCGCATCTCTGGGGGGCGCTGATTCCGGTTGGCGAGTATGCCGTCCGGCTGAATTTCCTGAGCGCACTGTTCAGTGCCATCGGCGCAGGGGCGTTCTTTCTGCTGGCCTACGAGACGCTTCGTGGCGCCGATCTGGGGCCGCCGAGTGCCCAGGCAGAGTGGCTGAGGCTGGGAGGTGCGGCGGCGGCGGCGGTGGCCGGTGCGTTCACCTTTACCCAGTGGCAGAACTCCAACGAGACCGAGGTCTACGCGGTGGCGGTCTGTACCATCGCACTGATGGCGTGGCTCTGCCTGGTCTGGCGGAGGCATCGTCGTGAAGGGAGGCCGGCCGCACGCTGGCTGGTGCTCACGCTCTATCTGGCGGGGCTCTCGATCGGTTGTCACCTGCTGGCGCTGCTGGCGGGGCCGGCCGTGGTGGCATTCATCTGGTCGGTGCTCCGGAGTGAGCCGGCGGAAACCCCGGAAGAGCGGGGACGTGAGCGGGCCATCCTTGTCTTGGTGGGGGCCGCCTGGTTCACACTGATCGGCACCGGTCTCGGCAGCAATCTGCTGATGACCGTGGGTGGGGCCTGCCTGCTGCTGGCGCTGGCGAATGGACTCCGGCGTGGCTCGCTGTCGTTCGGGCTCCTGGCGATCGGGCTGGCGGCGGTTGGGGTGACGGTCTACTACGCCGCGTTCATCAGGGCAGGATTGCACCCCGCCATCAACGAATCGCAGCCCGATAACTGGAATTCGCTGCTGGCCGTTATTCGGCGGGCGCAGTATCCGGTCCGGACGCCGCTGGACAATCCGATGATGCTGCACGGCCCCAATAATTCGGGCAGGACGCTGGGCATCTTCGGGCTTCAGCTGGCCAACTACTTCCAGTATTTCGACTGGCAGTGGGCCAACGGTCTCGAGGGCGGCCTCCGGGTCGGATCGATCACCGTGTTCGGCCGCCTGGTATTCACGATCCTGTTTGGCTGGCTGGGCCTCCGGGGGCTCAGGCTGCAGTACCGGTCCGATCGCAGCCTCGGGTGGCTCTGCATCATCCTGTTCCTGACCACCGGTCTGGCCCTGGTGGTGTACATGAATTTCAAGATCGGCAATGGGATGGCCTGGGACCGCTTTCCGCAATCCGATCAGCACGAGGTCCGGGACCGGGACTACTTCTTTGTTGTGAGTTTCGTGATCTGGGGCCTGTGGGCTGGACTGGCGCTGGCTGGTGCCGCCAAGGCGCTGCTCGATTGGCGGCCGCGGGCAAGACTCGGGGCGGGCCTGGTCCTGTCGGTGGCGCTGCTGCCATTGGCCCTCAATTTTTCAGCGGCCACCCGGCGTCACGGGGCCGATGCCCGGCTGCCGGCGGATTTTGCCTACGACCTGCTGAATAGCGTCCCGCCGTACGGGATCCTCTTCACCTACGGCGACAACGACTCCTTTCCGCTCTGGTGGGCCCAGGAGGTCGCCGGTATCCGGCAGGATGTGACCGTGGTCTGTCTGGCGCTGGCGCAGACCGACTGGTACATGCGCCAGATCCGGGACCGGGTGCCGGGAGACTTCGACGAGGCGATGGCCCCGGATATCTGGCGCGACAGGCATCCAGTCAAACCGGCCTGGCCGCTGCACCTGATGACCGACGAGCAGATTGCCAGTTCCACCCGGGCCATCATGCTGTCCGACTCTCAGCTGGTCCAGATCGGGCCGGTGCGGGTCGTGTACCCCGCCCGCTCGATTTTCTATCCTAATGACCTGGTGACCATCAGCATTCTGCAGCAGAACCTCGGCCGACGACCCGTCGTCTGGGCGCTGACGGCGGCGGACCATCTCCTCGGTCTCGAACATCATGTCGTGATGCGCGGTCTGGTCCTCTCGGCGGAAGCCACCGTCATCGATTCAACCACCCCGGGAGTCGACGCCCAGGGCCTGTTCGGTGCCCCGGTCGACGTACCAGTCACCCGGGCTCTCGTCACCCGGGTCTACCGCTACGCCGGGCTGCTGGGGCCATCGCGGCGTCTGATCGATCCGACCAGTCGAGGCGTGGCCGCCAATCTTGCCGTGCCCTGGACCCGGCTCGCATCCTACTACGACCGGATCGGTAACGGTCCGGCTGCCATCAAGAGCCTGGAAACGGCCGGGAAATTGTCGGCCCAGCCGGGACTCGAGGCGGCACTGGCCGAACTGCGGCTGAAGCAGGCGCAGTCCGCCCCGCAGACCGATTCGACCCGCCGCTGAGCGGTGGTGTTAACCTCGCTTCCCGCTTAGTTTTGCCGCCTATGTCGTACCCGGGTTTAGGCGATCGGCTGGCCCTCATCCGCCGGCAGATTGCGGAACGTCAGGCGGCGCGTGGCTGGACTCATCCGGTCACCATTGTGGCGGTGACCAAGACGCACGGGCCCGAGGCGGTGCAGGCGGCCATCGACGCCGGGCTCGGCGCGGTTGGCGAGAATCGGGTGCAGGAGGCGCTGGGCAAGCAGGCGGCGCTGCCGGGGGCCAGGGTCGAGTGGCACCTGATCGGGTCGCTGCAGACCAACAAGGCCCGGCAGGCGGTTGGCCACTTTGCCCTGATTCATTCGGTTGACCGGATCGAACTGGCCACCGAGCTGGCCCGCCGTGCGGCTCCCGGAAATCGCCAGGCCATTCTGATTCAGGTCAACTGCTCCGGAGAAGCGCAGAAGGGCGGGGTAGAGCCGGCCGGCCTCGCGGAGCTGCTCCAGCAGATCGCCGCGCTGCCGGCACTCGAAGTCCGCGGGCTGATGACCATGGCCGCACTGACCGAGGATCCGGGCCGCCAGCGGGCGGCCTTCGGGCAGCTGCATGAATCACGGCAACAGATGGTGAATCAGGGCCATCGACTGCCGGAACTGTCGATGGGAATGTCGGGTGACTACCAGGTTGCCGTTGAAGAGGGCGCAACCCTGGTGCGGCTGGGTACCCTGCTGTTCGGAGAGCGCGGCACATGACTGACGATGGCTTTCAGCTCACACCCCACGAAGTGCGGAGCCAGGACTTCCAGCGCGAACTGCGGGGCTATGACCGCCGGCAGGTCGACGACTTCAAGTTGCGGATGTCCGAGGAGCTCGACCGGCTGCTACGGGAACGGGCCCTGCTCGAGGAGCGGATCAAGGCGGGACAGGAGCAGCTCAAGGCCTTTCGCGAGCGGGAGCGGGCCATGAACGAGGCGCTGGTGGCGGCTCAGCAGCTCCGCGAGGACAGCCGGGCCCAGGCCGGGCACGAGGCGGAGCTGATCATTCGCGAGGCCCGCACCGAAGCCATGCGGATCGTGGGACAGGCGCAGGTCGATGAACAGGGACTTCGCGAGCGGTTCGAGACGCTGCACCGCCAGTTCGCGGTCTACCTGGCCAACTTCCGTGCCTTGCTCGAGCGCCACCTCGGCGAAGTCGAAGGCTACCAGGTCCACAGCCAGGTCATGCACCAGGTCCAGACCGAACTGCTCCTCAAGCGGCAGTCATGACCCCCGCGTCACTGTACGACGAAGTCCAGGCGGCGGTCGCTGCCATCCGCAAGCGCACCCCGCTCGAGCCCCAGGCCGCCATCATCCTCGGCACCGGGCTCGGCGGCCTGGTCGGCGAAATGAAGATCGAGGCCGAGATTCCGTACGGCGAGGTCCCCGGTTTTGCACTGTCCACCGTCGAGACCCACGCCGGACGGCTGCTGTTCGGCACTCTGGGTGGCAAGCGCGTGGTAGCCATGCAGGGGCGGTTCCATCGGTACGAGGGATATACCCTTCGCCAGGTGACCTTTCCGGTGCGCGTGCTGCACGCGCTGGGTGCGCCGGTCCTCCTCGTGTCCAACGCCTGTGGCGGGATGAATCCGTTGTGGGCCCCCGGCGACCTGATGCTGATCAGCGATCACATCAACTTCCTTGGCGATAACCCGCTGATCGGGAACAACGACGACCGGCTGGGACCGCGTTTCCCGGATATGTCGGCGCCGTATGACGCAGCGCTGCGCGCCATTGCGCGTGAAGTCGCCCGCAAGGACGGCATCGTGCTGCGGGAAGGGGTCTACGTGGCCGTCACCGGTCCGTGCCTCGAGACCCGCGCGGAGTACCGAATGCTCCGGGGCATGGGCGCCGACGTCGTCGGAATGTCGACGGTGCCCGAGGTGATCGTGGCGGTGCATCAGGGCATGCGGGCCCTCGGCATCTCGATCATCACCGATCAGTGCCTGCCGGATGCCCTTGAGCCGGCCGACATCACCAGGATCATCGCCGTGGCGGCCAGAGCCGAGCCGTCGTTGACCAAGCTGGTCACCCGCCTGCTGGCCGAGCTGCCTGGATGAGTTTTGCGCCGTGGCCGGCTGGTACCGCGGATGCACTCGAGGAAGGGCTGCGCGCTACCTGGAAAAAGGAGGCGCTGTTCCAGCAGACGCTCGACCGCACCCGGAATGGCCAGCCGTTTGTCTTCTACGAGGGGCCGCCGACCGCCAACGGCCGGCCCGGCATTCATCACGTCTTTTCCCGGACCATCAAGGACCTGATCTGCCGGTTCCGCACCATGCAGGGGCGGCAGGTTACCCGGATCGCCGGGTGGGACACCCACGGGCTGCCGGTCGAAATCGAAGTCGAGAAACAGCTCGAGCTCAAGGGCAAGAAGGACATCGAGGCCTACGGGGTCGAGAGGTTCAACGCCTTGTGCCGCGCCAGCGTCTTCAAGTACAAGACGGACTGGGAGGAGCTGTCGGACCGGACCGGGTACTGGCTCGACTACGACCATCCCTACGTTACCTATACCAACCAGTACGTCGAGTCGGTCTGGTGGCTGCTCAAGCGGCTGGCAGACCGGGACCTGCTATACCGCGGGCACCGGGTGCTGCCGTACTGCCCCCGCTGCGGCACGGTGCTGTCGAGTCACGAGCTGGCGCTGGGCTACGAGGATGTGAAGGACAAGTCGGTCTATGTGACTTTTCCGCTGACCGACGGATCCAATCGCGAGCTGGTGGTGTGGACCACGACACCGTGGACCCTGCCGGCGAATGTGGCGGTGGCGGTGCATGCCGAGATGGATTACGGCGAATACGCGCTCGGCAACCGCACCCTGGTCATTGCCACGTCGCGGGCCGAATCGGTGAAAGTGCCGCACGAGGGCAGGATCACGCCGATCGGAGAATTGCCGCTCCGGCGCACGATCAAGGGGTCGGCGCTGGCGGGGCTGAGTTATACCCGGCCGCTCGAGGTGGTGCCGCTCCCCCCCGAATTCAAATCCCGGCTGGTGGTCGCGGCTGATTTCGTCACCGCCGACGATGGCTCCGGCATGGTGCACCTGGCGCCGGCTTTCGGCGCCGATGACCACGCCGCCGGCAAGGAACATGGCCTGGCGCTGGTCCGTCCTGTCGCCGCGGACGGGACCTTTGTCGGCACCACCTGGCCCGAGATCGAAGGCCGGCTGGTCACCGCCGACGAGACCAATGATCTGATCATCCGAAAGCTCAAGCAGGATGGCCGCTGGCTGGCCACCGAGGCCTACGAGCACAGCTATCCCCACTGCTGGCGCTGCAAGAGCAAGCTGATCTACTACGCCCGTGACTCCTGGTTCGTCCGGACTTCGGCGGTCAAGCAGCGGATGATCGAGCTCAACGCCGGCGTCCAGTGGCATCCGCCCGAAATCGGCAGTGGCCGGTTCGGCGAGTGGCTGGCCAACAACGTCGACTGGGCGCTGTCCCGTGATCGCTACTGGGGCACGCCGCTGCCGGTCTGGAGCTGCGACCAGGACCCGTCCCACATCGAAGTGGTCGGCAGCTACGCCCGGCTGGCCGAACTGTGGGGCAAGCCCCTGCCCGCCGATTTCGATCCGCACAAGCCCTTCATTGACAGCTACACCTGGACGTGCAGCTGCGGCGGCACCATGACTCGCGCCGCCGAGGTGATCGACACCTGGTTCGATTCGGGGTCGATGCCATATGCCCAGTGGCACTATCCGTTCGAGCATGAGGCCGAGTTCAAGGCGCATTTCCCGGCGGACTACATCTGCGAGGGGATCGACCAGACCCGCGGCTGGTTCTACTCGTTGCTGGCCATTGCCACGACCGCGTTCGACGCCCCGGCCTATCGCAATGTCATCGTCAATGAGCTGGTGCTGGATGCCGAAGGGCTCAAGATGTCAAAGAGCCGGGGCAATGTGGTCGACCCCTGGGCCATGGTCCGCGAGTTCGGAGCCGATGCAGTCCGGCTCTACCTGCTGGTCTCGAGTCAGGTCTGGCTGCCCAAGAAGTTCGATCCCAGGACGATTCCCGAGAGCGCCGGTGGATTCCTCAACACGCTGAGCAACAGCTACAAGTTCTTTGCGGCGTTTTCAGGCGACTGGACTCCAGCCAGCGCGGCCGGCACTCCAACCCTGGCCGATCGCTGGCTCCGCTCGCGGCTCGACTATACGGTCGGTGCGGTAACCGCGGCCTGGGAGTCGTACGATGTGACCACCGGCACCCGGGCCCTGATGGACTTCGTGGTCACCGACCTGTCCAACTGGTACATCCGGACCAACAAGCCCCGATTCTGGGCGCCGGACCACGAGGCCGATCCGGCGGCGGTGGCCACCCTCCATCATGCCTTGGTCACGGTGTGCCGGCTGCTGGCCTCGGCGGCGCCGTTCGCCGCCGACTGGCTGCATCGGTCGCTGACGGGAACTTCGGTGCACCTGGCGGAGTTTCCCAAGGTTGCCGGGGTTCACGAGCCCAGGCTCGATGCAGCCATGGATGCCATCCGCCGCCTGGCCTCGCTGGCGCGAGCGGCTCGGGGCCCGGACCGCAAGGTCCGGCAGCCGCTGGCCCGGATGCAGGTGGCAGTTCCTGCCGCCGTCCTCGGCCCCCACTTCGACGCGCTGCTCGCGACCCTCTCCCACGAGGTCAACGTCAAGCAGGTCTCGGTGGTCGGCTCCGATACCGAGCTGGTGCGGCTCAAGGCCAGGGCCAACTTCCGCTCACTGGGCAAGCGCTATGGCAAGCAGACCCCCCACGTGGCGGGCTTGGCCAGCCAGCTGACCCCCGATCAGCTCCGGACGCTGGAAACCGGCGGGGAGGCCTTCCTTGAGGTGGACGGGGCCCGGATCACTTATCTTTCCGAGGATGTGGTGGTCGAGCGGGAAGTGGCCACCGACTGGCTGGTGCAGAGCGACGGGCCGTATGTGGCTGCGCTCGATCCGGTCCTGACCCCGGAGCTCCGGCTGGAAGGGATTGCGAGGGAGCTGGTGCACCTGATCCAGCGGCTCCGCAAAGAGGCGGGCTTCGCCTTCTCGGCCCGGATCAGACTGTCGATCACCGGTGGTCCGGACATCCTTTCGGCGGCGCTCAACCACCGGAGCTTCATCGCCGAAGAAACCCTGGCCAGGGAATTCAAGGTGGGGGAAATACTCCCGGCGGCCGATCGCCAGGAGTCGTTCGCAATCGAGGGACAGCAGGTCACGGTGGCAGTCAAGCAGTTGTCGGCCGGCGCCACGCCGGCCTGAACCGGAACAGGACTGGATGATCAAGAAGAACCTGACCCATCTGGAAAAGCGGCTGCTCGAGGAGCGGGCTCGCGTCATGAAGGAACTCGGCTACTACGATGAGTCCTTCAACAACACCCTCCAGGGCGCCGACGGCGACCTGAGCTCATACTCGTTCCATATGGCCGATCAGGGCACCGACGCCATGGAACGGGAAAAGCAGTTCCTGTTCGCCTCGCAGGAAGGGCGGTACCTCTGGCACGTGAACGAGGCGCTGCGGCGGCTGTACACCAGCCCGGACAAGTTCGGCCACTGCCACACCTGCGGCGAGGAGATCACCTTCGAACGGCTCGATGCGCTGCCGCATGCCCGGCTCTGCATCAAGTGCAAGGAAAAGGAAGAGGATGGCAAGCGCCGCTGACCGGCGGATTTTCTGGGCCACGGCCGCCACGGTCGTGGCGCTGGATATCCTGACCAAGGTCGCGGCCCAGGCCCGGCTGCTCCGGTCCTCGGGCATCGAGGTCATGGGCGACTGGCTGCAGCTCCGCCTGGTCTATAATCCGGGAGCGGCGTTCGGCCTCCACGTGGGGCCCTACTCCCGCTGGATCCTGCTGGTCATCGCCCTGGTGGCGGTGGTGCTGCTGCAGCGGCTGTCCGAGCGCGCGCCGGTGGGCGACCTGTTCCGGCAGCTCTCGACCGGTGCCGTGGCCGGCGGAGCGTTCGGCAACCTGATCGACCGGATCCGCAATCCGCAGGGGGTGGTGGATTTTCTGGATGTCGGCATCGGCCAGATGCGGTGGCCGACCTTCAACGTGGCGGACATCGCGGTGAGCTGTGGCGCGGTGCTTCTGGCCATCTCGTTCTGGCGTGAAGACGCCCGCCGCGCCTCCGAAGCCGAGGCTGCGCTCCGCACAGCCGAGGGCGCCGGATCCCAGTCCATCACCCCGGTCTGACCCCCGTGGCCGAGCCGCTGCGGCTCGCCGTCTCGGCTGACCAGACCGAGCGGATCGACCGATTCCTCGCTGACCAGCTTCAGCTTTCGCGAACCCAGGCCGCGCGCCTGGTGGGGCAGGCCAGCGTCCGGGTCAACGGCACCGTGGCCAGGGCCTCCCGCCTGCTGCTCCGCCGCGATCTCATTGAAGTACAGTTTCCCGAGGACGAGCCCGCCCGCACGCTGCAGCCAGCCGACATTCCGCTCACCGTGGTTTTCGAGGACGAGTACCTGGCCGTCATCGACAAGCCGGCCGGCCTGGTCGTGCATCCAGCCCCGGGTCACTGGCAGGACACCCTGGTCAATGCCCTGATTGCGCGGGGAACGACGCTGGCTGGTGGAGCGGCCGGACGGCCCGGGATCGTACACCGGCTCGATCGGGATACTTCCGGCCTGATGGTCGTCGCCAAGACCGACCTGGCCCACCGCCGGCTTGGCGCTGCGCTGGCGGCTCGACGGGTGAAACGGCACTACGCCGCGCTCTCGTGGGGCCACCTGAGCGAAAGCCCCCTGACCATCGACGCGCCGCTGGCCCGGTCCACCAACGATCGCAAACGGATGGCGGTGCTGCCCGAGGGACGGCCGGCGCGGACCGATGCCTATGTCGTCGGCCGATTCGACGTAGCAGAGCTGGTCCGGCTGGAACTGCACACCGGCCGTACCCACCAGGTCCGGGTGCACCTCGGACATGTTGGCCATCCGCTACTCGGGGACGAGGTCTATGGCCTGGGCGGCAGCAAGCGGATTTCGGGGGCAGCGCGGCTTCGGGCCGAGGCGCTGGAGCGGCTGGCGGTGCGCCAGGCCCTGCATGCGGCCTACCTGGCCTTCCGCCATCCGATCACTGGAATCCCGGTCGAATTCGAGTCTGACTGGCCGGCCGATCTCCGGCCACTCCTGGCGAGCGCGGCGGGAGAGTTCGCTCCCGTTGCCGCCACTGATTGGCTTCGGTATCTTGGTTTCTTTAAAGGACATGGCTGATTCTCCGAGGGTCCGGCTCGTGGTCTTCCAGGTCGCTGACCTGTGCTGCGCCTTGGCCGTCGAGACCATCCGCGAAATCATCCCGGCCCAGCCGGCCACCCGAATTCCGGGAGCCCCGGCTGCGATCGACGGCCTGATCAACGTTCGGGGCTCATTGTTGACGGTGGCCCGGGGAGCGGCCGTGCTGCAGCGGGCACCGGTCGCGGTCGGGGCCACATCCGTCCTGGTGCTGGCACTCGAAGGGCGGATGGTCGGGCTGGAGGTCGATGAAGTGCTGGACCTGATTGACGTCGAGGTCGCCAGCCTGGCCGCTGCGGAGCGGATGCCCGGTATTGATCCCGCACTGGTCCGCGCGGTCGGGCGCTACAACGATCGAGTTTTTATTCTGCTGGATCCCGGGGCCCTGGTGGCTCCGCTCGTCGGCGGCTGAGCCGCCCCGCTACTGCTGGACCCATATCGCCCGGAGGGCGCGTGAGCCACACTGTGCTAGTCTGCGACGACGCCATCTTCATGCGCACCATGATCAGCGACATCCTGACCCAGGCCGGATTCGAGGTCGTCGGCGAGGCCGAGACCGGTCGCGAGGCGGTGGATCGCTATCGTGAACTCAAGCCCGACCTGGTCACCATGGACATCGTGATGCCCGACATGGGCGGCATCGATGCCGTGCGCGAAATCTGCAAGAACGACCCCGACGCCAAGATCCTGATGTGCAGTGCCATGGGACAGCAGGCGCTGGTCGTGGAGGCGGTGCAGGCGGGGGCCAAGGATTTCGTGGTCAAGCCATTCCAGCCGTCACGGGTGCTCGAGGCGGTGCAGCGCATCCTCGGCTGACGCGATGGACCTGTCGAGGTACGCCACCCTCTTCGTTACCGAGAGCCGCGAACACCTCGGCGCCTGCAGCCAGCTGTTGCTCGACTGGGAGCGGGATCCCCGGGCCACCGAACCGGTGGTCGGAATTTTCCGGGCCATGCACACCTTCAAGGGCATGGCCGCCGCGATGGGGTACTCGAACCTCACCGAGCTGGCGCACCGGGCCGAGAGCCTGCTCGATGTGCTTCGCAGCGATCCGGGCTCCGCCTCGCCCGAGCTGCATGACCTGATGTTCGCCATCGTGGACGCGCTGGAAGCTGGCGTTAACGATGCAGTGGCCGGCAACGACAGCGCCCTGGATTTTACCGGGCTGTTCGCCGGGCTCGACAACGCCTCGGTTGCGGCGCAGCCCACCGGCAGCTGGGCCATCCCGGCCCGGATTCCCGAGCCGGTGGTCGGTACCACCGGGCGGGTGGTCCGGATCGCGATCCGGCCAGGTGCCGCCATGCGTGGGGCCCGGGCATTAATCGCGCTGCGCAAGGCCGAAGGGCTGGGCACCGTGGCATCGGTCAGGCCCGCCTCGGCCAGCTTCGACCAGGACGAGTTCGATGGCCGGTTTGCCTTCCGGCTGGAATCGTCCCGGACGGACGACGAAATCCGCACCATCCTGCTGGGCGCCGGGGATGTCGGCAGCGTCGACATCGGTGATCTGGCCCCCCCGATTGCCCCGGCGGCCGATGACAGGGCGGGGGCAGAGGGCACCGGCCGCAATCGACAGATCCGGGTCGACCTCCGCCGGCTCGACGCCCTGATGAACCAGGTCGGTGAGCTGGTGGTGGCCAAGGGCCGGCTGGCGGAACTGGTTTCCCGCGAAGGCAATCCCGAGCTCGAAGCGGTGAGTGCCCGGGTGGCCCGGGTGGTCGCCGAGATGCAGTCCGAGGTCATCCAGGCCCGGATGACACCGGTGTGGCAGGTGTTCGACCGGTTCCCGCGGGTGGTGCGTGACCTGTCCCGTCAGCTCGGCAAGCGGGTGGCGTTCGAGGTCGAAGGCGAAGAGATCGAACTCGATCGCGCCCTGCTCGACGAACTCGGCGAGCCGCTGATCCACCTGCTCCGCAACGCGGTCGATCACGGGATCGAATCGCCGGCGGAGCGGAAGCGGCGGAACAAGCCGGCCGAAGCCCGGGTCAAACTGAGCGCCACCCGCGAGCGGGCCGGCGTCGCGATCCGGGTGATCGATGACGGCGCCGGGATCAACCGGCAGCGGGTCCTGGATAAGGCGCTGCGGGAAAGCCTGGTGGAACCGGGTTCCACGTCGTTGACCGACGACCAGCTGCTGCGAGTCGTCATCCGGCCTGGTTTCTCGACCGCGGCACAGGTCACGGATGTGTCGGGTCGTGGCATGGGAATGGACGCGGTGGTGTCGCGGGTCCGGTCGCTCGGCGGCTCGGTCCACCTGCACTCGGTCGAGGGAGAGGGCAGCACCTTCACCCTGCACCTGCCCACCAGCCTCGCGATCCTGCGGGCACTGCTGGCCCGGGTCGGCGACGAACGCTACGCGGTGCCGCTGACCAGCGTGGCCGAGACCCTGGAGTTCAGTGGCGCTCGTTCGGCCGAGGTCCAGGGCCGCGAGGCGCTGGTGCTGCGGGACCAGGTGATTCCGACCATGCACCTGCGTGAACGGCTGGGCGTGGGACCGCGGCGCACCGAGGGCCGCCGGCCCGCCATCGTGATCGATGTCGGAGGTCGCCGGCTGGCGCTGGTGGTCGATGCCCTGGTCGGCCAGCAGGAGATCGTGGTGGAGCCGTTCGATGGGCCGCGGGGAATGCTGCCGGTCTTCAGCGGTGCAACGATTCTGGGTGACGGAGTGCCGGTGCTCATCCTCGATCCGGCCGCGCTGGTCTAGGAGCTGCCATGGACGACGTACGGGACTTGCACGCACTGCAGCAGGATGCCCTCCGCGAGGTGGCCAACATCGGGGCGGGCCACGCGGCCACTGCGCTGTCGCAGCTGACCAATCGCACCATCATGATCAGCGTTCCCGAGGTGAATATCACCCGCCTCGAGGAAGTGCCCGAAGTGCTGGGCAAGGCGGATGATGTCGTCGCCGCGGTGCTGATGCACATGATGGGCGATCTGACCGGCCGCACCCTGCTGATCTTCCCCGAGCCCAGCGCCCGGCAGCTCTGCGACATCCTGCTCAAGCGTCCGATCGGCACTACCGAGGTGTTCGGCGCCATGGAGCAGTCCGGCCTCAAGGAGGTCGGCAACATCCTGTCGAGCGCCTATCTCAACGCCCTCAGTGATTTCATGGGGATGATGCTGGTTCCCTCGGTGCCCAGCCTGGCCATCGACCTGTGCGGGGCCGTGCTGACCTCGACCTACATGAACTTCGGCTATGCCCGCGATTTCGTGTTCTGCGTCGAGACCGAGTTCCTGCTCGAGGACCGCACCCTCAACCTGACCGGTCACTTCCTGCTGCTGCCGGACGTGGCGTCGCTCCGGGTGATTTTCGACGCCATCCGCCTGACCTGAGCCGTGAGCGTTCCCGCCCTCTCCGAGCGGGACCTCGCGGTTCTTCGCTCCTTTGCCCGCCGGATCGATCCCTCCGACGCAGGTGCCCACAACAATCTCGGGGTGCTGTACTACCAGAAAGGGCTGGTGGCGGAAGCCATCACCCAGTTTCTGCGTTCGCTCGAGCTCGATCCCAAGATGCAGGTGGCCCAGACCAATCTCGAGATCGCCTACCACGCCCATGGTTACTACGACCGGCGGGTCGGCGAACTCAAGGACCGGCTGCGCCGCGGCGAGGACGATCACGAGGCCCGCTGGGAACTGGCCCGGACCTACGCCTCGCTCGGGCACCATGCCGAGGCGGTGGCGGAGTACGAGCTGCTGCTGCAGAAGGATCCCGATGATGTCGCCTGCCTGGTGCAGCTGGGCATGGCGGAAAAGGCCCGGGGCCGGCTCGAAGCGGCCGAGGATTACCTGCGGCGGGCCACCAGCCTCGATCCGGATGGACCGGTCACGTTGTTCCATTACGGCGAGGTGCTGTACAACCGCGGCATCTCGGAGCAGTCGCAGCGGGTGCTGGAAAAGGTCATTGCCAGAAACCCGGATCACGCCGACGCGCACTACCTGCTGGCCTTTGTGTATGGCGACCAGGGCGATCACGAGGCGGCCCGGGCCGCGACCAAGCGCGCCATCGCACTGAACCCGACGCTGGCCCGGGCCCAGAGTAATCTCTCGCTCGGCCGCCGCCGGGACAGCGGGCGGATTTCGCGGGAGGTCCAGAAGGCCATCGAGAGTCCCCGTCCGGCGATCAGCGTTGGCGGGGCGCTGGCGCATTACAACCTCGGCCTCGCCTTCCGGCAAAAGGGTTACTACGTCGAGGCCCTGCGGGAATACAAGCTGGCGCTCGAGGCCAGTGAGGACCGGCGGCTGGTGCTGCAGGCCATGGCTGAAGTCCATCTGCTCCGGCGGGACCTGCCCGCCGCACTCGGACTGTACGAGCAGTTGTCGAAGGAAGCGGCTGACTCGCCCAAGATCTGGAACGAGCGGGGAGTCTGCCTGCATCAGTCCGGACGCCGTCAGGCCGCCGAGGACTCGTACCGCCAGGCGCTGGCGCTCGACAGCTCATATGCACTGGCCTGGAATAACCTCGGCGTCTTGCTGGCGCAGGATCCCGATCCGGCCGCCTCCCTCGAGGCGTTCCGCCAGGCGCTGCGGATCAGCTCCGGGCTGTCGGGTCCGCGGCTCAACTACGGGCTGCTGCTGTTCCAGCGCCGGAAATTCCAGGATGCCATCGAGGCGTACCGTCAGGCGTTGAGCGACCGGCCGTCGGAAAGCGTGGCCTGGAACGGCATCGGCATGGTGCTGGTCGAGCTCAAGCGGTACGATGATGCCCGCAATGCTTTTTCCCGGGCGGTCGACGCCGACAGCGGCCACGCCGCCGCCCACTACAACCTCAGCTTTACGCTCAGCCACCTGGGCGATTTCGACGGCGCGCTGCGGGAGACCAAGCGGGCCCTCGAGATCGAGCCGTACTACATCCCGCAGAAGTACGCCCTGACCATCGATCTCCAGTTCGAGAATTCCCAGATCGCGATCGCCCCGCAGATCTCGGCCGATGTCGAAGGCTCCGAGGTCGGCGAGGATTTTACGCTCGATACCCGGCTGCTCGACCGGATTTTCGAGGAGCTGGCGCCGGTGGCCCCGACCGCGGTCGGCGAACCCGGCGTCGAGGACGGATTGACCCTCGCCGCTGACTGCGTGGCCAAGGGGTTGCTCGACCAGGCTTCGGCCGAGCTGGACCGGGCGCTGCAGCGGGGGGCGCCGCGGGCGCGGGGACTGGCGCTGACGGGATTGGTGTTCGCGCGGCGGGGCCTCCACGGTGAGGCGCTGGAGCGGTACCGGCAGGCCCGGATGCTCGACCCGCGGGCCCTGGACGCCCGGCTTGGCGAAGTCAGGTCGCTGCTCTCGCTCGATCACGGCGAAGAGGCGGCCCCGCTGGCGGACGAACTGCTTCGGGACTATCCCGGTGATGTCGAGGTGCTGGTCGCGGCCGCTCGCGCCCGGCTGGCCAGCGCCAACCCCGGCGGGGCACTGGAACCGCTGCGGCAGGCCCAGATCCTGGCCCCGGGCCGGGCCGACCTGCTGCAGTTGCAGGCCCGGGCCACCCTGCGGCTCGGCGATTCGAGCGCTGCGGTGGAGGCGTACCAGGCCGCCCTGCAACTGGACCCAGGCGTGGCCTCGGTATGGGTCGAACTGGGCCGTCTCGAGGAGGCGCGGGAAAACTGGGTTGCCGCCAAGGTCGCGTATCAGCGCGCCATCGACCTGCTGCCCACCTATATGGAAGCCGCCCTGGCGCTGGCCGACCTGGTGCGCCGGGTCGATTCACCGGCGGCGGGTATTGATATCCTGGTCCAGATCCTGGCCGCCGAACCGTTCGACCTCGACGCGCTGCTGCTGCTGGGCAAATGCCTGATCGATGACGCGCGTCCCGAGCGGGCCGTCGAGGCGTTCGAGCGGATCCTGCGATTCCAGCCCGATCATGCGGCGGCGCTGTACAGCCTGGGCACGGCCCAGGCGCGGCTGCGCCGATACCCCGAAGCCATCCTCGCGTGGGAGCGGACGGTCCAGTCCGATCCTGCCGGTCCGCACGCACAAGCGGCGCGCAGCAATGCGCGCTCGGCCAAGGATCTGCAGCGGATCTTCACTCCGCAGGCCGTCTAGCCATGGCCATCGAGGGGCCGCTCAAGGAGCTGGGCATCCACGACGTGTTCCAGCTCCTCGACCTGAGCCAGAAGACGGGAGTGCTCAAGGTCACCTCGGAGCTGCGGCAGAATCAGGGCACGGTCTGGTTCGAGAACGGCAGCGTCATCGGTGCGGTGATCGACAGCAATCCCCATCCGCTCGGCACCATCCTGGTGCGGGCTGGCAAGATTGCGGAAGCCGACCTGATGCGGACCCGGGCCATGCAGCAGAGCGGTGATCCCCGGCGGCTGGGGGAAATCCTGGTCGGGATCGGCGCCATCTCGGAGCGAGAGTTGACCCGCCAGGTCCGCCGGCAGTCGGAAGAGGTGGTGTTCGAGCTGATGAGCTGGTCCGAGGGATATTTCTCTTTTCAGGACCGGCCGGTCTCCGAGGCGCCGGCCGAAGCGCTGATCCGGACTCCAGTCGGCTTCCTGCTCATGGAGGCGGCCCGGCGAATCGACGAATGGTCCCGGATCGAGAAGCGGATTCCGAATCTCGGGATCATTCCGGTTTTTGCCCCGGCCTCCGACAGCGCCGGATCGCTGGACCTGCTGCCCAATGAGTGGGAGCTGCTCGGTGTGGTCGACGGCACCGGCGATGTGCGGGCCCTGGCCTCGGCCCTCGGCCGGCCCGAGTTCGACGTGGCCAAAACCCTCTTCGGGCTCGCCAGTGCCGGGATTATTCTCCTTGAAGATCCCGCCTCGCGCAGGCTGGCGTCTCCGACCGCTGGCGGCCTGACCTTCCAGATCGGAGAGGCCGAGGCCCACCTCGTGGCCGGCGACGTGAGCGCAGCGCTGGCCGCGGCCGAGTCGGCGGTCGCGGCTCACGAACACCAGGCGCTGGCCTCGCTGGTCTACGGCCGCGCCCTGCTGGCGGCCCGCCGGTACGAGGAAGCCGTCGATGCCCTCTGGCGGTCGGCCGAACTGGACACCACCACGGCCGTGCCGCTCCGCTACCTCGGTTACGCCCTGGCTGCCGTGGGCAGGTTTCGTGAGGCCACCGAGGTCTTCGACCGCTGGTTCGGACACGCACCGAAGCCGCCGGAAGAAGAGTCACAGGCCCCAGGGCTGGATCAGGTACGTCAGGCCACCATCTCCCTCGACCAGGTTCTGCGGAGCGCACATGAATGAGGACATTCGGGCGCTGACGGCGGAAGTCGCGTCGGACCCCTCGAGCCTGGCCTTTCTCGACCTGGCGGAGGCACTGCGCCGCAAAGGGCAGGTGGAAGTTGCGGAGAAGGTCGTGGTCAACGGTCTCAGCCGCTATCCGCACCTGCCCGCCGCCCACGACCAGTATGCCAGGATCCTGGCGGACCGCCAGGATTTCCAGCGGGCCTTTGACGAGTGGGACATGGCGCTCCGGCTCGATCCCACCCACCTGGGCGCGCTCAAGGGGCTCGGCTTCCTCTACTACCAGGCCGCTGACCACGGCCAGGCGCTGGTGCACCTCGAGGCGGCCTGGCGAGAATCCCCCGGCGATGAGGGACTCCACGCGGCGATTATCCGCCTGCGTGAATTGCTGGACGAGGAACGCGGGACCGCGCCGAGTGCGGCAGCGCCGCCGGTCGATGCATTCGCGTCAGCGATCGCCACGGCCACTGCGGCTGCCGCCGCTCCCGCGCCCAGCGGTCCGGTCACTCCATTCGGCGCGGCCGGGTCGCAGAGCGGTCATCGGCTGCTGATCGGGAGTGGCGGCCTGAGCATGGCGGGCAAGCTGGAAACCTGGACCGGTGAGGATGTCACCGAACGGGCCGCGTCGGAATCGGAAGGGGTGGTCCACGAAGCCCATCGCACCGCCGACCGGGTCGGCCTCGGGGCCTGGCGGTCGCTGGTCATCGAGAGCGACGGGATGCACGCCTGCCTGCTGGCACCGACTGCCGAGACCATCCTGCTCGAAGTGCAGGAGCGCGAGGTGCCGATCGGCCAGATCACCCTGATGGCCGAGCGTTCGGCTCGCGGTGCCCGGGCCTGGCTGGAAGCGCTCGGCTGATGCCCGATCTGCAAGCCATTCTCGAGCCGCTGGTCCGGATCCGCGGAGTCCGCGGCGCCGTGCTGCTCTCCGCCAGCGACGGTGTGGTCATCACCGAGGCGTTGGCAGAGGACATCCAGAGCGCCGGGGTTGCCGCGCTGGCCGCCAATCTCGCCGACCACGTGACCGCACTCAGCGAAGTGCTGGGGCGGGGCAATCTCCGCTGCCTGCAGATGCATGCCGAGAAGGGCAGTATCCTGATTGCCAGGGTACCCGGGGACATGCTGCTGGCCATCGTCACCGGCCCCCAGACCCCGGTCGGGCTGGCCCGGCTGGAGTTGCTGCGGGCCGCGGAGCAGGTCGCCTGATGAGGACGATCGAGGGCTGGGTTGAGGGTCCGCTGCGTGGGTTCGTCGATGATGCGGCGCCGCGACTGACCCTCATCATGACCGGCTCAGGGCAGGTCGTGGCGCAACACGGCTTTGCCCGCTCACTCGACGTCATGTCGGCGGCGGCCCTGGGCGCCGGCATCATGGCGTCGTCGCAGGAGCTGACCGTACTGATGGGCTGGCCCCAGTTCCGGATCCTGGTCCACCAGGGCATGCGGCAGTCACACCTGCTGGCCCAGATCCCGATGCCGCGGGCCAACTGGATCGGCCTGGTGGTCTTCGGAACCGAAACCAAGCTGGGAGTCGTGCAATTCTTCTTCGAACGGATGGTCGAGCAACTGGCTGCGGCTGCCCCGGTGGCCGAGCCACCCCGCCAGGTGCTGGCCATCGATTTCGAGCGCGAGCTGAATGCCAGCTTGCGCACGCTCTTCGGACGGTGACCTGATGTCGCTCGTGAACTTCACCACCCGCGAAATCACCTGCAAGATCGTGTACTACGGTCCCGGGCGATCGGGCAAGACCACCAACCTCCACTACATCTACGGCCGGGTGCCGGAGAGCCGGCGGGGACGGATGGTCTCGCTGGCTACCCAGACAGACCGCACCCTGTTCTTCGATTTCCTGCCGCTTGATCTCGGGGTCATCTCCGGGTTCACCACCCGGTTCCAGCTCTACACCGTACCGGGCCAGGTGTACTACAACGCCACCCGCCGGCTGGTCCTCCAGGGCACTGACGGGGTGGTCTTCGTGGCCGACAGCCAGGCCCGGCGCCAGGATGACAACCTCGAAAGCCTGCAGAACCTGCAGCAGAATCTGCTGCAGCAGGGCATCGACGTCCGCCATTTCCCGATTGTGCTGCAGTACAACAAGCAGGACCTGCCGCGCGACCTGATCCTGAATCCGCAGGACCTCGACGAGATGCTGAACTTCCGCGAGCTCAGGAGCTTCGGCGCCGATGCGATCCGGGGCAGCGGCGTGTTCGAGACCCTGCGGGCCATTTCGGAACTGGTCCTCAAGCGGCTGGCGGCCGGGGGATCGATCGGGTGACCCTGCCGCTCAATCCCCGGTACCGGTTCGAGAGCTTCGTGGTGGGTGCGGCCAATCGGCTGGCGGCCACCGCCGGCCGGGCCGTCAGCGAGTCCCCCGGTGCGGTCTACAACCCGCTCTTCATCTACGGCGGCTCGGGGCTCGGCAAGACCCACCTGCAGATGGCCATCGGGCATGCCGCCACCGCGATCAATCCGCAGCTCCGGGTGGAATATCTCACCCTGGATGATTTCGTCGAGGCTTTTCATGCCGCGGTGGCCGCTGGCCAGGGCGATGCCTACCGCCGCCGGTTCACCGAGATCGACCTGCTGCTGCTCGATGACGTCCAGTTTCTCACCCACCGGCGCGAGATGCAGGCCGAGTTGCTGCGGGTGGTCAATGCCATGCTGGTGGCGGGACGCCAGATCGTGCTGACCAGTGACCGCGCGCCCTCGGAAATCGAATCGCTGGATGAGCGGCTGATCCAGCGATTTGCCGGCGGGCTGGTCATCGATATCGCCGCGCCGGAATTCGAGACCCGGGTGGCCATTCTCCGCCGCCAGGCCGAGGAACGGGGCGCCGTGCTCGATCCGTCGGTGCTCGACACCGTGGCGGGGCTCGGCCATGGCAGTGTCAGGGAATTGATCGGCGCACTCAACCGGCTGATCGCGTTTCAGGCCGTGAGCGATAGCCCGCTCGACGCGGCGGGCGCCCTGGCGGTGCTGGGACAGAAGGGTCGCAGTCAGGCCGGCGAGTCCGGCGCACCGAGTGGCGGGCTGCCGCCGCTGCGCGCCACCGGAGATGAATTCAGCTCGTTCCTTTCCGAGGTCACCCAGGCGGTCAATCAGCAAGTCGAGGTCTGGCGCACCCGGGTGGCGGAGGCGCTGCAAAGCTGGGAGGGTGAAGGGTACCGGGTGCATCGACTGACCACCCTGCTCAACCAGGACACGCCCGTCGATCCCGATGCCGTGCTGCGCGAGTTCCTGGCCGACGTCGAACAGCTCCGGCTGCTCGAGGTTGAGGCGTCCGAACTTGATCCTGCCCTGGCCGGCAATTCGATCTTTCGCGATCCCGATAGCGTTGCGGAGGCCCAGGCCCGGGTCGAGGCTGCCCGGCAGGGCACCCTTCCGCCACCGGCACCAAGTCCGCACTTCAGCCTGTCGGATTTCGCCGAAGGAGTCGGGACCCGGATCGCCCTGCGTGCGGTTCGCGAAATCATCGACAAGCCGGGCACGGCGTACAATCCGCTGGTGATCGTTGGCCAGCCCGGTGTGGGCAAGACGCACCTGCTGCAGGCCCTGGGCAATGAACTGGCCCGCGCGCCTGGTTCGATCGTCGCCTGCCTCGGTACCGCCGATTTCATTGACGACCTGATCAAGGCCATCGAGAAGGACCGGGTCAACTGGTGGCGGTCACGTTATCGCCGGGCGACCGCGCTGCTGCTCGATGACGTGCAGTTGCTGGCCGGCCGGGAGCGCTCGCAGGAGGAGTTGTTCTGGCTGTTCAACCTGATGGCCGAGGGCAGCCGCCAGCTGGTGTTCACCTGCGCCGTGCCGCTGGACCAGCTCAAGGGCATCGACGCCCGCCTGATTACCAGGCTCGAAGGCGGGCTGGTGGTTGAACTGCCCGCTCCGGATCGCGATGTCCGGTTCGGTATCGTCCGCAAACTGCTGCCGGCCCAGCTCGATCCGGCGGAACTGGAACCGCTGGCCAGCTACCTGGCCGGCCGGGCGGTCGATTCGGTCCGGGCGCTGCAGGGGCTGGTGCAGCGGGTGCTCAACGCAGCGGAAACCCAGCAGCTGGCCCCGACCGCCGGGCTGGCGCGCCGGGTGCTTGAAGGGGCGCCCGCCGCTCCGGCTCGCCGGTCAACCGCGGGCCGGGCAAGCGGAGTGATTTCGCCGCTGGCCTCGATCAAGAGCCGGGAAAAGGTGGTCTGGGACTGGCCCGATCCAGCCGATCGCCTGATCGAGGACCCGCGCTGATATGGCGATCAAGGGAAGTCTCAAGGAGGCCAGCCTCCCCGACGTGCTCCAGCTCCTGGCGCTGGGCAAGAAGAGCGGCTGCCTGGCGGTCGCCGACCGGCAGAACTTCGGCTACATCTTCTTCGACCAGGGGCGGATCAGCTACGCCAGCATCGTCAACCGCCGCGACCGGATCGGCGACCTGCTGGTCAAGAATGGCCGGATCACGGTCGACCAGCTTGACGACGCCATCCGCCAGCAGGCCGATCGCCGCGACAAGAAGCTGGGCCAGATCCTCCTCGGTATGGGTGTCATCGCCCGCGACGATCTGGAGGAGTACATGCGCCTCCAGATCGAGGAGGCGGTCTATTTCCTGTTTACCTGGACCTCCGGCACTTTCAATTTTGAAGCCGGGATGCGACCGGAGCAGCAGGATTTCCTGGTCGCCATCAATCCGGAATCGCTGCTGCTCGAAGGGGCCCGCCGGATCGATGAGTGGAGCCTGATCGAGAAGAAGCTGCCGTCGTTCGATCTGATCTTTGAGGCCGACAAGCTGCGGGTAGAAGGGTCGGATGCCGAACTGTCATCGAGCCAGGTCCGGCTACTGGCCCTGATGGACGGGCGCCGCGATGTCCACCAGCTGGTGGAGGAGTCGGGTCTGGTGGAGTTCGAGGTCGGCAAGGCCCTGTACGGCCTGATCACTGCCGGTTTCGTGAAGCGCACCGGCACCTCGGTGGCCAAGACCGAGCCGCGCGCCACCGATGCCCGGGTCATGGAGCACCAGAACCTGGGCATCGCGTTCTACAAGACCGGAATGCTGGACGAGGCGCAGCGCGAATTTCGCCGGGTGGCAGAGCTCCGGGCCGCTGACCCCAGTTCGGCGTTCTACCTGGGCCTGATCGCGCTGCGGCAGGCCCGGTGGTCGGACGCGGTGGAGGTGCTGAAGGAAGCGCAGGGGCAGCCCGGGGCCCGCCCGGCGGTGCTGCACAACCTGGCCTTTGCCCTCGAACAGCTGGGCCGGATTGCCGAAGCGGAGCAGCTGTATGGAGAAGCGGCCAGCAAGGCGCGCGACGACATCCGGCCGATGATCGCCTGGGGAGTGGCAGCGCTGAAGCGGCAGGATCCGGCCGTGGCACAGGGCCGGCTGGCCCGGGCCAGGGAACTGCTGGGGGAGCGCACCCCGCCGGCCCTCTGGTACTGGGCCGCGATGCTCGCGGCCGCCGGCAATGGCGAGATCGAGCCGGCCCTGGCGCTGGGCCGCGAATCGATCGAGGCGTATCCGGCCAACCCGGTGCTGCGCAACAATCTCGCGGCCCTGCTGGAACTGGTCGGAGACCTCGACGGTGCCGCGGTGCTGCTCAAGGCCGCCCTGGCCGAGGATCCGTCGCTGCCGCAGGTCTCCAAGAATCTCGGCGACCTGGCTTACCGCGCCGGGATGTACGATGAGGCGTTCGAGGCCTACGAACGGGCGGCCAAGCTCAGCCCCGAGCTGGGCGACGACCTGCACTTCAAGCTCGGCAACATTGCCTACAAACGGCGCGATCGCGAGCGGGCCCGCGAGGCGTGGCAGCGTACCCTTGAACTCAATCCGGCCCACCAGCTGGCCCGGGCCAACCTGGATACGCTGGGCGGACCCGAATGACCTCCGGCGACGATGAAGGGTTTGCCCGGCTCACCGGCTACATCTCAACCAGCGCCGGGCTGGCCCTGGGTGACTACAAGGACAAGTGCCTCCGCCGGCGGGTGGCGGTCAGGATGCGGGCGTGCGGGGTCCATACCTATGATGAATTTCGGACGCTGCTCCAGCAGTCCGCCACCGAAATGCAGCGATTGACCGACGTGCTCACAATCAACGTCACCCGGTTCTACCGCAACCGGGAAACCTGGCAGACGGTCAGCCGGCTGGTGGCTCCCGAGTTGTTCAGCGGCAATGGCCTCCGGCAGATCTGGTGCGCCGGCTGTGCCTCCGGCGAAGAGGCGCACACCCTCGCGATGGTCCTGGCCGAGGCGGCCGCGGACCTGGGCCATGCAGCGTGGCTGGAGCGGATCGTGATCGATGCCACCGATATCGACCGGCTGTCGCTCGAAAAGGCGGCGGCCGGCATCTACAGCGAAGCGGCCCTGGCCGATGTCGAGCCGGCTCTCATCGCTCGCTGGTTTACCAGCCTGCCCGACCAGCGCTACCTGGTCGACCCACGTTTGCGGCAGCGGATCAGGGTCCGCCGCCACGACATGCTGCGGGAGCCGGCTCCGGCGCCGAACTATGACTTCATCACCTGTCGCAATGTCATCATTTATTTCGACCGGCCAGGCCAGGAACGATTGATGCAGATTTTCTGCGATGCCCTCCGGCCCGGCGGATACCTGCTGCTCGGCAAGGTCGAGACGATCCTCGGCCCCAGCCGGCACCGGCTGGAATTGATCGACGCCCGCGAACGACTCTACCGGCTGGCCGCCTGATGCCGGCCGACAAGATTGTCCGGGTCGCGGACTTCGCCGCTGCTGTCAGCGGCGACCAGCTGATTACACTCGGTCTGGGCAGCTGCGTGGCCATCGCCCTGTACGATTCGACCGCGAAAATTGGCGGATTGGCCCACGTGCTGCTCCCGTCGCTCTCGCTGGGGCGGCGCGGCTCGGAAAATCCCGCCAAATTTCCCCAGTCGGCGATTCCCGCGCTGCTGGCGGAAATGACTGCACTGGGTGCCGAGAAGCGACGGATCACGGCGCGGCTGATCGGCGGGGCTTCGATGTTTGCCAACCTGGCTCCCCCCGGCTCGATGCAGATGGGGGAGCGCAATGTGGTCGCCACCCGCGAAGTGCTCAACCAGCATGGCATCCCGGTCGTCGGCGAGGCGGTGGGTGGCGACTTCGGCCGCTCGGTCCACTTTGCGGTTGCGGATGGCCGGATCAGGGTCCGCTCGGTGGCGCACGGTGACCAGAATCTCTGACCGTCCGACCGTGCTGGTCGTCGACGACAGCGCACTGTACCGGCGAATGATCTCCGATATTCTCGGCGGGTCGGGGGAATTCCTGGTGGTGGGCACCGCCAGTAACGGGATGGAAGGGCTGCAACTGGTCCATTCGCTGCAACCGGATCTGGTCACCATGGACCTTCAGATGCCGGAGCTGGATGGGCTGGGCGCCATCGGCTACATCATGTCGGAGTCGCCCCGCCCAATCGTGGTGGTCAGCGCCTATGCCGGCCCCGGTTCCGAGGCCACGATCCGGGCCCTCGAACTTGGCGCGGTGGAGCTGGTGGCCAAGGATGCCGCTCCCGGCCCCGGCGCGGCGATCCGGCTGGCGCCGCGCCTGCTCGAGGCCATGCGGGCGGCGCAGGCGGCGGTGGTTGGACGATTGCCGATGCTGGCCCGTCCCAAGCGCGGTTCCCTCAGCAGCACCCCGCGAATCGGCCACGCCCGCTGCGCCGTGGCCATCGCAAGTTCGACCGGCGGACCACGAGCGCTGGCAGAACTGATTCCCAACCTGGTGGCCGGCCAGGACACCGCGGTGGTCGTCGCCCAGCACATGCCACCGAGGTTTACCGCCAGCCTGGCCGAGCGGCTGTCGGCCATGAGTCAGCTGGCGGTGGTGGAAGCCAGGGATGGTGAAGCGGTGCGCCCCGATACGGTGTACATCGCGCCGGGAGACTGGCACATGCGAGTCATCATGGCAGCCGAGGAGCCGGTGATCGCCCTGGACCAGGCCGCGCCGATCTGGGGTGTGCGTCCCTCGGCAGACCCCCTGTTTCACTCGGTGGCCCAGGTCTGGGGCAGGGCCGCCATCGGCGTGGTGCTCACGGGACTCGGACGCGATGGCGCCATCGGGCTCAAAGCCATTCACGACGCCGGCGGATGGGGGATCGCGCAGGACCAGGCCAGTTCGACCGTCTGGGGCATGCCCAAATCGGCGGTGCAGGGAGGCGGCGCCGATGAGGTGCTGCCGCTGACGGGAATTGCGGCCCGGCTCACCGGCCTGCTCGATCGGCGGCGGCGGGCATGAATGAAATCAGCGATTTTCTATTGGCCACCGCCGGCGGCCGGTCGGTCGGGATCCGCCTGGCCGACGTGATTGAAGTCGCCGACCTGGGAGCAGTGCACCAGGTTCCCGGCACCGAACCGTCGCTCCGGGGTGTCACCTGGGCCCGGGGCACCCTGATGCCGGTCTTTCATCTCGGTGCGCTGCTGTCTGGTGGGCCGCACCCGGCGCACCAGTCGGAGCTGGCCCTGGTAGCTGAGCTGAACGGGTCACCGATCTGTTTCGAGGTCGATGCGGTGGATGTGATGACCCGGGGCGAATTGCTGCCGGTACCCAGCGGTGAAACACTGCCCTGGGCCAGCGCCGTGGTCCGGCGGGACGATGGCCTGGTGCCGATACTCAACCTGAACGCGCTTCGCGATCGACTGGCCGAGGCGGGGACCCGAGCATGAACACTCCGGGCGACGAATTACAGTTCGTGGCATTCCGGGTGGGGCCGCAGGAATTCGCGGTCAACATCTTCCAGGTCGAGCGAATCATCCGCTACGAACGTCCGGCCATGCTGCCCGGTACCCCCGACTTCCTCGAAGGGGTAGTCCGGTACGGCGGCGGGGTGGTACCGGTGGTGGACCTCCGCAAGCGCCTGTCGGTGCCGGCGGATCACCGCGAAGAGGTCCGGATGATGGTCCTCGAACTGGAAACCCAGCGGGTGGCCATCGTGGTCGACCAGGTGCTCGAAGTCCTCCGGATCGACGCCGCCCTGATCTCGGCCCCCCCGCCGATGGTGAGGGGACTGGCCGCGGTCTACATCTCCGGCATCGTGGCGCAGCCCGATCGGACGATCATCCTGCTCAACGCCGCTCGGCTGCTCAATTCCGAGGAGCGGCTGGCGCTGGCCGCCATGGAGGCCTGATGGATTCGCCAGAAGGATTGGTGGCGTCGCTCCGCTCGCAGTACGCCGAACTCGACAACCGGCTGCAGAAAGTCACCACCGGGAACGACCGGGAGATCGTCAAGCGGGAGATCATCGCCTTTTTCAAGCGGGTCGATGGCGCGCTGGCCGATCTCACCGCGTTGAAGGAAGAGATCCGGGGACTGGTCGAGCGCTACAAGCAGCTGGCGGCCTCGTCGGAGTCAGCCCCGGCACCCCAGTTCACCGGCCAGCGGCCGATGATCCATGCCGATCACCTGGGTGCCTCGACCTTCATCGAGAAGGGCTGGAGCCTGATCTCACTGGGTGATTACTCCGGTGCCATTCAGTCGCTCACCCGGGCGCTGACCCTGTCGCCCAACGACACCCAGGCCCAGTCGCTGCTGGGGTGGGCCCAGATGCTACACGAGGAATACGACGACGCGCTGGCCACCTTTTCAAAGGTGCTGATGCGGGAGCCGGCCAACTCACTGGCCCGAATCAACGTCGGGTATATCTGCCTCAAGAAGCGGATCTTCGGCGAGGCCATCGAGCACCTGTCCAAGGCCATCCGGCTCGACAATGACCGCAAGGCCACGCTGTACGCCCACTACTATCTCGGGCTGGTCTACCTGGAGCGCGAAATGTTCGAGGATGCCCAGACCTTCTTCCAGAAGACGGTACAACTGGGGCCGAACCTGATCGAAGCGTATTACGAGCTCGGCCGGGCCCAGTGGTTCTCCGAGGATCGCGACGGGGCCCGGCAATCCTGGACCGAAGGGTGGAAGGCCAACAAGTTCAGTCCCTGGGGCAAGCGCTGCAAGGAAATGCTGGAATCGGTCGCTGCCGGAGGAGAGCCGCCGCGCACCTCCCCGGCCTGATCCTCCTGCTGCTCGGGCTTCAGGGGCCGACCGACGCCACCCTGGTCGGCCGAGTGACCGCGATCGCCCCGCCCGAGCGGACTGCCCTGGCTATCCAGCTGGCCGAAGCCGCCGACCAGATCCGCCGCTGGCCGGGGCTCGGCCGGGTGGACACCCTGCCGCTGACCCTGGTTCTGGTCAAGGATTCCGCAGCCATGTCCGCCACCTTCCGGGGCCGGGCACCAGGCTGGGGCGCCGGCTTCGCGCTCCCGGCCAGCCGCACCATCGTGCTTCGCGCCGATCTGCCGGATCCTGCGGCCACCCTGTATCACGAACTGGCGCACCTGGCACTTCACTCGGCCATCCGGGTACGAGTACCACTGTGGTTCGACGAGGGATATGCCGCCTGGGCCAGCGGTGAGTGGGAACGACTCGAGTTTCTGCGGATGGGAGCGGCGCTGGCCGGGGTCACCCCGCCCAGCTTCACCGGACTGGATGGAATGCTGCGAGGGTCGGCCCGGACCGCAGACGTGGCTTACGCACTGGCCACCTCCGCAGTCGTGGATCTGGCTCGGCGCAATCCCTCAGGGACGCTGGACCCGTTGCTGGAACGGCTGGCCAGCGGGACCGATTTCGATGCCGCGGTCCAGCAGACCACCGGGCTGTCAATGTCCCGATTCGAGGACGCCTGGCAGCGGGCGGTGCGGGTCCGCTACAACCTTGCTACCTGGCTGCTGGCGGGCGGTTTCTGGCTGGTGGCGGCTGGCGGAGTGATCCTTGCGACGTGGTTGAAACGTCGTTCCGATCGTCCCCGGAGGGCAGCGCTCGATCAGGGCTGGGTGGTCCCGGACGAGGGCGAACCGGTTGACCCCGAAGAATTTAACGGCTAGAATCCCGACCCATGGCCCCTGCAACTTCCTCACCGTCTTCTGCTGATCTGCGTTTCAGGCCGCGGAACATCGCGTTGCTCGCCGCCGGCTTTGTGGTCATTGCCATCGGATACTGGTGGCTCAAAGCCGGAGGCACGACCGGTGCAGCGGCACTGCTGGTACTGGGCTATTGCATTCTCCTGCCCCTCGGTATCGCGCTGTAGCTCCACGGGCGAATAGCTCAGCCGGTTCAGAGCGCCTGCCTTACACGCAGGATGTCGGGGGTTCGAATCCCTCTTCGCCCATCGTGGCCTGAATCCAGGCCTCGGGTTCACGCATTTGGAGGCATTCCAGGATGAAGCTGATTCGTCTGATTTCTGTTGCGTTGTCGATAGCTCTGCTGACCGCGGGAGCACTCGCGGCCCAGATTCCGGTCAAGCGGACCTCGCCTGACCAGGTCGTTGCCCAGGCCCCGCGGTTGTTGGTCGCCAATCCCTACACCTTCGCACCGCAGGACAGTGGGGCCGCGGTCAAGGTCGGAACTGCCATGCGGCTCCGGATGGAAAAGGTGGTCGGTACCAATTATTTCGTGATTCCCCGTGAGAAGATCAACGAGGCGCTGGCCCAGTACGGGATTCCGCCGGATGCCATCTTCCCGACGCCGCAGCAGCGGACCCTGGCCTCGTCGCTGCAGGCCCGCGCCATGGTCAGCACCGCGCTCACCAAGGCGGAAGGTGGTCGGTACAGTGTCACCGCGCGGCTGGCTGGTCTGTCTGACTCGGCAGGCAACACCTTCGTGGTGGCCCAGGAGGCCGGACAGAGCCTCGACGCCTTCGGGACCGCCGCCGCCGATGCCTTTGCTCCCGCCATCAAGAGCCTGAACGATTCCCGCGAGTGCATCAACCAGCGGACCGCGGCTGCGGAAAAGGCCCAGTCGGCGGCCAAGAAGGCGCTGGCCGCCATGCCGACCAGCGGGGTGGCCAACTTCTGCCTGGCGCTGCTGGCCATGGATCGGAAGACCAAGGCCGATACCGCCGAGGCGGTGAAGGATCTGCAGGCCGCGGTGACCGGCGACCAGTTGAGCCTGGCGGCCTGGACGCTCCTGGCCAGTGTCTATGAAGCCCGTGGCGATACCACTCACACCGTCGATGCCCTCAAGCAGATGCTGGTGGTGGCCCCGACCAACCAGCCCCTCCGCGAGCTGGCCTTCAAGCTGTTCATCAAGTACGAACACCCCGAGGCAGCCGAACAGGCTGCGCTCGACGGCCTCAAGCTCGATCCAACCAACGCTGATCTCTGGGACCTGCTCAGCAACGCCCGGGTGTACAAGAGCGACTACAAGGGCGCGGTGGACGCGCTGGAACAGGTGGCCATCAACGACTCCGCCAAGGCCGACAGCAGCTTCCTGCTCAAGATCACCGTCATGGCCAGCCAGCAGCCCGATACCGTCCGTCTGCTCAAGTGGGCCCGGCTCGGCGTCAACAAGTATCCGGCCAACGCCGGCCTGATTCAGCAGCTGCTCACGGCCTACACCCTTGCCGGACCGCTCGATAGCGCCGTATCGGTGGCCAAGCGGCTGATGGCTGTCGATTCGACCCAGGTGCCCGCCGCGTTGTCGATTGCCCAGCAACTGATTGCGGCCAAGCGGGGCCAGGAAGCGGCGCCGTTCCTGGCGTACGCCTCAGCCAAGGGCGATGCCACGGCCAAGGAGAATGTCGCGGCCCTGACCCTGAACGGTGCACTGGCCCTGATCAAGGACCAGCCGGATACGGCGGTGGCCATGTTGCGAACCGTGATCCCCAACGCATCGCCGACTGGCAAGGTGGCCCCGATCGCGAATTTCTACCTGGGCGTCCTGGTCATGGGTCAGGTCCAGAAAATTGATGCCGAGACCGAAAAGGGGAAATCCTGCGACCTGGCCAACAAGGAGCAGGGACTCCTGGCCGAGGCGGAAAAGGCGCTGCAGGGCAGTACCACATACAAGCCGGAGGATGCGGCCAAGTACCTCAAGTACGTCGAGGGTTACAAGCCGCGCGTGGCCTCGATGCTCAAGGCGTATTGCAAGCCCTAGGTGACGAGTGGGCCGAATGCCGGGGACTACCCTCCGGCACCGCCATTCTCTATATTCACCGCGCTTCACGCCAGGGGCTGTAGCTCAGCTTGGTTAGAGTGCCGCACTGTCACTGCGGAGGTCGCGGGTTCGAGCCCCGTCAGCCCCGCTGGCTCTTCTCGAAAAACGGCCCGTTCCGCCTCGGCGGACGGGCCGTTTTCGTTTCCGGCAACCACGAATTCCGATGACTGACCAGTACCACCAGCCCGTCCTTGCCGGCCCGGTGCTCGCCGCGGCCGCGGGAGCGCGTCGGGCCGTGGATGCCACGCTGGGTGGCGGAGGGCACGCGGCCCTGCTCGCGGCGGCAGGAGCGGAGCTGCTCGGCATCGATCGTGATCCGGCGGCAATCGCTCAGGCCAGGAGCCGGCCCGAACTGGCAAGGATCACCACGCTGCAACTTCCCTATGCCGATCCGGCCGCCCTGGCCGCGGTGGTCGCATTCAACCCGGATTTCATCCTGCTCGATCTTGGGGTCTCGTCCCGGCAGCTTGATGACGAGGGGCGGGGATTTTCGTTCCGGCCGGGCGCCCCGCTCGATATGCGGATGTCCGGCACCGGAATGTCAGCCGCAGAATGGCTCAACAGCGCCGATGATTCCGAGCTGATCCAGGTATTCAAGGAATACGGCGATGAGCGCCGAGCGCCGGCGCTCGGCCGCGAGATCGTGCGCCGCCGGGCCCAGCACCAGTTCGAGACCAGCGACGACCTGGTCAATGCGATTCGGGCAGTCCTGGGCCCGCGCTCCGGTCCGGGAGAGTTTGCCCGGCTGTTCCAGGCGGTCAGGATCGAGATCAACGGGGAGCTGACCGGGCTCGAGCTGGCGTTGCCGGCCTTTCGCGACGCGCTGAGCGTGGGCGGCAAGCTCGTGGTAATCAGCTATCATTCCGGCGAAGATCGCCTCGTCAAGCACAGCTTTCGTGACTGGGCCCGGTCCTGCATCTGCCCCTCCGAGTTGCCGCTATGCATCTGCCGCGGCACGGCACTGGGTCAGGTGGTTGGCAAGCCGATCACGGCCGACCAGTCCGAGCTCTCCGCCAATCCGCGGGCCCGCAGCGCCCGGCTCCGGATCTTCCAGGTTCCCCGATGAATTTCAAGGGCCGGCACTGGGTCATGCTATGGCTGGTCCTGTTCCTGGTCGTGACCGGTCTGGTCGTGACCCGGCAGACCTCCGGCCTCGAATCGGCCAAGCGGCTCAACCTGCTGCGGGAGGATCACCGGGCCCTGATCGCTCGCCGGGCCGAGCTCGAGCGCCAGATCCGCAGCGCCTCGAGCCGCCAGACCCTGGTCGAGCACGGGGTTCAGTCGCTCAATCTCCACATGCCCAGTGATTCCGAATTCATCGACTTCATGGCTCGTCCGGGCCAGACTGACAAACCCTGATGGCACGGGCTCGCGCTCGGATGCTGCTGCTGGAGATCGGCCTCGGCGTTGCCGTCGTGGCGGTGCTGTTTCGTGCCGCACAACTGCAGATCGTGCGGGGCAGGCAGTACGCGACCGAGGCGGCCGATCAGCGCCGGGTCCAGGTGGTGTTGCCAGCCCGCCGCGGTGCGCTGCTGGACCGGACTGGCAGCCCGCTGGCCGAGACCCAGGAATTCTATCATGTCGGGATTGCGCCGGACCAGGTGCTCGACCGGCGCCAGCTGATTCAGCTGGGCGCCGTCGCCCTCGAGGTGTCGGCGGGCGAACTGGGACGGCAGTTCGACAGTGGCAGGAAATATCTGTATTTCCACGGGCCGTATACCGCGGTGCAGGTCCAGCCGATTCGTCGCCTCAAGGGCGTTCACCTCGAATCGGAATTCCGGCGATTTTATCCAGGTGGTGACCTGGCCCGGCCCATCATCGGCGGGTTCAATGCGGACAGCGGGCATGGGGTCGGCGGACTCGAGCTGGCGCTCGATTCGCTGCTGACCGGAGTTCCCGGCGCCGACGAGTTGCTGAAGGACCGGGCCGGCCGCAGGTACGAATCACCATCGCGGCGGGTGCGTGATCCGGTGGCGGGTGAAGATGTGGTCCTGACGCTAGATGCCGAGATCCAGGAGATCGCCCAGGAGGCGCTGACCGGGGCGGTCGAGGGGATGAAGGCGTTGGGCGGAGACGTGGTCTTTCTCGACCCGCGGACTGGCGAAATTCTGGCGCTGGCTTCCGTTCGGCGTGGTCCTGACCAGAGCCTCGAGGCCGCACCGACTACCATCACCGAGCCGTTCCAGCCCGGCTCGACCGCCAAGCTGTTCACCGCGGCGGCGCTGCTATCTCACAAGCTGGTTGAGCCCGGCGACAAGGTGTTCGCCGAGAACGGGGTGTACAACCTGCCGGTGCCCCGCGGGAAGTTCAGGGTCATCCGGGATGCCGAGCCGCGGAAGGGTAGTCTGACGCTGGCGCAGGCCATCCAGGTGTCCAGCAATATCGCCATGGCCAAGTTCTCAACCCGGCTCACTCCAGAGCGGCATTTCGAGGCGCTGCGTGATTTCGGTTTCGGCAGTCCGACCGGGGTCGAATTCCCCCAGGAGGCTCGGGGCACGCTCGATCGACCGGATCGCTGGGAGGTGGGGTATAGCGGTCCCAGCCTGGCAATGGGATACGAATTGTCGGTCACCCCGCTTCAGCTGGCCGCGGCCTACGGCGCCGTGGCCAATGACGGCATCCTGCTGGCCCCGACCCTGGTGAAGGAGATTCGTGATCCATTCGGCGTGGTGCTCTACCGCCACAGACCGGAGCCGGTCCGTCAGGTGGTCAGTCCGGAAATCACGGCCCGGCTTCGGGAGTTTCTGCAGGGTGCGGTCGGGGAAGGCGGCACCGGCGACAAGGCGCAGCTGGTCAACTACAGCCTGATGGGGAAAACCGGCACCGCCATGCGATTCGCTGATGGTCATTACGTGCCGGGATCGTACACCGCCTCGTTTGCATCGCTGTTTCCGGCGGACGATCCACAGCTGGTCGTGGTCTTCAAAATCGACGATCCGAAGGGCAACTATTACGGTGGGTTCACCGCGGCGCCCGCCACCCGGCGGATGCTCGATCAGGTCCTGGCCACCCGGACCATTGCGATCGACCGCTCACGGTTCGCGTCCAGGGCCACACCGGATTCGACTCCGGCGGCCCATGCCGAGGACGCCGAACCGGCGCCGAATGTGGTGATGCCCTGGCCGGCTGACGATACTGCTGCCACTACGCGGCTGCGGCTGCCGGTTCCCAATATCATCGGCACTCCGGTTCGGCGAGCGGTGCTGGCACTGCACCGCCGAGGCTTCGAGGTGGACCTGAGAGGAAGTGGCAAGGTGATCCGCACCATTCCGGCGCCAGGCGATTCAACCCTGACTGGCGGCAGTGTCACCGTGTGGGCCCAATGACCATCAGCCACGACGCCGCCGGGGTCGGACTGGCGCTTACCCGCGCCGGGCTGCTGGTGCAGGGACCCGAGCGGACTGTTCCGCTCACCGGTCTCACCACTGACAGCCGCAGTCTCGCCCCGGGGATGGCCTACATCGCGGTCCGCGGTTCCCAGACCGACGGGCACAAGTTCGTGGCCGAGGCGCTGCGACGGGGAGCGGCGGCGCTGGTGGTCGAAGCGCCGCAGGCTAGTGGAGTGCCTGAACTCGTGGTCCGCGACGGGCGCCTGGCTGCCATCGCCGCCGCGCGAGCCTGGTATGACAACCCCGGCGCCGAGCTGATGCTCATCGGTGTGACCGGTACCAACGGCAAGACCACGACGACTGCGCTGATCCGGCACCTGTTGAATGGCGCCGGCAACGCGGGAAGTCTTGGCACGCTGGGCGCCTTTGACGGCGCCGGCAATACGGTGGCTTCCACGGCGGGCTCACTCACCACGCCGGGACCGGTCGACCTGCAGGCCACACTGGCCGAACTGGTCCGGCGCGGGGTCACGCGGGTGGCAATGGAGACATCCTCTCATAGCCTCGACCAGGGCCGACTCGAGGGGCTGTCGTTTGCGGCGGGGGTGTTCACCAACTTCACCCGTGATCATCTCGACTACCACGGCACGATGGAGGACTACCTGGCGGCCAAGCTCCGGCTGAGCGCGCTGCTGGCGCCCGACGGCATCGAGGTGGTCAATCAGGATGACCCGGCGTGGAATGGGATGCCGAGGCGGACTCCGCGGCTGAGCTTTGGACTGTCGCTGACGGCCGATGTCCGGGCCGAAGCGCTGGCACTCGATCATGGCGGCAGCACCTTCCTGCTCAAGGCTCCCCACGGGCACGCCGCCATCCGGTTGCCGCTGCTCGGCGAATTCAATGTGGCCAACGCCCTGGCCGCGGCCGCCGCCGCACTGGCAGTGGGCGAGCCGTTCGCCAGCGTGGCCGCTGGGCTGAATGCCGCGCCGCAGGTGCCGGGCCGGATGGAGCGGATCACCGAACGGCCGTGCGTGGTGTTGCGCGACTATGCCCACACGCCTGATGCGCTGGCCCGGGCCCTCGAGACCCTGCGGCCGCTCACTCCGGGGAAGCTGATCGTGCTGTTCGGCGCCGGTGGCGACCGCGATCGCGGCAAACGGCCGGTCATGGGCCGGGTGGCGGCGGAGGGGGCCGACCTGGTGGTGGTCACCTCCGACAACCCGCGGACCGAGGATCCCGAAGCCATCATCGACGATATCGTGCCCGGCCTGGCGGGCCGGCCCCATCTCCGGATTACCGATCGGGCTGACGCGATCAAGGCCGCACTGGGAAGGGCAGGAGCCGGGGACACGGTCCTGCTGGCCGGCAAGGGCCACGAGACCTACCAGGTCGTCGGCCACGACAAGGTTCCGTTCGATGAACGGGCCATCGTCCTTCACGCACTGGAGCAGGAATGACTCGCTGGACCGATGCCAGCGTACGCTCGGCGCTCGGACTGCCAGCCGGCACGACTGACTCCACCGAGTTCACCAGCATCTGCACCGACACCCGGTCGGTGTCGTTCGGGGCGCTGTTTGTGGCCCTTCATGGTGAGCGATTCGACGGCCACCAGTTCCTGGCCGCCGCGCTGGCGGCTGGAGCGCGTGGGGCGGTGGTCCGCCACGGTACGGCACCGGTGTCAGGGCTGCGGCTCTATGAAGTGGCCGATACCCTCGAAGCACTCGGCTTGCTGGCCAGGGCGCGCCGGCGGGAGATCTCCGGGCCGGTCATCGGCATCACCGGCAGCAATGGCAAGACCAGCACCAAGGAAATGGTCGCGGCAGTGCTGCGTACCCGGTTCCGAACCTGGGCCACCCGGGCCAACGACAACAACCTGGTCGGCGTGCCACTGACCATCCTTGCGGCGCCCGACGACACCGAGGCGCTGGTTCTCGAGGCCGGCGCCAGCCTGCTGGGTGAAATTCCCCGGCTCCGGGTCATCGTCGAGCCGACCGCGGCCATCGTGACCAATGTCGGCGCCAGTCACCTCGAGGGATTTGGTTCGCTGGCCGGCGTCATGCGGGAAAAGCTGGCGTTGACCGATGAGGTGCCGCTGGCCATCGTCGGCACCGAGCCGTCAGACCTGGCGGCGCAGGCCCGCAGTCACGCCAGGCGGGTCATCACGGCCGGCTCTGAAGGGGCCGAAGTGCGACCGGACCGGCTCAGCGTCGGAACCGACGGCCGCCCGACTTTCAGCATCGATGGACAGACGGTCACGCTCCCGCTGATCGGCCGGCACCAGGCGGCCAACGCGATGTTCGCCTGGACGATGGTGCGTGAGCTCGATCTCGATCGAGCTGCCGCCGCCCAGGCGCTGGGGCAGCTGGTGCTGCCGCCCGGCCGCGGCGACCTGATCCAATCGGGTGGACTCACGATCCTCAACGACAGCTACAACGCCAATCCGGTCTCGTTCCGGGCAGCAATCAGTGCCGCCAAGTCGATGCGGACCGGCCGCCGCCTGGTCTTCGTGGCCGGAACGATGCGTGAACTCGGCGCCGAGTCTGCGGCGCTGCATGCGGAGATCGCGGCGCTGCTGGTGGAACTCGATCCGGAGCTGCTGGCGGTGGTCGGTGAGTTCGGAATGGCGCTGGCGCCCTACGCCGAGCGGCTGGGCAGCCGGCTGATGGTGGCCGCCGACGCGCCGACGCTGGCGGTCCCTCTCGCTGCCCGGCTCAACGGCTCCGAACTCATCGTCCTCAAGGCATCCCGCGGCGTCGCGCTCGAACGTATTATTCCGTCGCTCACCGGCGCGCCCGCACTCCAGCACTGAGGTCCATTTGCTCTATCATTTGCTGGCGCCGCTGGCCAAGCAGTACATCATCTTCAATCTCCTCAATTACATCAGCTTCCGGGCCGGCGCCGCCACCGTCACCGCACTGCTGCTGTCGTTCCTGATCGGACCGGGGATCATCCGGCGGCTGCGAGAACACAAGGTCGGGCAGATCATCCGGGCCGAGGGGCCGGCCACCCACCAGGGCAAGCGCGGCACTCCCACGATGGGCGGGATCATCATCCTGTTTGCCACCATCGTTCCGACGCTGCTCTGGGCGCCGCTGACCAACCGGTTCGTGATTGTGGCGGTGCTGGCCACGCTCTGGATGGGGGCCATCGGCTTCCTCGACGACTACCTCAAGATTGTGCAGGGCAAGTCGCGCGGCCTGGTGGCGCGCTGGAAGCTGGTGGGCCAGTGCGTATTCGGCCTGGCCCTCGGACTGTACCTGATCTACCAGCCGCTGGTGCCACCGGGTTCGATCCCGGCCACCGCGACGACGCTGCCGTTCTTCAAATACCTGGTCATCAACTTCTCGCCCGTCATCTTCGTGCTGTTCGTGACCCTGGTGGTCACCGGCAGCAGCAATGCGGTCAACCTGACCGATGGCCTCGATGGTCTGGCCACGGGGCTCACCACGATCGCGGCGGCCGCCTTTGCGTTCTTTGCCTACGTCATCGGCCGGGTCGACGCGACCCAGTATCTCTACCTGTTCCACCTGCCAGGCGCCGGCGAGCTCACCATCTTCTGCGCCGCACTGCTCGGTGCCAGCCTCGGCTTCCTCTGGTTCAACTGCTACCCGGCCCAGGTCTTCATGGGAGACACGGGCAGCCTGGCCATCGGCGGCGCCTTTGGCACCGTGGCCATCCTGCTCAAGGCGGAATTCCTGCTGCTGCTGATCGGCGGGGTGTTCGTGGCCGAGGCCATTTCGGTGATGCTGCAGACCAGCGTGTACAAGTACTACAAGCGGAGCCGGGGCAAGGAGTACGCCGATAGTCACCGGGTGTTCCGGATGGCGCCGCTGCATCACCATTTCGAGAAGCTGGGCTGGGCCGAGTCGACGGTGGTGACCCGGTTCTATATCCTCGGGATCTTCTGCGCCCTGATCGGGCTCGCCACGCTCAAGCTGCGATGAGCCTCTTCGATCGGTGGCGGGCCGACGGCCGCGAGATTGCCGTTGTCGGACTGGCCCGCAGCGGCGTCGCGGCGGCCCAGCTGCTCCGCCAGCAGGGAATTGCCGTCTACGCCTCTGATCCGGCGACCGGTCCCGAGGTCGAAGCGCGAGTCGGGCGGATCCGCGCGATGGGTACATCGATCGACACCGGGAAGCATGACCTTGAGCGCATCAGCCGAGCGGCGGCGGTCATTGTCTCGCCCGGGGTGCCACCCGACGCCCCACCACTGGTGACCGCCCGGGAACACGCCGTCGAGATCCGCTCCGAGATTGATGTCGGTGCCGCGGCCATGCCAAATACCAGGTTTGCGGTCGTCACCGGCACCAACGGCAAGTCGACCGTCACCGCCCTGACCGCTCACCTGCTGGCCGGCACCGGTCATCGGGTGGTGGCTGCGGGAAATATCGGGACGCCGCTCAGTGAAGTGGCGCTCACCAGGCCCCAGCCCGAATGGGTGGCGCTCGAAGTCAGCTCCTTTCAGCTGCATGATACCCGCGACCTGGTGCCCGACATCGGGGTGCTGACCAACCTCGCGCCCGACCATCTCGATCGCTATCCGACGCTCGAAGCCTACTTCGGGGACAAGCGGCTGCTGTTTCTCAACGCCCGGGCCGAATCGGTCTGGGTGCTCAATGCTGATGACCACGCGGTGCTGGACATGGCGCGGGGCAAGCCGGGCACCGAGCGGTTGTTCTCGGTGGCGAGAAAAGCCGATGGCTGGTACGACCGGGTGGCGCGAAGGCTCTACCTGGGCGACGACCTCCTGCTCGACCGCGATCAGCTGGGCCTGCTGGGCGATCACAACGTGGCCAACGCACTGGCCGCCGCCCTCGCCGCCGCCCGCGCCGGCGGATCGACCGCCGCCATTGGGGCCGCGATGGCTTCGTTCCGCGCCCTGACTCACCGGCTGGAGCCGGTCCGCGAGGTCAATGGCGTGATCTGGATCAACGACAGCAAGGCGACCAACGTCTCCTCGACCTCGGTGGCCCTCGACGCCATCGACCGGCCCTACGTCCTGCTGCTCGGCGGTCGTCACAAGGGTGAACCTTACACCTCGTTGGCCGATCGGATGCACGGCCGCTGCAAGGCGGTGATCGGCTTTGGCGAGGCGGCCGCTCAGGTTGAGCACGACCTTGCCGCCAGGGTAAAGGTCGTGCGGGGCGGCACATTTGCCGATGTCCTTGGGCGGGCCAGGGCGCTTACCCGACCGGGGGATGCGGTGCTGCTGTCACCTGCCTGCTCCAGCTACGACATGTTCAAGAACTATGAAGACCGGGGCCAGCAGTTCCGGGCCGCGGTCGAGGCCATGTGAGCACTACTCCCGCCCCGGTCGTCCGCCACCCTGGCGAGTTCCGCTGGGAAACCCGGCTGCTCGCCATGGTGACGGCCACACTGGTGGTGTTCGGGCTGGCCAACAGTTATGGCGCCTCGAGCCTGGTCGGGACCAAGAGCGGAATCGTCGGCTACGGCTTTGCGCTCCGCCAGTTGAGCGGAGCACTGGCCGGCGGGCTCCTCCTGATGATCCTGTCCCGCGTCGATTACCGCCGGCTCAAGCCACTGGCGTGGCCGATCATGATTGGGGCCATCATCCTGCTGCTGGTCCCGGTCACTCCCGGCATCAAGCTGCAGTTCTCCCCCATGCTCAACGGCGCCCGCCGCTGGATCCGGGTGGGCCCGATCCAGTTCCAACCATCGGAAATTGCCCGGCTGGCGGTGGTGATCTGGTGTGCCATGCTGGCGGCCAAGAAGGGCGAGCAGATTCGCGATCTCAAGAAGGGGATCATGCCGTTCCTGGTGGTGCTCGGCGGGGTCTTCCTGCTGGTCCTGGGCGAGCCGAATCTTTCGATGGCCATCTTGATCGTGCTGCTCGGCCTGCTTGTGGTATTTACGGCAGGGGCGCGGATCGGGCACTTCATCCTGATCGGGACATTCGGGCTTTTCCTTGTGTATCACAAGATCAACGATGCACAGTATCGAGCGGGGCGCCTGCACACCTGGCTCAATCCGGGGAACGCCACCTCGGACGCGGCATTGCAGATCCACCAATCGCTGGTCGGGATCGGGTCGGGCGGTGTGTTCGGCGTCGGCTTCGGTCATGGCCAGCAGAAGCTGGGCTATCTGCCGTATGCCTATTCGGATTTTCTGTTCAGCATCATCGGTGAAGAATGGGGATTCATCGGCGTCGTCATGACCGTGATGCTGTACGGGCTGTTCTGCTGGCTCGGTTTCCGGATCGCGCGGACCGCGGAGGATCCATTCGGACAGTATCTGGCCACCGGGCTGACGATGGCCGTCGGCCTCACCGCCTTCATGCACATGGCCGTCACCCTCGGCATGATGCCGACCACCGGGCTGACGCTGCCGTTCATGTCCTACGGCCGCTCCAGCCTGATCGTCACGCTGGCCGGCGCCGGGCTGCTGATCAGCGTCGGCCGGATGCGCGGAAAGGGGTCACCGCGGTCAAAAACCGAGGCAGCAGCCAAATCCCGATGAGAGCCCCCTCTTACCTCTCACCTCTCACGCTGTGTCGGTGCCTGCAGTCGGCCTGCCATGGCTGATCCGAAACCCGTCCGCATCCTCATCGCCGGTGGCGGCACCGGCGGCCACCTGATGCCGGCCCTGGCAATTGCGGCAGAGTTGCGGCGCCAGGCGCCCGAGATCGAGCCGGTGCTGGTCGGCGCTCAGCGCGGTATTGAAGCCACGCTGCTGCCGAGGCGGGAGCTCCGCTATCAGCTGCTGTCGTCGGAACCGATCTACCGTCGCCAGTGGTGGAAGAATGTGCGCTGGCCGTGGCTGGCATTCCGGCTGATCCAGCAGGTTGGCGAGCTGCTCGAGCGTGAAAAGCCCGCGGCAGTGCTGGGAACCGGCGGGTACGCCTCCGCGCCTGTGGTCTGGCTCGCGGCGCTGCGCGGCATTCCGACGGCGGTGCAGGAGCAGAACGCCTTTCCCGGTCTCGCCACCCGCTGGCTCAGTCGCTCGGTCCGTCACATCTACCTCGGGCTTCCGGAGGCGCGTGGACGCCTCAAAGCGGGGCCCAAGACGGAACTGTTCGACACCGGCAATCCGATCACGCCGCCGGATCATCCGCGTCGCGCCACCGCACGAGCGCGATTCGGTCTCACCGACGATCGGCCGGTGCTGCTGATTACCGGCGGCAGCCAGGGGGCCGTCGCTGTCAACGATCTGGTGTCGGAGTGGCTTCGTGGTGGCGGAGGGAAGGGAATGACCGTCCTCTGGGCGACCGGTCGCGGCAGCTACGATCGGTATGCAGCACTGCACCGGATGCCGGACATTCAGGTTGTCGATTTTCTCGATCCGATGGCCGATGCGTACGCGGTGGCGGATCTGGTCGTCGCCAGGGCGGGGATGATGACCGGTGCGGAGCTCTGCGCCTGGGGATTGCCCAGCATCCTGATTCCGCTGCCCACCGCGGCGGCCGATCACCAGACGTGGAACGCGCGGGCGCTTGATCAGGCCGGGGCGGCCAAGATGCTGGTGCAGGCAGGACTCACCGCGGCAGGGCTTGGCACCGAGATCGAGCGGCTGATCGCTGACAAAACGCGGCTGGCTTCGATGGCCACGGCGGCAAAAGCTCGGGGCAGGCCGGCGGCGGCGAGTGAGATTGTGCGGCGATTGCTCACCTTGGTCAGGATGCCATAGGCTGCGAGCGCGGTGGGTGGACACGCAGTGAGACGGGCGCCTCGCATCCTCGGCTAAAGCCGAGGCTCGGCGCTGGGAGCTGAAGCGCCCTGACTCCCAAATCGATCGCGAACTACGGCGCGCCGAGTCGATGCAGGCACGGAGCAAGGCGGGCAGGCACGAAGGACCCGTCCTGGACATCGTCAATCACTCGCTGTCGCTGTCATCGGGGGTGGGCCATGAAGGATGACGCGAGGCGCTTCTTCGCACTCGCGATGGACGCCGCGAAGATGGACGACGTTCCCGAGGTCATTTCAGCGCTTCAACAGGGCCTGGCGCTCGACCCCGCGCAGCCCTTCTTCTGGGCGTGGCTCGGGAAGCAGTACAACGAGCGAGAGCAGTACGCGGCCGCCTGTGACGCGTTTGCGCGGGCGATTAGTCTCGATCCAAACCAGGCGCTCGCGTACACCGGGTGCGGTGAGGCAATGGCTGCCATCGGCAAGGTTCGGGAAGCGGAGGCGGCATATCGGACCAGTGTCGAGCTCGGTCCAGCGGCCTACAGGTTTGTCTTGCTCGGAAACGTGCAAGAGTCGCTTGGGATGCGCACGGAAGCGGAGGCCAGTTTTCGCCAGGCTCTACGTCTCGACCCCAGAGATGAAGAGGCGATGTTCAACCTTGCATTGCTTCTCAAGGCATCGAAACCCCAGGAAGCCGAGCGCCTGCTTCGAAACGCGATTGAAATAGATCCCGATTACTCCGTGGCACTTGCCGAGCTTGGATTTCACCTGGGTCGTCGCGGGACGGATGGGGAGGCTGAGGTCTTGATTCGTCGGTCGATCGAACTAGACCCATCTCTGCCATGGCCCAGGATTTACCTGGCCAATCTGCTTCGCGCGCAGGGCAACTACAAGGCTGCAGCGAGCGAGTTGGAAATTGCTTCTGAGTTGGCTCCTGATATCGGCTTGACCCACCGGTGGTTGGGCGATTGCTACTCAGACCTCGATGACTTGGCCCAAGCGGAGTTTCATTTTCGGCGAGCAGTAGCGGTGGACCCCGACGATCCTGAATGTGCTTTCTCGCTTGGGGAATTCCTGTTGGAGCGAGGCCAAAAGCACGAAGCGATGCAATGGCTCGATCGCGCCGCGAAGTGTGGGAATTCTATGGCTGAACGCGTCGGGGAACTCTTGCTCGAATCGGGCCTTGATTACCTGATGTCAGAATGAACCGGATGGCCTGACCGAACCCGAATTTCAGCTGCGACCTTGGGTTTAGCCGGCCGGCGGTCAGATCTTGCGTGGCGCTTGTTGACCTGAGACGGGGGAGCCCGTCGAACGGAAATGGCAAAGGCAACCGAGGACGGCCGCCCCACCCGTTGTGACCCGTGGTTGAGGGCCACGGCTCGGCGATTGCCGCGGCGCGGCCGCAGTGCCGGAGGTCAGCCAAGGCAAGCACGCGGCACTGTCCTCCCAAAATCGTATCTGGCGGCCGAGGTCGGCCGCCCCACCGGGCATCCCGGCCGCTAGGCGGGGATGCCGATCCCGCCCGCCGGCCAATGCCCACCTGACGCTCGTCTCTTGTCTCTTGTCTCTCGTCTCTCGACTCTTTCGCAACTCACGGTGAATACTTAAATTAGCTCACCACACATGACCTTGTTTGACGCCTCTGACTCCCGCCCGATCCACTTCATGGGAATCGCCGGTGCCGGGATGAGCGCTCTGGCGCTCATCGCCCGACGGCGCGGGGTTGCCGTCAGCGGCTGCGACCCTGACCCCTCAGGCGCGGCCGATCTGGTCGCCATGGGCGTGCAGGTGTGGCAGGGGCACGATCCGAAGCACCTGGCGGGAGTCCGGGCGGTCGTCGCCACGGCCGCCATTCCCCCCGATCAGCCCGAAGTGCTCCGTGCCCGCGAGCTGGGCATTCCGGTCATTCCTCGCAAAGAGGCGCTGGCCGAGCTGGTGTCGGTCGGCCGGACGGTTGGAATCGCGGGCACCCATGGCAAATCGACCACCACCGTAATGACCACCGAAGCGCTGGCCGCGGCTGGTCTTGACCCGACCGGATTGGCCGGTGGACGGGTCAACGGCTGGGGCGGCAATGCGCGTCCTGGCGCGGACCGGATCTTTGTGGTCGAGAGCGACGAGTACGACAAGGCGTTCCTGGCCCTGACCCCCTCGATCGCGGTGGTCAACAACGTTGAGGCCGATCACCTGGAGTGTTACGGGTCGCTGGAGGCGCTGGAAGACGCCTTTGCCATCTTTGCCGATCGGGCCGAGCGGGTGCTGGTCGGGGCGGATGACGCCGGAGCCCAGCGGCTGGCGGCCAGGCTGGGAAAAAAGGCCTGGCGCTTCGGTCTCGTTGAATCAGACATCCACATCACAAATATTTCACAGAGCGCCGCCGGCAGCCAGGCCGATGTCCGGCTGGCGGATGGTCGACAGGTCAGGCTCCGGCTGCGGGTCCCCGGAATCCACAATCTCCGGAACGCCACCGCCGCCCTCGGCGTCGTGGCCGCGCTGGACGCTCCCCTGGCGCCCGCGCTGCAGGCGCTGGCCGAGTATCAGGGGCTGGGCCGCCGGTTCGAACGACTGGGTGAGGTCAACGGCGTCGAGATCATCGACGACTACGCTCATCACCCGACCGAACTGGTGGCCACCCTGGCGGCGGCCCGTCAGGCCTTTCCGGGTCGACGGCTGGTCGCGGTGTTCCAGCCGCATCTCTACAGTCGGACCGCGGAGCACGGCGGCGCCATGGGTCTGGCGCTGGCCGCCGCCGATCTGGTCGTCGTCTCCGATGTCTACGGTGCCCGGGAAAAAGCTGTACCCGGTATCACCGGCGCCCTGGTGGCAGCGGCGGCCAGCCGAGCCGGTGCCGAAACGGTCTATGAACCGTCCCGCGGCCAGCTCACCGGACGGGTTCAGGAGCTGATTCGACCTGGCGATGTCCTGATCACGATGGGTGCCGGCGATATCACCAAGGTGGGACGTGAGCTGACCCAGTGTTCGCCGACCGCCTGAACCGGCCGGGCTGGCTGGTCCTCGGCGGGTCAGCCCTGGCGCTGCTTGTCTGGTTCGGCGCTCCTCGACTGCTCAGGCGCCTCGATTTCTTTCGAGTCAGACGGGTGGAGCTGGTCGGAGTCCGCTACCTTGCAGCAGATGTGATTACCGACCAGCTCAAGATTCCGGCTCGACTCAGCGTCTTCGATGACTTGAGTGCCCTGCGCAAGCGCGCCGTCGGGATTCCTGGCACTGAGCGGGTCGAGATCGGCCGCCGGTTTCCCGGCACCCTGCGGATTGTGATCGATGAGGTGGCACCGGTTGCGCTGCTACCCCGCAATGGCCGCCTGGCCATGATGGACTCGGCCGGCCGAGTGCTCCCGTTCGATGCCGCGCTGGGTGCTCCCGATCTGCCGCTGGCCGATGCCGCCTCGGCGCCGGTGGCCGGACTGCTGGGCCGGATCAGGGATGCCGACCCGACGCTGTTCGCCCGGATTCAGGCGGCGCGGGGCGGCGCCAATGCGGTGGAACTCGATCTGGGTGGACAGCTGCTGCTCTTTCGCCCCGAGGCTTCGTTGGAGGTCATCAGGACCGTGATGCTGGTTGCCCAGGACTGCGCCCGGACCAAACGTCCCTGGCGCGAACTCGATGGCCGGTTCGCCGGCATGGTGATCGTGCGCCGGGGGACGGTATGAGCGCCCAGCCGCAGCGCCTGGTCGCCGCCCTCGACCTCGGCTCCTCCAGGATTTCGGCCATTGTGGCCGAGGCCACCGGCGACGCCCGGAGCGGCGGAGCCAGAGTTCTGGGGCTGGGCGTCGAACGCACCGCCGGCATCCGCCGTGGAGTGGTCAGAGACATAGAAGAAGCCACCGGTGCCATTCAGCGGGCGCTCAAGACCGCTGAGAGGATGGCGGGGGTGGAAGTCGGAGCAGTGTACTGCGGAATTGCGGGGGAGCACGTCTCTGGTCGGAGCTCGCACGGGATGGTCTCGGTCACCGGTGAGGAAATCCGTACCGGAGATGTGGCCCGGGTGAATGACATGGCCAGCAATGTTTCGTTCGGCCGTGATCATGAGCTGCTGCACGCCATTCCGCAGGACTACATTATCGACCAGCAGCCCGGCATCAGCGAGCCGATCGGGATGACCGGTTCGCGGCTGGAGGCCGAGGTCTACCTGGTCACGGTGCTGTCGAGTGCGCTGCTCAATTTGCGCAAATGCGTGGAGCGGGCCGGCTACACCGCTGCGGAGTTCGTGCTGGAACCGCTGGCCGCCTCGCTGGCCGTGCTGACCCCTGATGAACGGGAACTGGGCTGCGCCATCGTCGAACTGGGCGCGGGATCGACCAACGTGGCTATCTTCCACGGCGGCAAGATCAGGCACACCGGTTCGATCCTGATGGCGGGCGGCCACGTGACCGGTGATCTGGTCTACGGCCTCCAGGTTACCCAGCAGGACGCGGAAAAGCTGAAGGAACGGTACGGCTCAGCCTACGAGCCGCTGGTACCCGAAAGTGATGTGATCGAATTGCCGGGCACCCCGGGCCAGGGCACCCGCACCGCCCATCGCCGAGTGCTCGCGCATATCATGCACAAGCGGATGGAAGAGACGCTGCAGTACGCCGGCGATGCCATTTCGCAGGCCGGATACCAGGGCCGGCTGCCGGCCGGCGTGGTGCTGACCGGCGGCGGGGCCATGACTCCGGGAATCGTGGAACTTGGCCGCGAGATCTTCGCGATGCCGGTGCGGGTCGGGATCCCGGGGCAGGGGCTGACCGGACTGGCGGACAGTGTGGAATCGCCGCGGCATGCGGTGATCGCGGGGCTGGCGCTGTATGGCGCCCGGCAGGTGGCCATGGGCAGTGCATTCGGCGCCGGCGCCCGGCGCTCGCAGTCGATGGAAAAATATCTGGGTCCCGTCAAGCGATGGCTGCAGGACTTCTTCTGAGACTCGCCGGAGAAAGAATCCCATGATCTTCGAGCTGGAAGAGACCGGAGCACAGGACGCCCGCATGAAGGTGGTGGGCGTCGGCGGCGGCGGTGGCAATGCCGTCAATCGAATGGTCGACGAGCGGCTGCAGGGGGTCGAGTTCATCTCGGTGAACACCGACGCCCAGGCGCTGACTACTTCCAAGGCCGACATCAAGGTCCAGATCGGTCGCAAGCTGACCCGCGGACTCGGCGCCGGTGCCCGGCCCGAGATCGGGCGCCAGGCCATCGAGGAAAACCGCGAGGAGGTGCTCAAGCACCTCCAGGGCGCGGACCTGGTGTTCGTCACCTGCGGCATGGGCGGCGGCACCGGAACCGGGGCGGCACCGATCATCGCCCAGATGGCGCGCGACTGCGGCGCGCTGACGGTCGGGATCGTGACCAAGCCGTTCCTGTTCGAAGGTCGCAAGCGGATGAAGCAGGCCGAAATGGGGATCGCCGAAATGCGGCGCTGCGTGGACACCATCATCGTGGTGCCCAACGAACGGCTGCTGGCGGTGGTCGGGAAGGGCATTCCGTTCCAGGATTCACTCAAGAAGGCCGACGAAGTGCTGCTGCATGCCACCCAGGGCATTGCGGGGCTGATCACCGCCACCGGCCTGATCAACGTCGACTTTGCCGACGTCCGCACCGTGATGCAGAATGGCGGCGCGGCGCTGATGGGCATCGGGTCGGCCCGCGGGGAAAACCGCTCGCATGAAGCGGCCCAGCAGGCCATTTCGAGCCCGCTGCTGGACAACATTTCCATTGCCGGCGCCAGCGGTGTGCTGATCAACATCGTGGGCGGCGGCGACCTGACCCTGGGTGAGACCACCACGATCAGCGAGATCATCCACGATGCCGCCGGCGAGGATGCCGAAATCATCTTCGGCGCTGCCATCGATCCGGCCATGGAGGGTGAAGTCCGGGTCACCGCCATCGCGACCGGCTTTGACCGGGTGGCCGAGGCCCCGAAGATGACCCCGGCGGTGCCTGGAGTGATCAACTTCCCGACCGGCGGCAAGGCCCGCCCGATGGTAACACCGCAGACCCAGCAGGCGCCGTCCGCGCCGCTGCAGCCCCCGGCGCCGCGACCAGAGCCCCGCCGCCCCGGTAGCAACGCCTCGGATGTCGCCGATATGGAAATTCCGACCTTCATCCGGCGGCAGATGGACTGATGCAGTTCCGTCTCCAGCGGTTGCTCCCCCTCGGCGTGGTCGTCGCGGCAGTCTGGTTCACGCTCGATGGGCGCTGGCCCTGGAAACGGCTGGATGTTCAGCCGCCCGCCGTCGTGGTCCAGCAGTTTCTCGAGAGTGCCGACACCCTCCGGCGCGGCGAGACGCTGTCCGACTTGCTGGCCCGGCAGGGTGTCGCCACTCCTGAATTCTCCACTCTGACCTCACGACTCGGTCTCGACCCCCGCCGGCTCAAGGCGGGGATGATCTTCAATTTTCGCCGGAAGCTGGCCGATTCCGCACCCTCCAAGGTGCTGGTGCGGCTCGGTCCCGAGGAACGGCTGGAACTGACCCGGGACAGCGCCGGCTGGGCCGCGCAGAAACAGGCTATCCATTGGAACGCCGAGATTACCCGGGTCGAAGGCGGGATCGACAACTCGCTGGTCGAGGCACTCGACAACGGCGTGCCCGATGAACTGCTGGACGATGGCGAGCGGGCCCGGATGGGCTGGGACCTGGCCGACGTCTTTGCCTGGCAGGTCGATTTCAGCCGGGACATCCGGCCGGGCGACCGGTTCGTCGTCGCCTTTGAGCGGCTGGTGTCGGAGGAGGGGGATGTCCGCTTCGGGCGGATCCTGGCGGCGCACCTGATCGTCGGTGGCCGGGCCCTCAGCGCCTTTCGGTTCGATCCGGACAATGGCGGCCGGAATAGCTGGTTCGATGGCAGCGGCAATTCGCTGCACCGCGCCTTTCTCCGTGCTCCGCTCCAGTTCCGCCGGATCAGTTCCAACTTCACCACCTCACGATTCCATCCAGTCCTGGGGTACGCCCGCAAGCATGAAGGCACCGACTACGCGGCGGCGCCGGGCACTCCGGTCATGGCCGCCGGCGATGGGCGGGTGGAGCGGGCCGGCTGGAGCAATGGATACGGCAACCTGATCGAGATCAGGCACCGCAACGGAATCGAGACCCGCTACGGTCATCTCCGCGGCTTTGCGGCGGGCATCCGGAGCGGATCGATCGTGACCCAGGGCCAGATCATCGGCTTCGTTGGTTCCACCGGCCTCGCGACCGGGCCACATCTGCACTACGAATTCCGGGTCAACGGCGTGGCGCGCGACAATCGCAGCATCGAGGCCGGTGCCGGCGACCCGATCAATGCCGCCAGCAAGCCGGCTTTCCTGCTCGAGCGCGATCGTCTCGAGACGATTCTGTCCGCGCCCAGACCGCTGCCTTCGCGCGCGACCCGCTAGTCGAATCACCCCGTTCGGGGTGATCTTGCCGCCGTGGACATTCTTCCCGCCATCGATATCCGGAACGGTCGCGCTGTCCGCCTGAGCCAGGGCGAACCCGGCCGTGAAACCGTCTACCATGCTGATCCCGTCCTGCTGGCGCGGCAGTTCATGTCGGAAGGGGCCCGCTGGATCCACGTGGTGGACCTGGACCGCGCCTTCGGCGACGGCGAGAACCGCGCTGTCATCCGGCAGCTGACCGAGGCGGTGGGTCACGAGGTCAAGCTCGAACTGTCCGGAGGCATCCGGACCCTTGAGGCCCTGGAGTCGGTCCGGCAGCTCGAAGTTGCCCGCTTTGTACTGGGCACCGCACTGGTCACCGATCCGTCGTTCGTACCGCAGGCAGTTGCCCTGGTCGGCGGGGAGCGGCTGGCCGCGGGGCTCGACGCCAGGAACGGCATGCTGGCCATCCGGGGCTGGGTCGAGACCTCGGACCAGAAGGTCGAGACCGTGGCCCGGAGGGTGCTGGCGGACGGCATTCGCACCATCATCTATACCGATGTGAGCCGGGACGGAATGCTGACCGGCCCCGATCTCGAAGGAGCGGCCCAATTGCAGCAGCTGGGAGCGCAGGTCATCGCCTCAGGAGGGGTGGCTTCACTGGATGACCTGATTCGGGTGCGAGACGCGGGACTGGCCGGCGCCATTGTCGGCCGCGCCATCTACGAAGGCCGGCTGACCGTGCGGGAGGCGGTCGCGGTCTCGGTCTGAGCCATCCGCACTCATGCGTCTCATCCTGCTCGCGTTGCTCGGCACGGCCATGGCGGCGGTCACCTATCTGGTGTTCGAGCGGATGGGTCGGCGCGCACTGCTGCCAATGCTGCTCCGCGCGGTGGCGTGGACTGCCCTCCTGGTCCTGCTCGCCGATCTCAGCTGTTCCGACCGACCGGGTGCCACGGCCCAGCCGCTGGTCTTGCTGGACCGGAGCCTGAGCTTTGCCGCCGATAGCGCCCATTTCGCGACCGTACGTGATTCCGCCGCGCGACTGGGCCAGGTCCTCAACTTCGGTGATGAACGGCCCGGGACCGACACCGCGCTCCGTGGCCGATCGGAGCTGGGCGCGGCCCTGATCTCCGCGCTGGCCACCGGACGTCCTGTTACTGTCGTGACCGACGGCGAGATCGACGACGCCGGCGAGATCCCGCCCGACCTGTTGCGCCAGGTGGATGTCATCGGGGTTCCGCGCGCATTGATTGTGGACGCCGCACTTCAGGATGTGAACGGGCCCACACGGGTCACCGCCGGAGATACTGCCCAATTCGAGTTTGCGGCGCAGGCCACCGCCGGATATCACAGCGACTCACTCCGCATCGAGGTGCGAGAAGGAGCTCGGGTCCTGAGTCGAAAAGCGCTGGCGCTGCAGGCCGGTGCGACGCTGCACGGCACCATCCCGCTGCCGACCGCGGCGCTCTCGCCGGGCGAGCATCTGCTGACCATCGCGCTGGCGGGCGCCGGGGACGCCGAACCGCGTGACGATGCGCGGCTGCGGCTGCTGACGATGGACCGGACGCCCGGTGTGGTCCTGGTGGCTTCACCACCGGACTTCGACAGCCGAGCGCTGTACCGCGCGCTGAAGGATGTGGCCCATTTGCCGGTCAAGGGATTCGTGCGGCTCGAGGCTGGCAGGTGGCGTGAGATCGCCACCCTCAAACCGGTGAACGAAGCCGAGGTGCGCCAGGCAGCGGGCCGAGCCGATCTGCTGGTCGCCAAGGGGAATGTGAAGGACGTGACCGAGGGCACCCGGGCCCGCGGCATCCTGCGGTGGTCCAGCGGTGAAGCCGGGGAATCGCTGATCGATGGCGACTGGTATCTCTCGGCCCCGACCGCCGGGCTGTTGGCCGGCGCACTGTACGGCTTTCCGCTGGACAGCTTTCCCCCCGCCACCCGCCTGGCCACCGTTCCCGTCACCGAAGGCGACTGGACGGCGCTGACCGCCCAGCTCGGCCGCCGCGGTGCCGAGCGGTCAGCATTGACCGGGCACACCAGTGGCACGCGCCGAGAGGCGACGGTGGCGGTCGATGGCCTCTGGCGCTGGGCTTTCCGGGGCGGTAGCAGCGAAGCCGCGTACCGGTCGCTGATCGGCGCCACAGTAACCTGGCTGCTGGGCGCCAGCGATTCGAGCCACGCGGCGGCCAAGCCGGCCAGATCGGTGGTCGAGCGGGGGCGTCCGGTGATCTTCGAGCGGACGGCGGCCGGCACCACCGGTTCCATCCCGATCAGCCTCGAGGGTCAGGCTTCGGTACGGGACACCCTGCGATTCGACGGTGCCGGTCGCTCGAGGCTGTACCTTGCACCGGGTCGGTATCGATACCGGCTGGCCAGCGGGGGGGAAGGCTCGGTCGTGGTGGAGCAGTACAGTGACGAGTGGTGGCCGCGGTCGCCCAGCATCAAGTCACAACATGGACAGCACCAGATCCCACGTGAGTCGGGCAATGCCCGCCGCCTGGTCTGGCTCTTCTTACTCTGTATTCTGGCGTTGGCCGGTGAGTGGTTTGCCCGGCGGCGCAAAGGCCTGCGATAGTCATGATGGGAACACGATGAAAGCCGATCGACTGGGAGAGGGCCAGAAGCTGGGACTGTGGGGCCGGCTCAAGCGGGTAGCATTGACTGACGTCGGAGCGCTGGTCCGCGGCATGAACGCCGCCGATCTCGAGGCGCTGGAACGGGCGCTGATCGAAGCTGACTTCGGGGTACCGGCCACGCTCGACCTGGTCCAGGCGGTAGAGGATGAGGTTCGGCGGGGCAAGCTCAAGACCGAAGCCGATCTCAAGGCGGCGGTCGTAGCCAGGATCGAGGCGCTGTTGACCGGGCCCGCGGAGCCAGGGCGGATAGCCACCGGGGACGGCGCCGGACCGACCGTCGTGCTGTTCATCGGGGTCAACGGCGTGGGCAAGACCACGTCGGTCGCCAAGCTGGCTCATCGCCTGACCCGCGAGGGCCGGAAGGTCCTGCTGGCCGCCGCCGATACCTACCGGGCCGGTGCCATTCAGCAGCTGGAAACCTGGGCGGAACGACTGAAGGTGCCCTGCGTGTCCGGCGCGCCTGGCGGCGATCCTGCTTCAGTCGCCTTTGACGCGATCGAAGCGGCGGCGGCCCGGAATGCTGATACGGTCCTGATCGATACTGCCGGCCGGCTGCATACCCAGGAAGGGCTGATGGAGGAGCTCAAGAAGGTGGTGCGGGTCATCGCTCGGCGGCGGCCCGGCGCACCGCACGAGACCCTGCTGGTGCTCGATGGCAGCGTGGGGCAGAATGCGGTGCAACAGGGCAAGCTGTTCGCCCAGGCCGCATCACCCACCGGCATCATCATCACCAAGCTGGATGGCAGCGCCCGGGGTGGGGCAGTGGTGGCCCAGCGGCGGGAGCTGAACATTCCGATCCGATTCATCGGTACCGGGGAGACGGTTGAGGATCTGCAGCCGTTTGACGCCCGCAAATTTGCGGAGTCGCTGCTCGAAGGATGAGCCAGCCATCAGCCATCAGCCATAAGCCGTAAGCCATTAGCCGTAAGCCATCAGCCATCAGCCTCAACGCCGCGCAGGGGTGTCCGTTCGTTCACGGCGCCACCGCGGAACCCGGGACCCTTTGCCTCTCACCCTCGACACCCCGGTCAAATTCCTCAAGGGCATCGGTGAGCGCCGGGCCGAGGCGCTGGCCCGGCTTGGCATTCGGACCGCGCGCGATCTGCTCTGGCACCTGCCTCATCGTTATCTCGACGCTTCGAACATCACCCCGCTGGCCCAGGCCCGGGTTGGGGATGAAGTGGCCTGTGTGGGGCGGGTCATCACCAAGCGGGTTCTGCCAACCCGCAGCGGACTTCGAGTATTCCATGCGGTGCTGCGCGATGCGTCAGGCGTGCTCGAATGTTCCTGGCCCGGACAGCCGTTTCTCGATCGAACCATCGAGGAAGGCCAGACGCTGCTGGTGTCAGGTCCGGTGCGATTCTACCATGGCCGGCAGATGGTGCCGCGGGAGTACCTGGTACTCAGCGAGGCTGGGGCCGAAGTCGAGTTCACCAGCGGCAAGATCCTGCCGGTCTATCCCGCGACCGAGAATCTCAGCCACAAGATCATCCGGGCGCTGATCGACCGGCACCTGCCGGCGTTGATCGGGCTGTCCATCGACATCCTCCCGCCTGCCATCCGCACCCAGCTCAACCTTCCCACGCTGAACGACGCGCTGCGCCAGGTCCATAAGCCTGACACCATGGAACAGGCCGAGCAGGGGCGCCGGCGACTGGCCTTCGACGAACTGGTGGACCTGCAGCTGATGCTGGCCCGCGCCCGGCTGCTGGCCAAGCGGGCCCGGAAGGGGGTGGCCTTCACGGTCAGGCACGACTTTACCGATCGTCTGATCAAGTCGCTGCCGTGGCCGCTGACCGAGGATCAGGGCAAGGCCATCGCCGACATTACTACCGATATGGGTTCGCCGGAGCGGATGCACCGGCTGCTGATGGGGGATGTCGGGACCGGCAAGACGGTCGTGGCACTCTGGGCCATGCTGCTGGCCGTCGAGAATGGCTACCAGGCGGCACTGATGGCGCCGACTGAACTGCTGGCCGAGCAGCACGCCGCGACCCTGACCCGGTTGCTGGCCCCGCTCGACCTCCGGCCCGAGCTGCTGCTCGGCCGGCTCAGCGCCGCGGAAAAAGCCGAGCGAAAACAGCGGCTGGCCAAGGGGTCATCACGGATCGTGATCGGAACCCATGCGCTGGTGCAGGAGACTGTCTCGTTCCAGCGACTGGGCCTCGTCATCGTCGATGAGCAGCATCGTTTTGGCGTCGAGCAGCGGGCATCGCTGATTGCCAAGGGGGATGCGCCGGACGTGCTGCTGCTCACCGCCACGCCGATTCCCCGGTCGCTGGCCCTCACCCGCTACGGAGATCTGGACGTCTCCATCATCCGGCAGCGCCCGCCTGGGCGTGGCAGAATCCGCACCGCCGCCCGGACCAGCGCACAGCGCGAGAAGGTCTTCGATTTTGTACACGACGAATGTTCGGCGGGCCGGCAGGCCTATATCGTCCTGCCGATCATCGAGGAGTCGGAAAAGACCGATCTTCGTGACGCGACCACCATGGCCGAATTCCTGGCGGCCCGCTGGAAGCAACTGACCGTGGCCCTGATCCACGGCCGGCTCAAGCCCGAGGAGCGGGACCGGATCATGGTCAGGTTCAGGGAAGGCAAGATTGACGCACTGGTGGCCACTACGGTCATCGAAGTCGGGATCGATGTTCCGAACGCGACGGTCATGGTCATCGATCATCCCGAACGGTTTGGCCTGGCCCAGCTGCACCAGTTGCGCGGCAGGGTAGGCCGGGGCGCGGCCGAGAGCTACTGCGTCCTGCTGGGCGGGGCTCGAGTCTCCGACCGGCTGAAGAAGTTTGCCGCCACCGAGGACGGCTTCGAGATCGCCGAGCTCGACCTCGCCGAGCGCCAGATGGGAGACCTGCTCGGCGCCCGCCAGGCCGGCGAATTCGAGTTGCGTCACGCCCGGCTGCCGCTGGACACCCCACTACTGGAACAGGCCCGGGCACTGGCCCGGCGTCTGCTCGATGCTGATCCGCTGCTGGAGCGGCGGGAAAACCAGCCGTTGCGGCAGCGGGCGCTGGGCCGCTATCCCCGCGCGATGGAGTTGTTCCGCACTGGTTGAGCAGCCGCGGCAGCATTGTTCTAGAAGCTGAACCGGAATCCGAGGTGAGTGGTGCCGTTCGGCCCCGGCGAAATTTCGGGATTGAACGGCTGGTTGGGTGGATGGGCCTTGTGGCGGGTCAGGTCTGCGACGAACAGGACCACCGTGCCGAGCAGGGCTACCTCTCCGCCGATCAGGTAGGCCCGGGCCTTCCGGTTGTCGTGCAGGACACTCTGGAACATCGCTTCCGATTGCGAATCGACGTAACGGCCATCAGATCCCACCGAGCAGGACACCGGTGTCTCGAAGCAGTTGAGTGTCAGTTGGCTGAGGGTGCGGTCCGATCGGTTATGCGCTGAGATGGCGATCAGGTGAAAGGCCAGGCTGATACCAGCGGTGCCCCACTTGCCCCAGTGCACCAGGGGATTGGCCCGCAGGGAGTCCTGGGCCGAGGCACTGGACGTCAGGGCCGCCGCCAGCAGGACGGTGAGTGCCGCGCGGCTCCACTTCACCACTGGAATCGATGGATCGATCCATCGCCGCCGATGAGAATGAGTCCTCCGGGAATCATCAGCGGGGCCACATCGGCCGGCCGCTTGAGCGGGACCCGCCAGCGCTCGGTGCCGGCCGAGTCCCTGGCACTCACCGCTCCGTCGGCCCCACCGATCAGCCACATCCCGTTGATCAGCACCGGACCGGACGCCACTGGTGAGGCGGAATCCCCGACGGCTAGCGGTACGTCTCTAGTGCCCACGGCGGCGCGATAGAACTGGCCGAGCCGGGAGACGAACTCCAGGGTATCGCCCCGCTGGAGAATTGGCCCCGCCGGCGGAGCATGGGTGGCCAGACGCCACTGCACCCGTAGATCCGCGGCACTCAATTCGAAGAAGAGTCCATCGGCGGTGACTCCCCGCACGGTGCTGTCGTGGCCGACCAGCGGAAAGACCAGTGGTCCGGGCGCGGCGGACCGCTGCAGCACTCGACCGGTGGCCAGGTCGAGCCGGAAGATCGAGTCGAGTGCGGGCACGATGATCTCGCCGGTACGTCCGGGCAGCGCCGCAGCCGGGCCCGGGCTGGTCCTGGCTTTCCATTTCTGTTTGCCGTTGATGGCGTCGAAGGCCAGTGTCATCCCGGTTCGGGTCCGGACCAGGATCAGCGTGCCGACGATGGTCAGTGGCGTGCTGACCGGGCCGATCGAGGCGGACCAGACGTCGTTGCCGGCCAGTGCCGTCCAGGCGTGAAGCTTTCCTTCGGGCTGGTCGGTGGCGGTGTAGACCCGTCCATCGCTGTACAGCACACCGCCCGCCATCGGCCCGCCGACCCGCTGGTTCCAGATGACCGCACCGCTGCGCAGGTCCAGCTTGGCGATCTGTCGTCCGCCGCCGCCGACGTAGATCGTCGAATCGATGAGGGCGACCGGTTCGGTGATGGCCTTGGGGCCGTGGGCGGTCCAGAGATGGGTCAGCGGGGTGCCACTGACCGGAGCGGGCGCGAGTACCGGCGCGGAACGGGCCGCCGGATCGGGCCGATAGCCCCCGCACGCCGCGTTGACGCCTCCCACAGCCAGGGCTACACTCCACCCGCGCATTCGGCCGGACCACCTTCGTTTTCTCACTGAGCCATGACTTTCGCCACTATTGATGCCCTCGGTCGCCATGCTGGCGAGTCGGTGACCGTCCGCGGCTGGGTGAGTACCACCCGGTCGAGCGGCAAGATCGCCTTTCTGGTGTTGCGTGACGGTACCGGATACCTGCAGGTGGTGCTCTCCCGCAAGGAAGTCTCGGACGAAACCTGGCTGCGGTTTGCGGAACTGACCCAGGAAACCTCCGCCTCGGTGACGGGGGTGGTGCGGGCCGAGGCCCGGGCCCCGGGCGGCTTCGAGATGCACGCCACCACGCTCGAGATCATCGGTGGCAGTGTGGACTATCCCATCACTCCCAAAGAGCATGGGACGTCCTACCTGTTCGAGTATAGACACCTCTGGCTCCGGAGCCGTCGTCAGGCGGCCATTGCCCGGGTCCGCCACGAGGTGGTCCAATCCATCCGCGACTTCTTCAATGACCGCGGCTTCATCCTGGTGGATACCCCGATCCTGACCGGCGCCATTGGCGAGGACGCCGGCAACCTGTTCTCCACCGATTATTTCGACCTTGGCAAGGCATATCTGGCCCAGACCGGCCAGCTCTACGTGGAAGCGGCCGCGGCCGCGCTCGGCCGGGTGTACTGCTTCGGCCCGACCTTCCGGGCCGAGAAATCGAAGACGCGCCGGCACCTGACCGAGTTCTGGATGGTCGAGCCGGAGGTGGCGTTCAATAATTCCGACGACAACATGCGGCTGCAGGAGGATCTCGTTGCCTATGTTGTCGGTCGGGCGCTGGAGCGGCGGGCCGAGGAGCTCAAGGAGCTGGAACGCGACACCGCGCCACTCCTCAAGGTCCAGGCCCCCTTCCCGCGGATTTCCTATTCCGATGCCGTGGCCAGACTAGCGACGCTCGGGTCCGAAATGACATGGGGCAAGGATCTGGGAGGGGACGATGAAACGCTGCTGGCCAAGGAGTACGACCGGCCGGTGTTCGTGTTCAACTATCCCAAGGGGGTCAAGGCCTTCTACATGAAGGAAAACCCCGACGATTCACGGACCGTGCTCAACAACGACTGCCTGGCCCCCGAGGGATATGGCGAAATCATCGGCGGCAGCCAGCGCGAAGACAGCTACGATATCCTGCTGGCCCGGATCAAGGCGCAGGGCCTCGATCCGGATGCGTATCGCTGGTACCTGGATCTCAGGAAGTATGGCACCTTCGTGCATTCCGGATTCGGCCTCGGTGTCGAACGGACTGTGGCCTGGATCACCGGCCAGCCGCATGTGCGGGAGATGATTGCCTTTCCCCGGCAACTGCACAGGCTCTACCCGTAGCTAAAACTGCAACTGCGTGACAGGTAAGAGGTGAGAGGGATCGAGAGAGCGGCTCCCGGTCACCTGTCACCTCTCACGCTGTTTGACCTCGTCCCAGATCTCATCCAGCTTCTCCAGCCCCGCGCCCGCCAGGTCGATCCCGCGCTGTTCCGCCAGCCGCTCCACGGCCGTGAACCGATTCTGGAATTTCTGGTTGGCCCGGTCGAGGGCCAGGCTGGGATGGACGTGGGCCTTCCGGGCCAGATTGACCACAGCAAACAGCAGGTCACCAACTTCGTCGACCAGATCGTCTGCCGCGACCATCGGGGCGCCGGCCTCGGCTGAGCTGCGGCTGAGGGCCCCGGGTTTGCCCAGTTCACTTTCGACTTCGGCCAGCTCTTCGCGAACCTTTCCGGCCGGCCCCCCGGTGTCCGGCCAATCGAAACCGACACTTGCAGCCCGTTCCTGCAGTCGGTACGCCAGCATCAGCGCCGGCAAGGTCGGCGGCAGCCCATCCAGCAGCTGGCGGCGCCCCTCCTTTTGCTTCAGCCGCTGCCAGGATTCGGCCGGACCGAGGTCATACAGGTGTGGATGCCTGCGCCGCATCTTGGCCTCCAGGTCAGTGGCGATCTCGGCCGGGGTGAATTCACCCTTTTCGGCCGCGATCACGAACTGCCAGGCCAGGTGCAGGAGGAAATCCCCGGTCTCATCGCGGATCCGGTCGGGATCTTCCTGCCCCAGTGCCTGATCAAGTTCCAGCACCTCTTCGACCAGGTAGGGGCGGAGGGTTTGCCGGGTCTGGGCCCGGTCCCAGGGGCACCGGTTCCGCAGGTCCGTGACCACCGCGATAGCACGTCCAAGCGCTGAATTTTCTTGCATTTAGCCTCCGTGAGACCTATCATACCCGCCGCCCGAATACCATGTCAAATACCGAGCAGTCGGCGCGCGCCTGGGTGGAGGTCGATCTCGCGGCGGTGGTCGCCAATGCGAGGGCGGTAGCGGCTGCAAGCGGGGCCAGGCTACTGCCGATGGTCAAGGCCGCTGGCTACGGACTGGGTGCGCTGCCGGTGGCCCGGGCGCTGCTGGTCACCAACCCATGGGGGTTCGGGGTGGCCAGTCTGGCGGAAGGAATTGAACTGCGCCGGGGCGGCATCGTGCAGCCGATCGTGGTTTTCGAGCCGCTCTCCGCAGTGCTGGTCCCCGGGCTGGTGGCCCATCGGCTCCGTCCCACCATCGGCGACCCTGTCGCCCTCTCCGCCTGGCTCGATTCGGGCGACCACCCCTTTCATCTCGAAGTCGACACCGGCATGCACCGGTCTGGCCTGCGGTGGGACAACGCCGCGGTCTGGGCCGCGATCCGGCCCCGACTCGAGCGAGCCACTCGCTGGGAAGGGGTCTTCACCCATTTCCACTCGTCTGACACCGACTCCCAGGCCACCGAGGAGCAGTGGCGCCGGTTTCAGGAGGCGGTGGGCGGATTGCCCCGCCGGCCACCGCTGGTCCACGCTGCCAACAGCGCCGCTGCCATGGCGGGGCCCCGGATGGCCGGCGATCTGGTCCGCCCAGGCATCTATCTGTACGGCGGCGGAGCCGGGATTCAGGGGCCGGCACCCCAGGTAGCCGCCCGACTCCGTACTCGCGTCGTGGCCACCCGGACGGTCCCGGCCGGAGAATCGGTGAGTTATGGTGCCACCTGGCGGGCACCGCGCGATACCGTGGTGGCCACCCTTGCCATCGGCTACGCCGACGGGGTGCCCCGGGCGCTGTCCAATCGCGGCACCATCGAACTGGGTGAGAACCGGGCCCCGATCGTCGGTCGGGTCACGATGGACATGACCATGGTCAGCCCGACGGTACCGTGCGCGGTCGGCGACATCGCCACCATCTGGGGCGGCCAGGTCTCGCTCGGCGAGCAGGCGCGCCTGGCCGGAACCAACAGCTACGAACTGCTCACTTCACTTTCACCGCGCGTCGAGCGGCGCTACTACGAGCCATGAACAATCACTTTGCCTCACTGGTCCTGGGCCTGGCCCAGCAGTCGGAACAGGCGCTCAACGGCCAGCTGCCGCCCGGCGCCGAGCAGATCAAGGGCGCCGATGCGCGCCAGATGGCGCAGGCCATGATCGACACCCTGGCCATGCTGGAACTGAAAACCAAGGGCAATCTCGACGCCGATGAGCTGCGGTTGCTGACCGAAGCGCTGACCGCCTTGCGATTCCGGTTCGTGCAGACCACCCCTCGCGCCTGATCCGGTGCGGCGCGCGGCGATCATTGTCCTCGATGGCCTGGGCATCGGGCCAGCGCACGACCAGGCGAGCTACGGGGACAGCGGCAGCGATACGCTGGGCAACGTCGCGCGGGCGGGGGAGCCGCTTCGGCTGCCGAACCTCGAATGGCTGGGGCTGGGGTGCTGCGCCACACTGCCTGGAATCGCCGCGGTCGATCGGCCGGCGGCCGCCTACGGCGTCGCCGAGCCAGTGAGCCCCGGAAAGGACAGCACCACCGGCCACTGGGAACTCTGCGGCGTGGTGATCGAGCGGGCCTTTCCGGTGTTTCCCCATGGATTTCCATCCGGCCTGATCGAGGCCTTCCGCCAGCAGACCGGCCGCGGAATTCTGGGCAACATCGCCGCATCAGGCACCGAGATCATCGAACGATTCGGCACTCGGCATCTCGCCACCGGCGACTGGATCGTCTACACCTCGGCCGACAGCGTCTTCCAGGTTGCGGCCCATGAAGAAAAGGTGCCGCTCGAGGAGCTGTACGCGGCCTGTGTCACCGCCCGGGAACTGCTCGCTGGTCCGCTGGCGGTGGCCCGGGTGATTGCCCGGCCGTTTGTCGGAAGTCCGGGGTCATTCTGGCGCACCGGAAACCGGCGGGACCTGAGTCTCCCGCCGCCCGGCGTAACGCTGCTCGACCGGCTGGCCGAAGCGGGACTGGGCACTCGTGGGGTGGGGAAGGTCGACGACCTGTTTGCCGCACGGAACATCAGCAGCCGGCATGCCCCGACCAATCCTGAGGCCTACACCGAGATCATCTCGGCGCTGACGTCGATGCCTGATGGCTTGCTGCTGGCCAATGTGATCGAGTTCGACCAGAGCTGGGGCCACCGCAACGACGTGGCCGGATTCCGGCGGGGTCTGGCCCAACTGGATGAGGCCGTCCCGGAAATTCTGGCCACAATGCGGTCCGAGGATCTCGTTATCTTTACCGCCGATCACGGCAATGATCCCACTACTCCGTCGACCGATCATTCGCGTGAGCGAGTGCCGGTCCTGGCGGTGGGACCCCAGCTCCACCCCGTACCGTTGGGGGTCCGGCGCAGCTTCGCCGATGTGGGACAGACGGTGGCGGAGTTCCTCGGCGTGGCCCCGCTGGCCAGCGGAACGTCCTTCCTGGATGCGCTGCTCCATGGCTGATCCGCTCGAACGGCTGGCCCGCACCGCGCTGGCGCATGCCCACGCCCCGTATTCCGGGTTCCGGGTCGGCGCCGCGATCGAGACCGATGATGGCCGGCGGTTTTTCGGCTGCAACGTGGAAAATGCCTCGTACGGCCTGACCGTTTGCGCCGAGCGTAATGCGGTTGCGGCCGGGGTGGCGGAAGGAGCCAGGCGGTTTGTTCGTCTGGTGATCGTGACCGAGCAGGATCCGCCGGCGCCACCGTGCGGCGCTTGCCGGCAGGTACTGATGGAATTCGGGCCCGATCTCGAAGTTCGGGCGCTTGGCCGCATGGAAGAGCGACGCTGGACGCTGGCCGAGTTGTTGCCAGCACCGTTCCGCTTCGACGCAACGACGAAAGGTTCGTGATGAAGGGAAGGAATGGATTTGCGCTGGTCGGACTGGTGGCGCTGGTGGTCGGCGCCTGTTCCGAGCGGCTGGCGGCCCCCGCCCCATGCAAGGAACCCTGCCTCGCGGCCCCGCAGCTGGTGCAGGACACCATCGCCCCGCTGGATGGCGCCGACAGCAGCTTTGCCGGCTACATCCTGCGGGATCACGAACTCACCATCCTGGTCTCCAACGGACTGCCGGCGGCCGATGACCGGGCCTACGTACGGTTCGTCCCCCGGGCGACTTTCATCGTGCTCGGCTCTGATACCACGACCGATACTCTGGCGTATACGGTCGACTCCGTCGCCTTCCGGTTCAATCTGGTGGTCCGGGACACCCTGGCCCTCGGCGATACGCTCTACCTGTATCAGCTGGCCCCGACGGTTGATTCCACCGTCGAGTACCCGGAAATCCAGGCCGGCGTCACCGATCCAACCAAGCTGCTGGCCAGCATTCCGATTCCCGATAGCGTGCACAGCGGCATCCTGCAGACTGTGCTGACCGGCCCGGACCTGGCCCGATTGCAGATTCCGGTTGCCGACTCGGGCAAGCTGTCGATTGGGCTCAGGCTTGGTGGCCCCTCGGCCACCGGGGTGATCCTCTCCGGCGGTCTGGCCGCCAATTCACCGCTGTGGGCCTCGTTCGTCACGGCCGATACCGCCGACACGCTGGTGCAGCACCAGATCATGAGCCGGGCAGGATTTCTCACCGGGACACGGGCGGCCGCTCCAGTGGTGCCGGACAACGACCATATCACGCTCGGCGGCATTCCCTCCTCGCGCGCCATCTTCCGGTTCGAACTGCCCAAGCGGATCACCGACACCGGGACGGTGGTCAAGGCCAAGCTTATCCTGATTCCCATCGCCCCGATCAACGGGCTGCCTCATGTCAGTGCCAGGGTAGCGGCCCGGAATGCGCTGACCGACCTGGGGCGGAAGTCACCGGTCAGCAGCATTCTCGTGCTCAGCGACTCACTCAACTTTGGTACCTCGGATACCGTCTCGCTGCCGGTCACCACCCTGGTCCGATCCTGGGGCGGCACCATCGATCTGCCGCACATCCTGGTAGTGTCACTCAATGAGGAGGGCGGCAGCTTTGCCCAGCCAATCTTCGGGTCCACTCGGACTCCGGGGTTCGAGCCCAGGCTGATCGTGACCTATTCGCTGCCCTACATCTTCTCGAGGCCCTAGTGCGACGGCTCCTCTGCCTTCTGCTGTTGTTCACGGCGCCGGCCTCGGCCCTGGCCCAATCATCACAGTTCGGCATTCTCGACCTCGGCCATCCGTACCGGGGCGCCAGCGTCACCGCGCTGGGGACCGGCGGAAGCTTTGCCTCGTTCGACGGGACCTCGACGCTCAACCCCGCGTCGATCTCCTCGCTGGGCGGCCTGACCGCGACCTTCAGTGTGCTGGGCGAGTGGCGGTCGTGGCAGAGCCCCGATGGCGATGCCTCCCTCCGCGACTCGCGCTTTCCCTCGTTCTTGGTCGGCGGCCCGATCCGGAAATCCAAGCTGGTGGTGGGCATCGGCTTCAGCAGCTACGCCGATCGAGACTACGATGCCTTTCGGACTGACACGGTGACCTTGGGAGGACAGCGAGTCGCGGTGTTCGACTCGGTCGGCGCGACCGGCGGTATTTCGGATATCCGTGGAGTGGTGGCCTGGCGTCCCTCGCCCGAGTGGGTGATTGCCGTCGGGCTCCATTTGCTGCCGGGGTCCAACCGGGTCCGGGTGCGGCGGGCCTTCCCCGACACCAGTTTTCAATCGATCTCCTACCGCTCGGAGCTTTCCTATAACTCCTTCGGTGTGGATATCGGAGTGATCCGACGGGTCGGGAGCACGCTGCTGCTGGCGGCCTCGGTCCGCAGTGACGGCGAGGCCAAGCAGCAGGTCGATTCGCTGGCCGTGACTCGCATTGATCTGCCGTACACCTTCAGTGCCGCGGCGCTGCTGCGGCCCAGTCCCAAGATCCAGCTGGCGGTGCAGGGGGTCTATCGGACCTGGTCGGGGGCCAACAGCGATCTGCTCAGGATGGGCGTGCCCGGGTCGCGTAACTCGTTCGACCTCTCCACTGGTGTGGAATATAAGACCCACAAATCGGGCGATCAGCTGCCACTGCGGCTGGGCCTGCATTACTCGCGGCTGCCTTTCTCGCTGGACCAGGGCGATTACCCCGATGAGTTGGGATTCTCCGCCGGCACCGGGATCCGCTTTGCCCGCGGCCGCGGCGCCATCGAGGCGTCGCTGGAAGAGGTGTTCCGGTCGGACAACGCCGGCCGCAAGGAGCGGGCGACGATCGTGAGCCTCCAGGTCATGCTCCGTCCCTGATCGACCGATGAAGCGGATCTACCTTGAGACCTACGGCTGCCAGATGAATGTGGCCGACTCCGAGTTGATGCTCGGGGTCATGGTCCGCGCCGGCTACGTCAGGACCGAGGATCCGGCCGAGGCGGATGTCATGCTGCTCAACACCTGTGCCGTCCGCGACAACGCCGAGCAGCGGGTCATCGGCCGGATGGGCGAGCTGCAGCGGCACAAGCGCCCCGGTGATATCCTGGGCGTGGTCGGCTGCATGGCCCAGCGCCTCGGACCCCGGCTGCTCGAACAGGTGCCTCGCGTCGACCTCGTGGTCGGACCCGATGCCTATCGCAACCTCGATGAACTGGTCTGCCAGGCCCAGGGCGGTGACCGGGTCAGTGAGACCGGATTTCGCTCGTGGGAGCACTACGAGGATGTGCCGCCGGTCCGCCAGCCGGGCGTCACCCAGTTCGTCACGGTCCAGCGTGGCTGCGATTATAAGTGCACCTTCTGCATAGTTCCGTATACGCGGGGCGCCGAGCGCAGCCGTACACTGGAGGATGTGGTGCGGGAGGTGGCGATGCTCGCCGCCCAGGGCACCTCGGAGGTGACGCTGCTTGGGCAGACGGTCAACAGCTATACTGACGGAACCCACGATTTTGCCGACCTGCTCCGCGCGGTTGGCGCCGTCGACGGCATCCGCCGGGTCCGGTTTACCAGTCCCTATCCCACCGATTTCACCGACCGGGTGGTCGAGGCCATGGCCACGACCCCCGAGGTCTGCGAGCACGTGCACCTGCCGGCCCAGAGTGGCTCCACTGCGGTGCTCCGCCGGATGCTGCGGCGCTACACCCGTGAAGGCTACCTCGAAGTCGTGGCCCGGCTGCGGGCGGCCATTCCCGCCATCACACTTTCGACTGACATCATCGTCGGATTCCCCGGCGAGTCCGAGACCGATTTCAGCGAGACCTGTTCGCTGGTGTCCGCCGCCGGGTTCGATGCCGCCTTCACCTTCAAGTACTCGGTCCGCGAAGGAACTCCGGCCGAACGGATCCCGCACCACGTGCCAGAAGAAATCGCCGCCGAACGGCTGGGGCGGCTCATCGAGGCAATGCGGCGACAGGGGACCCAGCGGAATCTGGCCAGGGTGGGGTCGTCACATGAGGTGCTGGTCGAGCGTCCCGCGCGGCGCGGCGATCTGCTGCTCGGCCGTACCCGGGGAAATCTTATGGTCCTGCTCGACCTGCCGCCGGACCAGATCGGTGAGTATCATCAGGTGGTGCTTACCGGCACGACGGGCTCGACCTTCACGGGCTCGGTGGTGCGTCCCCAGCTGGCGGTGCTCTGATGGTCAAGAATCTGGTGGAGCAGCATGTCTCCCAGGCTTACGAGCAGCTGCTGCCTCGTTATCCGGAGGTCTGCGGCTGCGATCTCTGTCAGACCGACGTCCTGGTCTATGCCCTGAACCGGCTGCCGCCCAAGTATGTCTCGGGCAACGAGGGCACGGTCGTGACGGAGGTCAATCTGGAGAAGGACCAGTGGCGCTCGCAGATCGAAGTCGTGGTCATCGACGGGCTGAGGAAGATCGGGCTGGCGCCCAGACATGGTCCGCTGAGTCCGAAGTGATGCCGCCTCAGGGCTGCCGGTGATCCGGCGGCCCACTCCAGTCATCCTGTTGGCTTTTGGGGCCGGTCTATTGACCGGCCTCTCGCGTTTTGGGGATCCACGACTCGCGCTGGTGGTGCTCGGCCTCGCGGTACTGGGTAGCTGGCACCGCTGGCCCACTGCGGGAGCGGTACTGCTCATTGCACTGCTCGGCCGGCTGGCCGCGCTCACCGCACTGGCCGAATCGGAGAACAGCTGTGCGGCGCTGCTGCCTGGCGGCCAGATCGACCTCACGGTGCGACTGAACGAGCTGCCGGATTGGCGCGGGGGGCTGCTGGAGGTCAGCCCGGTGGGCGGAGAGTGCCAGGGTTCCATATTGGCCAGGTGGCCCGCCGGCGACACGACGCTCACGGTCGGACGTGATGCCAGGGCTCGGGGTCGGTGGATTCCGGACACGGTGGCGCTGGGCCCGCCGAGCGGAATATTGCTGGTGGAGACGGTCAGGCCGGCGGGCGGCATGCCCGGACTATCCGACCGGCTGCGCACCGCCATCACCCGACGGATTCGGTCGCTGTATGGCTCGCGGGCCGGGGTGGTCGAAGCCCTGATCCTGAACCACCGGGCCTCGATGTCGCCCGAAGTGCGGCAGCGGTATGCCCGTTCGGGACTGGTGCACCTGTTGTCGATCAGCGGGTTCCACGTCGGACTGATCGCGGCATGGGTGCTGCTGCTCGGCCGCCCGCTGGCAGTGCGGTACGGACCTCCCGGTTCGATCGCGAAGGTACCGATGGCGGCGGCCGTGGTGGCGGCGGCCTACGTGGCCTTCCTCGGTTGGCCACCACCAGCCGCACGGGCAGCGCTGCTGGTGCTGGTCCTGGCACTCGAGCGATTCCGCCAGCGTCGGATCGATTCCGATTCACTGCTGGCCTTCACTGCACTGGTGCTGCTGGCCCTGGATCCCTGGTGCATCACCAGCCTCGGGGCGTGGCTGTCATTTCTTTCGCTCTGGGGCGCGTCACGGGCGGTGCGCTGGAGCGATAGTGCCCTGGCGGAGCAGCCGCTGATTCGGGTCGTGGCTGGATCGGTGGGCGCCACGCTCGCCACGGCACCGCTCACCGCCGCGGTCCTCGGAATGGTCAGCCTGGCTGGGATCATCCTCAACCTCGTGGCAATTCCCCTCGCCGCGGTTGCGCTCCCCGGGGTGCTGGCCAGCGTCCTCGTGGCACCGGTGGTACCGCCCCTCGCGGCCGCACTGGCTGACGGCAGCGGACTTGGCCTCGCCGGGCTCGATGGACTGGCCAGTGTCGGGGCAGCCATTCCGGGACTTGCCATCCTGCAGCCGGCTGAGCCGGTCTCGGCAGTGCCATGGCTGGCGCTGCTCGCCGCGGCCATCTGGGGCACCTGGGCCGGGGTCAGTCCGGCGCTGTCGCGAGCCAGGTGGCTGGCCATTGCGACCGCTGCCGCCTGGCTAATCCTGCTGATGGATGGGATGACCAGCCTCGGTGCCCGCGATGAGGGGCTCACATTACATTTCCTCGACGTCGGTCAGGGTGATGCGGCGCTGATCCATACTCCGGCAGACCAGTGGGTGGTGATCGATGCCGGACCCCGGGGACCGTCCGGGGATGCCGGCCGTGATGTGGTGGTTCCCGAGCTGGCCCGGCATGGTGCCCACTCGGTTGCGGCGATGGTCTTGTCGCATCCACACCTCGATCACATCGGCGGCGCGGCTGCGGTACTGGCCAGCTACCCGGTGGGCTTCGTGATCGAACCGGGCGACGAGGTGGCCGATTCGGTCTACCTCGGCCTGCTGGACCGGGTGGCGGAGCGGGGCAGTCGCTGGCGGGCGGCCCGCAACGGCGATACCCTGACAGTGGATAGCGTTCGGTTCATCATCGTCCATCCCGATCCCAGCTGGCCGGATCGCGGGCTCGATCTCAATGAGGACTCGGCGGTGCTGCGGCTCGAATTCGGCGGCTGCCGGATACTCTTTTCCGGGGATGCCGGGTTCGATGCAGAGGCAGTGATGACGGCACGGGTGGGGGCGGTTGACCTGCTCAAGGTGGGGCACCACGGTTCGCACGGTGCCAGCGGCGAGGCGTGGCTCAGTACCCTCGATCCGGCTGCCGCCGTGATCAGCGTCGGCGCCCGCAACCGGTATGGTCATCCTTCGCCGGAAACGCTGGCCCGGCTGGCCCAGCACCAGATCCCGGTCTGGCGCACCGACCAGGATGGCGAGATCACGGTCCGGGTCCACGATCATGGTCTCGAAATCAGCAGCCGGCGGGCCACCACCCGACTGCCCTGTCATTCAACCGATTCCTGACGCTTGCCGGGAGATTGCGTGCTCAATCGCACATCCATCGTCACCATCGAGAAGTTCATCCTCGAGCAGGAAGACCAATACCCCGATGCCACGGGCGAACTGTCCAACCTGCTGTACGACATCATGCTGGCGGCCAAGATCGTGGCGGCCGCCATCCGGCGGGCCGGGCTGGTCGGGGTGCTGGGCAGCGCCGGCACCGCCAACATCCAGGGCGAGGAGCAGCAGAAGCTGGACATCTTTGCCAACGAGACGATGAAGCAGTCGCTGGAGGGCACCGGCCGGATCTGCGTGATGGCGTCAGAAGAGGATGAGGAGCTGATTCCCGTGCCCGACGGGCAGATTCCGGGCAGGTACGTGGTGCTGTACGACCCGCTCGATGGATCCAGCAATATCGACGCCAATGGACCGGTCGGCACGATCTTCAGTATCTATCGCCGGGTCAGCTCGGAGGGGCCGGGCACCGTGGTCGACGTGCTGCAGCCCGGCTGCCGGCAGGTGGCGGCGGGATATGTGATCTACGGGTCCAGCGTCATGCTGGTCTATACCACCGGACAGGGAGTGGCGGGCTTTACGCTCGACCCCACGATTGGCGAGTTCCTGCTCAGCCATCCCAGAATGGTCACTCCGCGCGTCGGCAAGTACTACAGTGTCAACGAGAGCAACTTTGCCCGCTGGGACCGAGGGATGCAGACGGCGGTGCGGGGATTCCACGGCGACCGGCCGGACGAGATCGCCGGCAAGAACAGCCGATACATCGGTTCGCTGGTCGCCGACTTCCATCGCAACCTGGTGGCCGGCGGGATCTACCTCTACCCGGCCGATGCGCGGAACGTCAACGGCAAGCTGCGGCTGCTGTATGAGGCTTCACCGATGGCCTTTATCGCCGAGCAGGCGCAGGGGTCGGCCACCGACGGGATGAACCGGATTCTCGATATCGTGCCGACGGCGCTGCATCAGCGGACCCCGCTGGTGATCGGGTCCCGGGAAGACGTCGGATATGTCGCCGACGTGCTCCGACGGATGACTTGATTGGGCCGCGGATGAACGCGGACCGCTTGGCGGGCACGGATCGGCCTGTCGCGTTATGGAATATCATCCCCCACACTGAGTCAACGCTCTTGTTGTCAACCACCATCATTCCTGATGTCCGGATTGCGAGGCGGGCTGCGATCGCTCTCGGAGCGGTCCGCGTTCATCCGCGTTCATTCGCGGCCAAGCTGGTGTTGTCGCGTTCATCCGCGGGCCACCTGCGGCACCCCGGGGGTGTGCGCTGATGCCCAAAGGTGAAAGGCCGGTCTTCGGACCCGCCGACTGGACCGGCGATCCCACCCGCGACCTCGGCCTGCCTGGCCAGTTCCCGTTCACCCGTGGCGTCCAGCCCACCATGTACACCGGTCGGCTCTGGACCATGCGGCAATACGCCGGCTTCGGCACCGCCGAGGAAACCAACCAGCGGTTTCGGCTGCTGCTGGCGGCCGGCCAGAGTGGCCTCTCCACCGCCTTCGATCTGCCGACCCAGATGGGCTTCGATTCCGATCATTTAATGGCGGAGGGCGAAGTCGGACGGGTCGGGGTGGCGATCGACACGGTCGATGACCTGGCCGATCTCTTTCGAGGTATCCCGCTGGACCAGGTTTCGACCTCGATGACGATCAATGCAACCGCCGCAATCCTGCTGGCGATGTATGTGGTGGTCGGTGAAGAGCAGGGGGTGGCACGGCAGACGCTGTCAGGCACGGTGCAGAACGACGTGCTCAAGGAGTACATCGCCCGGGGCACCTACATCTATCCGCCCGGCCCGTCACTCCGGCTGGCGGTCGACCTGTTCCGGTTCGTGGCCGAGGAAGGGATGAACTTCAATCCCATCTCGATCAGCGGGTATCACATGCGGGAGGCCGGCGCCACCGCGGTGCAGGAGGTGGCCTTCACCCTTTGCAACGCGATCGAGTATGTCGGCCGAGCGCTGGAGGCGGGCCTGGTGCTCGGGCAGTTCGGTCCCCGGCTGTCCTTTTTCTTCGCCTCCCACAATGACCTGTTCGAGGAGGCCGCCAAGTTCCGGGCCGCCCGCCGACTCTGGGCCCGGCTGGTGCGGCAGCGCTTCGCCGGGGATGACGCCACGGCCAGGATGCGGTTCCACACCCAGACCGGTGGCGTCACCCTGCAGGCGCAGCAGCCGCTCAACAACGTGGTCCGGGTCACGATCCAGGCGCTGGCCGCCACCCTCGGCGGCACCCAGTCGCTGCACACCAACGGCTACGACGAGGCGCTGGCGCTGCCGACGGCCGAAGCCGCCACCCTGGCACTCCGCACTCAGCAGATCCTCGGCTACGAAAGCGGCCTGGCCGATACCATCGACCCGTTGGCCGGCAGTTATTACGTCGAGGCGCTGACCGACCGGATCGAGCGGGAAGCGGTGGCACTGATTGACCAGGTCGACGGGATCGGCGGGGCAGCGGTGGCCATCGAGAAGGGATTCTTCCAGGAGGCAATTGCCCAGAGCGCCTATGACTTGCAGCGGGCCCAGGAGTCGGGCGCCAGCGTGGTGGTCGGGGTCAACAAATTCACCGATGGCAGTGCTGCGCCGGTCATCCCCATGCCGAATTTCTCGGCGCTGGCGGTTCGGCAGCGGGCCAGGCTGGCGGCGGTCAAGACGGGGCGCGATGCGGCATTGGTGGCGCGGACGGTTACGGCGGTCGGGGACGTGGCTCGGGGTACTGGGCCCCTGATGCCGGTGGTGATCGACGCCGTCCGGGCCAGGGCCACGCTCGGCGAGATCAGCGATGCGCTGCGGCAGGCCTGGGGGGTGTATCGGCCGGTTTGAACACTAACAGCAACTATCACCGCAGAGACGCGGAGATTCGCAAAGAATGACTAGAAATTGTTTACCACCCTTCGGATGCCGAGCTTCAATGCTGGCACATGAAAATTGAACAACAAGCCGAGTCGGCTTCGGCGAAGTCGAAGGTAGGTCAGCAATTGGGCGGTGTGGATGGGCTGAAGGCTCTCGACAGCCTTCACTTCGACGATAAGCTCTGCCGCAACGACCAGATCACATCGATAGCTGCACTGCAGGATCATCCCCTTGAACTCGAGTTGAATCGGGACCTCCCTCTCGAATGGGATGTGACGCACATCGAGTTCACGGCCAAGGCAGGAGGCATAGGCCTATTCAAGAAGTCCGGGCCCGACTGAGCGATGAACTTCGATCGCTGCGCCGATGACCTGCCTGGATACCGCATTCAATTCAAGCCCGAGTGGGTCAACTTGGTGGCAGTTCATGGGCTCACAGTAGCCGTCGTGTATCAACCCATCATCAAAAACTTTGCGAACCTTTGCGTACTCTGAGCCTTTGCGGTCGAAGTTCCGGTCATGGCTGCCCGGCGAATTCAGTTACCCAAGGCTTGAATGCACTCCAATCCCGGGGTAAGTTATTGCCCCGTTTCTTCTTAGTCGCAGGAGCAGGATGCCGACCTACGAGTACCTCTGCCCCAATGGGCACCAGTTCGATCTGTTCCAGAAAATGGCCGACAAGCCTCGCGGCAAGTGCCCGGTCTGCGGCAAGATGGCGGTGCGCCAGATCTCGGGCGGGGCCGGACTGGTCTTCAAGGGATCCGGCTTCTACATCACCGATTACGGCAAGGACGGCAAGGGCCCCCGGAAGGAAGGCGCATCGGAATCGACCGAGAGCGCCACGCCCAAGATCGAAAAAAGCGACACGCCCGCCGTCCCGACCACCAGCGAAAAGCCCGACGCTCCTGCCAAGATCGAGAAGCCGGCGGCGAGCGTGACGCCGGCAAAGCCTGACAAGCCCGGCGTCGCCAGCAAGTCGGCCCGCAAGAAGAACCGGCCTTCGTGAGCGATGAGATCCGCGCGGCCCTGACCCGGGTCGCGGCAGAGCTGGGCGCGGCCGATATTCCCATCGTGCTCGAGCGGCCTCGTGATCAGGGCCACGGCGACCTGGCCACCAACCTGGCCATGCTCATCGCCCGGGCCCGCAAGGCCAACCCCCGCCAGATCGCCACCCAGGTCATTGCGGCCCTCAATCTGCCGCCGAGCGTGGTCTCGAAGACCGAGATCGCCGGCCCGGGGTTCATCAACTTCTGGCTGGCCCAGGACCAGCTCTCCGAACTCCTGACCCGAATCATCAGCCAGGGCACCGGCTACGGCCGCTCTGAAACCGGCAAGGGCACCCGGGTCAACGTCGAGTTCGTCTCGGCCAATCCGACCGGGCCGCTGCACGTGGGCCATGGCCGGGGCGCCGCCCTGGGTGACGGCATTGCCGCGCTGCTCGAGTGGAGCGGTCACGCCGTCACCCGCGAGTTCTACATCAACGATGCCGGGGTGCAGATCGATCGGCTGGCCCAGAGCCTGTGGGCCCGGATCCAGCAGGCGGTGGGGCGTCCAGCGGACATTCCAGAAGGCGGGTATCACGGCGGGTATCTCGAGGCCACCGCCCAGGAATTGTTGGCGCGCGAGGGGAAGGAATTTGCTGACCTGCCGGAAGCCGAAGGGGTCAAGCGGTCCCGGGCCGCGATTCTTCTCAGTCAGCGCGCCGAGCAGGACGATACCCTGGCCACGTTCGGGGTGCGGTTTCAGATCATGTCGTCGGAACAGGCCATCTACGACAGGCAGGCGGTTGCCTCGACGCTGAATCTCCTGAATCAGCGGGGGCTGACCTTCGAAAAGGATCACGCGCTCTGGCTCCGCACCACCGACTTCGGCGACGACCAGGACCGGGTGCTCCGGAAGAGCGACGGGTCGTTCACCTACTTCGTCCCTGACATCGCGTATCACGTGGACAAGCACGTCCGGGGCTTCGACCGGGTCATCGATGTCTGGGGCGCCGACCATCACGGGTACATCCCCCGGATGCGGGCCGCGCTGCTGGCGCTGGGCTATCCCCGCGAGTTCTTCGACGTGGCGCTGGTCCAGCTGGTGAAGGTGGTGCGGGGCGGGGAAGAGGTGAAGATGTCCAAGCGCTCCGGCGAGTTCGTCACCCTGCGTGACCTGTTCGAGGAAGTCGGCGTCGACGCGGCCCGCTACTTCTTCCTGATGCGCCGTGGCGACTCGCAGTTCACCTTCGATGTGGACCTGGCCAAGAGCCAGACGGAAGAAAATCCGGTGTTCTACGTCCAGATGTCGCACGCCAGGTTGAGCGGGATCTTCCGGAACGCCGGCCGCGACCCTGATCAGGCATCAGGCAGCATCTCGCTCGACGCGCTGCCGCATGAACTCGATCTCGAATTGCTCAAGAAGCTGGCGGTCTTTCCCGAGACGGTGAGCCGGGCGGCCCGCGAACTGGAGCCTCACCGGATCACCGGCTATCTCGAGGAACTGGCCCGTCTGATCCACGGCTGGTACCATCACTGCCGAGTGCTCGGCGAGCCGCCGGCGACCGAGGCCGCCCGACTGGCGCTGGCCCGGGCCGCCCGGATCGTGGTCGCCAATGGCCTCACTCTTCTGGGCCTCTCGGCCCCTGACCGGATGTGATCTCATGAGTCTGCTGGTGGTCGGAAGCGTCGCGCTCGACTCGGTCGAGACCCCGTTCGGCAAGGTGACCGATGCCCTGGGTGGTTCGGCGGTCTACTTCAGCGCTGCTGCCGCGCTGCTCACACCGGTGCAGGTGGTCGGGGTGGTTGGCAGCGATTACCCGCTGACTCAGCTCCATGCGCTCAATTCGAGGATCGACTGGAGCGGCGTCGAGCAGGTGACCGGCGAAAGCTTCCGATGGAGCGGCAAGTATTCGTTCGATCTGGCCAGCCGCGAGACGCTGGAAACCAGGCTCGGAGTATTCGCGGCGTTCCAGCCCAAACTTCCCGCGTCGGTCCAGGCGGCCGACTTCCTGTTCCTCGGCAATATCGACCCGGAACTGCAGCTCAGTGTGCTGGACCAGGTCAAGCGCCCCAAGCTTGTCGCCTGTGACACGATGAATTTCTGGATTGCGAGCAAGCGGGACACGCTGCTGAAGCTGCTCAAGCGGGTCGACCTGCTGATGATCAACGACAGCGAAGCCCGGGAACTCTCGGGCGACTGGAACATCCACCGGATCGGCCAGTGGATCATCAAGCAGGGGCCGTCACGAGTGGTGATCAAGCAGGGGGAGTTCGGCGCCCTGCTGATCGAGGCGGGCCGCACTTTCTATGTTCCGGCCTATCCGCTGGAGGAAGTGTTTGATCCGACCGGCGCCGGTGACTGCTTTGCCGGCGGGTTCATGGGGCACCTGGCCCGGACCGGCGATCTGTCCAATGACAATCTGCGCCGGGCCATGGTGTACGGCGCCACGATGGGCTCGTTTGCCGTGGCCTCATTCGGGATCACGGGCTTCGGGGACATCACGCCCGCCAATGTCGAACAGCGGGTCCGCCAATTCCGCGAGCTCACCAATGTTGATCTTCCCGAGGTGAGTGGATGAGCGGTTCGGACAGCCAGTACGCTGCCGCCGGAGTTGACCTGGTCGGCGCCGATCAGGCCAAGGCCAGGATCGGTGAATTGGTGAAGAGCACTCGCACGTCGCTGTCGGTCGGCCAGGTCGGCGCGTTCGGCGGGATGGTGCGAGTGCCCGCCGGAATGAACAAGCCGGTGCTGGTACTCAGCACCGATGGGGTCGGCACCAAGGTGCTCGTGGCGTTGCAGGCGGGACGTTTCGATACGGTCGGCGAGGACCTGGTCAATCACAGCGTCAACGACATCCTGGTGCACGGAGCCCGGCCGATTGCCTTCATGGACTACATCGCAGGATCAGGGCTTTCGGTCGAGCAAATTGCCGGAATTGTGGAAGGAATTGCCCGTGGCTGCAGAGCCCACGGGATGGCGCTGGCCGGTGGGGAAACCGCCCAGATGCCGGGGCTGTATCAGCCCGGGCACTACGACCTGGCCGGCACGATCATCGGTGTGGTCGAGGAGGACCAGGCCCTCCACGGCGACCGGATCCGCCCCGGCGATGTGCTGCTGGGCTATGGCTCAACCGGGCTTCATACCAATGGTTACACCCTGGCCCGGCGAATCCTGTTCGAGCATATGAAGGCCACGATCGACCAGTTCCTGCCCGAGGCCGATGGCACGGTGGCGGACCTGCTGCTGGCCGTACACCAGAGCTACGTCAAGGCGGTCATGCCCGTTATTTCCACCATCCATGGACTGGCCCATATCACTGGCGGCGGAATTCCGGGCAATCTGGTCCGGATCCTGCCTGACGGATGTCAGGCGGTCGTCGAGACGGGCAGCTGGACAGTGCCTGCGCTGTTCCGGCTGCTGCAGCGCAGCGGATCGGTGTCCACCACGGAAATGCGGGACGTGTTCAACCTCGGCATCGGCCTGATCGCGGTGCTGCCCCGAGCTGATGTCGGCGCCGCGCAATTGGCGGCGACGGCTGACGGGGTGCCAACCTGGGTCATCGGTGAGGTCCGTTCCGGACCGGTGGAGGTGCGCTTCATCAGTTAACCTGTGGAGGTTTCGTGTCAGTTGCCCGCCTGTTGGTTCCCGGAGTGGTGCTGGCGCTGGTGCCGGCCGTGGCCCGGGCTCAGAATCCCCAGTGTGATCCCTATTCCGCATCAAGCCAGACCTACAATGTCTGCAACGCCGCCATCGACGGCACCGCGATCTTCACTCCGGTGGTCGGCCTGGCCGTGAGTGGCGGCAGCCCCGTGATCGGCACCGCACGCACCCTGGGCGGCTTCTTTCACCTGTCGATCGCGCTTCGGGCCAACGCCACCCAGGTCGTGACCCCTGAACTCAACTATGACGGTTCCAGCCGGACCGTGGCCCAGGGATCGAAAGTCTGGGCCGGCACGCCCAACGTCGATTTGGCGTTCGGGCTGTTCAAGGGCCTGCAGGGCGGACTGCTCTCCATCGATGCCCTCGGCTCCGCCCTGCTGATTCCCACCGGTGTTATTGATAATCTCACCGTCGATCCGGATGCTCCCCATATCGGTTCGATTGCGCTGGGATTGGGGTATGGCGCCCGGGTCGGGATCACCGATGGCCACGGTCCGGTTCCGGCGATTTCCGTCTCGTACATGCACCGCCACGTTCCCCGGATTTCCTACGGTGACGTCGATGGCGGCGACAACTACCAGTACAGCTCCGAGGTCAACGCCGACAATCTCCGGCTCAGCGCCGGTTACAAGCTGTCCATCCTGAACCTGAACGGTGGCATCGGCTGGGATCACTACAAAGGCAGCTCCACGATCCGGTTTCGGGACCCGCTGACCACCCTGGCCCAGCCGCCGATCGACGTGCTGGTCACCCGCAGCCGGACCATCGCGTACCTGGGCGCCGCGCTCGACCTGCCGATTGTGAAGCTTGCCGTCGAAGCAGGCTGGCAGGTTGGCAAGGCCGAGTCGTTGTACACTACCTTTGATGGCAACGACCCCTCCAGGACCCGGTTTTTCGTCGGCGCCGGTCTCCGCTTCAGCTTCTGACCGCTGGTCGCTATTTTCGTGGGTCACGGCCCCGGACGGTTTTTACCGTTCCGGGGCCATTCCCGTACCCCCGAGCGCAGTGCGAATTCCGGCCACTTGTCCTGCCCGCAGTGTGAGCGCTCGAGCCAGCCATGGATGAGCGTGAAGCGATGGTGCGCGCACTGGAGCTGGCCTGGCGGGGCTGGGGACGGGTCGCGCCCAACCCGCTGGTTGGAGCGGTGGTGCTCAATGGTGGAGAGGTTGTCGGAGAGGGCTGGCACGCCGAGTTCGGAGAGGCGCACGCCGAGACGATGGCGCTGGCCGCCGCCGGCGAACGGGGCCGAGGCGGTACCCTGGTCGTCACCCTGGAGCCATGCGCTCATCAGGGCAAACAGCCGCCTTGCACACTGGCAATTCAGGCGGCCGGCATTCGCCGGGTTACTACGGCTATCCGGGATCCGAATCCCGAGGCGCATGGTGGTGCCGAAGCGCTGGCTGCCGGCGGCATCGAGTTCAGCTCTGGATTGATGGCGGAGGAGGCCTGCCGCCAGAACGCGGCGTTTGTCCACCGGTTCCGCAACCAGGAGCGGCCCTTCGTGGCGCTCAAACTGGCCACGACTGTTGACGGCCGGATCGCCGACCGGGCAGGCCACTCGCGCTGGATTTCGGGATCGGGTGCCCGGGACTATGTCCACTGGCTGCGGGCCGGGTTCGATGCCATTGCCACCGGCGGTCACACCGCCCGGGTGGATGACAGCTCGCTGACCGTTCGCGGCGATCTCGAGCCGCGGCGTCCGCCGGTCCGGATCATCTTCGACTCGCGGGCTGATCTGCCCCGGACCCTGAAACTGGTCCGCACCGCGGGGGAGCTGCCGACCTGGGTTATCGCCGCCCCGACTGCACCGACCCTGGCCCGCACCTCAATGGAGGCGGCCGGCGTGCGGGTCTTCGTGGCCAATTCGCTGGCCGAAGGGCTGGCCCAACTGCGTTCGGCGGGAATCGAATCGATGGTCGTCGAGGGCGGTGGACGGCTGGGTGGCGCGATGCTCGCCCGGGGCTTGATCGACCGGTTTCACTGGATCCAGTCGCCGCTCTGGCTGGGCGACGATGGCGTGCCGGCCTTCAGCGGCTTGGCCGGCAACTCGATCGCCGATTCGGTCCGCTGGAACGTGGTCGAGCGCCGGGCCCTCGGAGAAGACACCCTGCTGGTGCTGGATCGGGAGCCATGTTCACCGGAATCGTGAATGCCATGGGCACCGTCCGTTCGGCCGTGACCGGCCCGGATGGGTTGACCCTGACGATCGAAACGCCATACCGGCGGGTCCACATCGGTGAAAGTGTGGCCATCGATGGTGTCTGCCTGACAGTCGAGCAGGGCAAGGCGGGGGTGCTCTCGTTTCACGCCATCGGCACGACCCTCGAGCGGACCCTGCTCCGGAAATACGCCGCCGGCCGACCGGTCAACCTTGAACGGGCGGTGCGGGCCGGCGACCGGCTGGGCGGCCACCTGGTGCAGGGCCACGTCGATGGGATCGGCACCGTCACGACTCGGCGCCAGGACGGGGACGCCTGGCTGTTCGATATCGAGGTACCACCGGCGGTGGCAAAAGTCTCGGTTCCGCTGGGCTCGATCGCCATCGACGGTGTCAGCCTGACGGTCAACGCCATACCGGCGCCCGGAACCGTCCAGATCTCGCTCATTCCGTTTACTTTTGAGCATACGACGCTGGGCAGATTGACTCCGGGCGCCGAGGTGCATGTCGAGGCCGACGCGATCGGCAAGTACGTGGCCGCGCTGCTGGATGAGCGGGGCCGCAGCAATTCAGCCAGGACCCCATGACATTCGGTACCATCCCGCAGGCCATTGAGGACCTGCGTAACGGCAAGATTATCATCGTGGCCGATGACGAGGACCGCGAGAACGAGGGCGATCTCGTGTGCGCGGCCGAACTGGTCACGCCCGAGATGATCAACTTCATGGCCACCCACGGCCGTGGCCTGATCTGCCTGGCGCTGCAGGCGGAGCGGTGTGATCAACTGGGTCTGTCGCAGATGACGGCCCAGAACAGCGAAGCCATGGGCACGGCGTTCACCGTGAGCATCGATGCCGACCGGCGGTTTGGGGTCAGCACCGGCATTTCGGCCGCCGATCGCGCCGCCACCATTCACGTCGCCATCAACCCCGCCACCGTCCCGGCCGACCTCCGCCGGCCCGGACATGTGTTCCCGTTGCGGGCCCGCGCAGGCGGGGTGCTGCAGCGGGTCGGGCAGACCGAGGCCAGCGTCGACCTCGCCCGGCTGGCGGGACTGGCTCCGGCCGGCGTGATCTGCGAGATCCTCAACGCCGATGGCAGCATGGCGCGGCGGCCCGAGCTCGAGAGTTTTGCCAGCGAGCACTCGCTGACCTTCGTAACGGTGGCCCAGCTGGTGGCCCACCGCCTCGAGCACGAGCAGCTGGTCCACCGGGTGGCGGAAGCCCGGCTGCCCACCGAACACGGCGAATTCACCATCATCGGCTACCGGAACGACGTCGACAACGCCGAGCATGTCGCCCTGGTCCGCGGTGAGGTGCATGGCAAGCCGTCGGTGCTGGTCCGGATGCATTCCAAGTGCCTGACCGGTGACGTGTTCGGCTCGCAGCGCTGCGATTGCGGGGTCCAGCTCCGCGCCGCCATGCAGAAGATCGGTGAAGCGGGCAGTGGCGTGATCGTCTACCTCGACCAGGAGGGACGGGGCATTGGCCTGCTCAACAAGGTCAAGGCCTATGCGTTGCAGGATGGCGGTCAGGACACCGTGCAGGCCAATCAGCGGCTGGGCTTTGCGCCCGACCTGCGCAACTATGGCATCGGGGCCCAGATTCTCCGGGACCTGGGGCTGTCCTCGATCCGGATCATGACCAACAATCCCCGCAAGCTGGTCGGCCTCGAGGGTTACGGCCTCGAAATCACCGAGCGGGTGCCGCTCCTCTCCGACCCCACTCTCGAGAACCGCGCCTATCTGAACGTCAAGCGCGACAAGCTCGGCCATCTGCTGACCCACTGACTGTGGCCGAACTCTCCGGGCGGCTTCGGCCCAGCGGCCAGGTCGCCATTCTGGTCTCCCGCTACAACGAGATGGTCACCGGACGCCTGCTTGAGGGTGCCCAGGCGGTCTGCCGCGAGGCCGGCGTGCCCGACCATGATGTCGACACCCTGTGGGTGCCGGGCGCATTCGAGCTCGGCGCCGCCGCCGCTGCGGCGGCTGGCACCGGCCGGTACTCGTGCCTCGTGGCGCTGGGCGCCGTGATCCGCGGCGACACCGCGCACTTCGAGTTCGTCGCTGGTGAAGCGGCGCGGAGCCTGGCCGACGTCGCGGTGAAGTACGCCATGCCCGTGGCCTTCGGGGTACTGACCGTCGATACCCTGGAGCAGGCGCTGGCGCGGGCCGGTGGCGAGGCCGGGAACAAGGGACGTGAAGCCGCTGAAGCGGCGCTGACGCTGGCCGATGCACTCGCCGCACTGAGGAACCGCCCGTGATCCGGATCGAGACCAAGGCCCGCGCCCGCGCGCTCCAGATGCTGTACGCCCGCGAGGCGGGCGGGGAGCCGAATGTGGCACTGGTGGCCACCGGGGTGGCGCGGCTCACCGGTCCGGAACCGGCGTTTTTCGACCGGGCCGAAGCACTCACCGCGGGCGTGGTCTCGCAGCTGATCGAGATCGACCGCACCATCGGCGAAGCGGCCGACAACTGGCGGATCGAACGGCTGGGCGCCATCGAGCGGAATATTCTCCGGCTGGGCATCTTCGAGCTCCGGGCCGGCCAGCCGCCGGCCAAGGTCGTGATCGACGAGGCGCTGCAGCTGGCCCACTGGTTCGGCGGCCCACGTACGCCGGCATTTATCAACGGAGTGCTTGATCGCGTGGCCCGCGGCCTCGGACGGCTGTGAACATTCTCCTGGTCAACTGGCAGGACCGGGACAATCCGATGGCCGGTGGTGCCGAGATCCATCTGTTCGAAATTTTCCGCCGAATCGCCGCCAAGGGTCACCGGGTCCGGTTGGTCTGCTCGGGCTGGGAGGGCGGTGCTTCCCGTGGGGTGGTGGACGGCATCGAGGTGGAACGGGTCGGCAGCCGCAACAGCTTTACCCTGAAGGGTCGGGGAGCCGTCCGCCAAGCGCTGGCGGCCGAGCGGCCGGATATCCTGGTCGAAGACATCAACAAGGTTCCGCTGTTCCTCCCCACGCTCAGCCGCCTGCCATTCGTCGCCATCGTGCCCCACCTGTTCGGCGAGACCGCCTTTCAGGAAGCCTCGATTCCCGCAGCCAGCTTTGTCTGGCTGATGGAGCGGCCAATCCCGTGGCTGTATCGCCGGGCCGCGTTTCACGTCATCAGCGAGAGCACCCGGGATGACCTGATCGCCCGCGGGGTGGCGGCCGGCAGGATCCGGGTCATCCATCCGGGTGTCGATACCTCAGACCTGACCCCAGGTCCTCCGGGGGGCCGGACTCCGGCCCCATCTTTCCTTTATGTAGGGCGGCTGCGACGTTACAAGGGGGTGGAGACGGCGGTCCGGGCGCTGGCCCTGGTACGGCAGATCCGGCCCGACGCAGTCCTTGATATTGCCGGTCGAGGAGACGACCAGCCGCGACTGCAGTCGCTGGCCGCTGAACTGGGAGTCGAGTCGGCGGTCCGGTTTCACGGCTTCGTCACCGAAGCCGCCAAGCGTGAGCTGCTGCGCCGGACCTGGGCCAACATCTTTCCTTCGGCCAAGGAAGGGTGGGGAATTACCAACGTCGAGGCGGCCGCCTGTGGCACTCCCTCGCTGGCCTCGGACAGTCCGGGGCTTCGCGATTCGGTCCGCCACGGACAGACCGGTTACCTGGTCCCCCACGGCAATGCCGAAGCACTGGCCGCCAGGATGACCGAACTGGCGCAGGATCCCTGGCTGGTTGCCCGCCTCGGTTCGGCGGCCCGGGAGTTTGCCGAGTCGCTGACCTGGGACGCGGCCGCCGCGCAGACGGAGCAGCACCTGCAGGAAACCCTGAGGTCCGGGTGAAGGACGGCCGGCGCCACCACGGTGTCCGGCCGCCGGTGGATGGAAACATTCTTCTTTCTGGGAGGTTCCCATGCTGATGACGGTCACCGCCAGGCATTGCGAGATCGCCGAAGATTTGCGCGCCCGCGCTGAACAGATTCTCGACCGGCTGGCCCACCACGCCTCGCGTGCGGTGGATGGCACGGTCGTGTTCGATATGGCCGCCCACAAGAATCACACCTCGAGTTTCCAGGCCGAGCTCCGGCTGCACCTGACCCCCGGCGAGATTCTGGTGGCTCACGGCGAGGCCGAGGACCACCGGACGGCGCTCGACCGGGCCGAGGACAAGCTGCGCCACCAGCTGGAGCGGCAGTTGTCCCGGACCCGTGAACGTCACAAGGATCCGAGCACCCTGGCGTGACCCTGACTCTCCGTGACCTCCTCGCCCGCGAAGGCAATCCGCTCCAGCTCGAGCCGCTGACCGGCGAGCTGGGGCTGGACCGGCCCGTGCCGGACGCGGAGGTCGCGAGCCCGGGCCTGGCCCTGGCGGGCTATACCGGGCGGTTCATCGCCACCCGGCTGCATGTGCTGGGCGAGACCGAGATCACCTACCTGGCCTCCCTCGACGCCGATCGCCGCAATTCGGCGATCGAGGGGTTCCTGGCCTTCGAGCTGCCCTGCCTGTTTGTCACCAAGGCACTCGATGTGCCGCCGGAATTGCTGGCGCTGGCCAAGTCCCGCGGCATTCCGGTGCTCCGGACCAAGCTCAAGACTGCGGAATTCTACCGGTTCATCAAGCCGATTCTCGAAGCGGCATTCGCGCCGCGGACCACGCTGCATGGCTCCCTGGCCGACGTTTACGGCGTGGGGCTGCTGTTCATGGGGCGGTCGGGGATCGGCAAGAGTGAATGTGTGCTCGACCTGGTCGAGCGTGGCCACCGCCTGGTGGCTGACGATGTGGTGCAGGTTACCCGTCGGGGCCACGACGTCCTGCTGGGGCAGGGTCACGAGCTGGCGGGGCATCACATGGAAATCAGGGGCATCGGCCTGATCGACATCCCGACCCTGTTCGGAGTCCGGTCGGTACGCCAGCAGAAGCGGATCGAGGTGGTGGTCCGGCTGGAAGACTGGGAAACGGCCAAGGATGTCGAGCGCACCGGCCTCAATCAGCAGGAAACCGAAGTGCTCGGGGTCAAGCTGCCGCTGGTCGTGGTGCCGCTCAATCCGGGCAAGAACATCACTGTGATCGCCGAAGTGGTGGCCATGATGCTGCTGCTGCGTTACTCGGGCGTCGATGTGGCCGCCGCCTTCAATGAACGGCTGATTCGGCGGATGCGCGAAAAGCGCGGGGTCCGGGCCTACCTGCAGGAAGACTATGAGTGAGCCGGCGCTGCGCGGGGTGGTGGTCTGTCATGGCCCGTTGGCGCCGGCGCTGATCGCGGCGGCCGAGCACATCAGCGGCGTGAACGGGGCACTGGTGCCGGTCAGCAATACCGGCTGCGACCGGGGACTGATCGAGCGCCGGGTCCGCGAGGCCATCGGGGACGGACCGGCAGTCGTGTTCGTGGACATGCCCAGTGGATCCTGCCTCTTCGCCGCCATGCATACCCTCAAGGACTCGACTGGCGTAAAGGTGGTGACCGGTGTCAATCTCGCCATGCTGGTCGATTTCATCTTTCACCGCGAATTGTCGGTGACCGAAGCCGCCGAGCGTGCCGCCCGGGCCGGCTCCGCGGCGATCAAGGTTCCCTGATGCCGCTGCTGCTGTACCGGATCGATGATCGGTTGATCCACGGCCAGGTGGTGGTCGGGTGGGGCCGGCCGCTCGGCATTCAGTTCATCGTGCTGGTGGATGACAGCGTCCGGGGCAGCGACTGGGAGCAGGATCTGTATCGCATGGGCGTGCCGCCTGGGGTGGAGGTGATCTTCGCCAGCCTCGAGGAGGGAGTCCATGGCCTGGCCGGCTGGCAGCGGGATCCCAGACCGGGACTGTTGCTGACCGCGGATCTCGATACGATGGCCGGTCTGCGTCGCGCCCCAGCCGGTGTGCCCAGGATCAATCTCGGCGGCATTCACCACAAGCCGGGCCGGATTGAGCGCCTGCCCTACATCTATCTCACCGACGCGGAGCTGGCTCAAACCCGGAGTCTGAACGACGGGATCACCATCGTCCAGGCGCAGGATGTGCCGACCGCGCCTGCGGTCGATGTGAGCGCTCTGAAATGAGTCTGGATGCCGTTCCGCTGATTCCGCTGCTGGCCTGGGCGACACTGGTCGGGGTCGACCTGGTCACCGCGCCGCAAGGATTGCTGTCCCGGCCGCTGGTCGCGGCCACTGGCGCGGGATGGCTGGCGGGTGATGTCGAGGCGGGCATTCGGGTCGGTATGGTGCTTGAGCTGTTCGCGCTCGACGTGCTGCCGGTCGGAGCGTCACGCTATCCCGACTATGGCGCGGCCGCGATCGGCGCGGCGGTGCTGGCTGCGGGAGCGGATCGCTGGGCCGGGCTCGGCGCCGGCGCCGCACTCGGGCTGGCCCTGGCGGCGCTGGGTGGCTGGAGTCTGCAACTGCTGCGGCACGCCAATACCCGGGCCCTGTCCGGCCGGACCGCGGCATTGGCCGCCGGCGACGGATCGGCCATCGTCCGCCTGCAGTGGATGGCACTGCTGCGTGACATTGCGCGCAGCATCACGCTCGGAGCAATCGCGATCTTCGTGGCGGTGCTGGCCCGGCCGGTGGTTTCCGATCCCGCCAATGGCCACTGGATTCTGGTGGCGGCGGTCGCAGTTGGCGCGGCTGCGGCCGCCACGGCCGGCGGTGCGGTTCGATCGGCCGGGCGTGGCCTCCGCTTGAAATGGCTGATGGTCGGCGCAGTCGCCGGTACCTGCTGGGCGGTCCTGGGATGAGAGGCCGGCTGCGGGCACTGACCCGCCTCATGGTGCTGCAGGCCACCTGGAATTTCGAGCGGATGCAGGGGGTTGGAATCGGGTACGTCGCCATGCCTCTCCTCGAGGATCTGGCGATCCAGGACCCGGCGCGCCACGCTGAGGCGGTGGCACGCTCGTCCGAGTTCTTCAACTGTCACCCGTACCTGGCCGGGATTGCGGTCGGTGCCACGGTCCGGGCCGAATACGATGGCGTACCCGGTGCCCAGGTCCTTCGGCTCCGCACCGCGCTCTGCGGTCCGCTCGGCGCCCTCGGTGACCGGCTGTTCTGGAGTGGGGTGGTTCCCACTGTCATGGCCGGCACGTGCCTGGCGCTGGTGCAGGGAGCCGGCCTCGCGGCCATCGTCCTGCTGGTCGTGCTGTACAATGGGCTGCGAGTGGCCACCGGAATCTGGTCGCTCGATGCCGGGTATGGTGCCGGGATGCAGGTATCCAGGGCATTGGCCAATTCGTGGCTGACCCGTGCCGCCAGCCGGATCAATCCGGTCGCCGGATTTGCCGTCGGCCTGCTGGTACCCAAGTCATTGGCCTGGCTGCTGGCCGGTGCCGATCGATCGTTCCTTGCCATTGCCATCGTGGTCGGACTGGCCGGCGCCGGGCTGGCATTCCGCTACCCGTCCCGGGCCACCTCATTCCGATTCGGTCTCGTCACGCTGGTCGCAGCACTCCTACTCGCCAGGGGGATCGTGTGAGGACTCGAGAGGCGCCCATCGTCAACCAGCAGGGGCTGCACGCCCGGCCTGCGGCCCAGCTGGTCAAGCTGGCCAGCAAATTCACCTCGCATATCGAGATCGAAAAGGACGGGATGTCGATCAACGCCAAGAGCATCATGGGGGTGATGATGCTGGCGGCGGAGCAGGGCAGTCTGGTGATCTTCACGGCTGATGGTGACGATGCCGAAGCGGCGCTCGAGGCGCTGGTGGCACTGGTCGCCGGCGGATTCGGAGAGATGTGAGCATGGCAGACGCACGGGTCCTCCGAGGCATCGGCGTGTCGCCGGGCGTGGCATTCGGCCCCGCGCTGATCGTACGGTTCGATGTGCCTGACGTGCCCAATCGGGCGGTGGCAGCCTCGGAGGTCGAGCACGAGGTGATCCGGCTCAACGAAGCGGTGGCGGTAGTGGTCGCCGCGCTGGAGGGATTGCGGGACCGGGTACTGGCCCGGGCCGGGGTCGAGGAATCACGGATTTTCGACGCCCAGATCATGATGGTCCAGGATACCGTCCTGCTGGCCGAGCTCGAGCGGCTGATCCGGGACAACCACCTCTCGGCGGAAACGGCCTACGAGTTCAAGTCGCTTGAACTCCGCAACCTCTGGGCGGGGAGCAGCAACGCCATCCTGCGGGACCGACTGGCGGATCTTTCCGCCATCCAGACCCGCATGCTCCATCATCTGCTCGGCAAGGAAGAGGAAGATCTCTGGTCCTCGATCGGCGAGCCGGTGATTGTGGTGGCCCATGAACTCTCGCCGGGCCTCACCGTGCAGCTGGACCGGGAACATGTGGCCGGGCTGGTCTCGGAGGAGGGCACCCGCACCTCGCACGCGGCCATCCTGGCCCATTCGCTGGGCATTCCCGCCGTCATGGGCGCGACCGGGGCGCTTAAGCGGATTTCCGCCGGTGCCCTGGTCATGATCGACGGTCAGTCGGGCGCGATCCTGGTGGATCCCACGCTGGCCGAGCAGGACCGGATCCGGGCCCAGATCAGCCGGCGGCAGCGGATGGAGTTCGAGCTGGAAGCGGCCATCGAGCAGCCGTCAGTCACTCCCGATGGCCGCACCGTCATGCTGCTCGGCAACGTGGATCTGCCGGAGGAAATTGAATCGGCCGCCCGCCACCGGGCCGACGGCGTCGGGTTGCTGCGGACTGAATTCCTGCTGGTGGGCCGCGCCACTCTGCCGACTGAACAGGAACAGTGCGACTACTTCCTTCGGGTGGCCAGCGCCTTTCCGGGCAAGCCGGTCGTGATCCGATCGTTCGACCTTGGCGGCGACAAGTTCCCGGCGGCATTCAGGGCGCCGCCAGAGGCCAATCCGATGCTGGGCTGGCGGTCGATCCGGGTCTGCCTCGATCAGCCGGAGATGTTCCGGGTCCAGCTCCGGGCGGTGCTCCGGGCCGGGGCCGACAAATCGATCCAGCTGATGCTGCCGCTGATCACCCGGGTGGATGAGGTGGCCGCCACCCGGGAAATCCTGGCGGAAGAGGCCGAGTCACTGACGAAGCAGGGGATTCGGATTGCCAGGAATCTGCCGGTCGGCGTCATGATCGAGACTCCCGCCGCGGTGCTGGTGGCGGACCACCTGGCCGAAGTCAGCGCCTTCTTCAGCATCGGATCCAATGACCTGGTGCAGTACACCCTGGCGGTGGACCGCGGCAATGCCCGGCTGGCCCATCGCTTTACTCCGCATCATCCGGCGGTGCTGCGCCAGCTGGCATCGGTGCTGGCGGCCGGAACCCGGGCCGAGATCCCGGTCAGCGTCTGCGGCGAAATGGCCTCCGATCCGCTGTCGGCGGTACTGCTGATCGGACTGGGTTACACCCGCCTGAGCGTGGCCCCTCCGGCGCTGGCGCTGGCCAAGTGGGTGGTGCGCGCCGTACCGTATTCCGTGGCCCGGGCCGCCGCCGAGACGGCCATGACCCTGACCTCGGCCGAAGAGATCACCGCTTGCCTCCGGGAATCGGTTCGGGATCATTTCGATCTCCGGCTGCTCGACTCGGAAGGCTCGTTGCCGGGAACCGTGCCCACGAGTAACTTTTCCTGACTTTGCCACTTCAATCATTCCGCGCACCCACCTGAGAATCATGGCCGCCAAGAATCGTCACGTCTTCACCTCCGAGTCCGTCACCGAAGGCCACCCCGACAAGGTCGCCGACCAGATTTCCGACGCGGTGCTCGACGCCATCCTGTCCAAGGATCCCCACGGGCGGGTTGCCTGTGAAACGCTGGTCACCACCGGCATGGCGGTCGTGGCAGGAGAGATCACCACCAGCACCTACGTCCAGATCTCGGACATCGTCCGCCAGGTGGTCTGCGACATCGGGTATACCGACGCCTCCTACGGATTCGATGGCAGGACCTGCGCAGTGCTGACCTCGATTGACCGGCAGTCGGCGGATATCGCGATGGGTGTCGATGACGATGCCAGCGGCTCGCAGGGCGCCGGCGACCAGGGCATGATGTTCGGGTACGCCTCCGACGAGACCCGCGAGCTGATGCCGACCCCGATTCTGCTGGCCCACCGGCTGGCCGAGCGGCTGGCGGCGGTGCGGAAGGGCCTGCACGGGCTGCCGCAGATCGACTGGCTGCGGCCCGACGGCAAGTCCCAGGTCTCGGTGGAATATGAAGGCGCCAGGCCGGTCGCGATTCGCACGGTAGTGGTGAGCACCCAGCACGCCGACACCTTCAAGAACCGCTCGCTCCGCCACAGCGCGATTCGCGAAGCGGTGATTGAGGAAGTCATCAAGCCGATTCTCGAGAAGAGCCGGCTGGATCACACCCGGACCAAATTCCTGGTCAACCCGACCGGCCGCTTCGTCATCGGCGGCCCGCACGGTGACGCCGGGCTGACCGGCCGCAAGATCATCGTCGATACCTATGGCGGCATGGCCCGCCACGGCGGTGGAGCCTTCAGCGGCAAGGATCCGTCCAAGGTCGATCGCTCGGCGGCCTACGCCACCCGGTGGGTGGCCAAGAATATCGTCGCCGCCGGACTGGCCAAGCGGGCCGAGGTGCAGGTGGCGTACGCCATCGGTGTGGCGGAGCCGGTCTCGGTGCTGGTCGATACCTTCGGCACCGGCAAGGTGCCCGATCGCCGGCTGGAGCAGGCCGTGCGTGAGGTGTTCGACCTGACTCCCAAGGGGATCATCCGCGCCTTGGCGCTCAAAAAGCCGATCTATGGCCCGACCGCGGCCTACGGCCACTTCGGCCGCAAGCCGCAGTCGATCAAGTTCGAGAAGGGCCGGGCGGAGTTGTTTACCTGGGAAAAAACCGACCGGATCAAGGATCTGCTGTCGGCGCTGAAGTAACTCGGGGAGGCCGCATGGTTGAGGTCCGGGTCGCACATCTGGGGCTGGACCGGACCACCAACTCACCGGTGGTGATTCTGCGCGAAAAGGATGGCGCTGGCGTCCTGCCGATCTGGATCGGACCGGCGGAGGCCAGCGCCATTGCCATGGAACTCGAAGGGGTCAAGGCGCCCAGGCCGATGACCCATGATCTGCTCAAGCAGATCCTGCTGGGGCTGGGTGGCTCGCTCAAGCGGGTGAATATCAGTTCGGTGAAGGAACGGACCTACTTTGCCGAACTGCTGGTGCAGCGCGATGAGCGGGTCTTCCAGTTCGATGCCCGTCCATCCGACAGCATTGCCCTGGCCCTCCGGGTTCAGGCACCAATCTTTGCCGATGCCGCTCTGCTCGACCAGGCCGTATCCGATTCCAGCGACACGCCCGCACCGCCGACCCTCGATCCCGAACAGCTCAAACAGCATCTTGAACGGATGGATCCCCAGGATTTTGGCCGCTTCACTCCCTGACTGGCGACTGCTGCTGCTGCTGGCATTGCTCCCGACGCCGGCTGCGGCACAGCAGTCCGGTGTGGCGGCCGGGAAGGTCGTGCGGCTTGCCGGCGCCGATTCGATTCCGGTGGCGGGCGCGGCCCTCGTCCTGCACCGCATCACCCACAGCCTGCAGGGACCGATCGACTCGCTGGCAGCTGACGGCCGCGGTCGGTTCCGGTTCCGCCTGCCGCCGGATACCAGCGCGGTCTATCTGGTCAGCGCCCGGTTTGCCGGAATTGAATATTTCAGCCCACCGCTCCGTTCCGATCCCAGGGGCTCGGACAGTGCGATGGTCATTCTCGTCTCGGACACCTCGACCACCGCCCGGATTCTCACCGGCTCCAGGCATGTGGTGATCAGCGCCCTCGGCGAGGACGGGACTCGCGGCGTGCTCGAGATCATCGGCCTGGTCAACCAGGGAGACCGCACCCGGATTTCGCCGGACAGCTCGCATCCGGTCTGGACCCACGGGCTGCCGAAGGGCACCCTGACGGTCCGGCCGGGCCAGGGCGACTTCTCACCCGACGCGCTGGTCATCCGGCACGACTCGATCCTGCTGTTTGCCCCGCTGGCCCCCGGTGAAAAACAGCTGGTCTTTTCGTACGCGCTGCCCGCCACGATTCGCCGGCTGCCGCTCCAGTTCGAGGAGCCGGTCAGCGAGGTCAACGTACTGGTCGAGGATCGGGATGCCGAGGTAACCGGTGGCACCCTGGCGCGGGCTGACACCCAGGTCATCGAAGGCCGCACTTTCAGACGCTGGGCCGGTGCCATGCCCGCGGTGGGCTTGATCGTGGTCGGCTTTCCGGGGAGCGGCAGCCCGGTATGGCTCCTGCCAGGACTGGTAGCCCTCATCGGACTGGCACTGCTGGTGTCGGCCGGCTGGCTCATCAAGCGACGAGCCCCACCGGCGCCCAGCCGCCGGATCGACCTGGTCGGCGCCATCGCGGCGCTGGATGCCAGGTACCTGGGCCACCAGGACGAAGTGCCGGCGGCCGAGTGGCAACGGTATCTCGAGCAACGGACCGCGCTCAAGCAGCGCATCGAACTTGCGCAGGCCAAGCCCGGCTCCTAAGTTGGCGCCGCAGCACAATTGATCGGCAGCGAACGCGGCGCTCGGAAGCCGGTGAGACTCCGGCACGGCCCCGCCACTGTTACGGGCAGCAGCTCAACCGCTCATCCGCCACTGGTTTTCCGGGAAGGCGAGCGGGGCGCCCGAAGTCAGGAGACCTCCTCGTTCGCATGTCCACATGACCCACGGGGGTGGGGCAGTGGCGTGTCCGGAAGCTCCGCTCCGGTCTCGTCCGGCCACATCGCCCGGTTCACCACGGGCGGTTTTCATTTCCAGATTCGCGCACCTGTTCGCATCACTGCTGTTGGGAACCGGCGTGCTCCCGCTGGTTGCCGGCTGCGGCGGTGCGCCGCGCCGCCAAGCCACACCACTTCAGGTGGTGGACGATCTCGCCGACACGGTCCGGCTGTCTCGTCCGGCCATCCGCATCGTGTCGCTCTCTCCCGCATCAACTGAACTGCTGTTTGCCATTGGCGCCGGTTCATCGGTCGTCGGCCGGACCCGCTGGTGCGACTATCCCGCCGCCGCTGCCGAGGTGCCGAGCGTCGGCGATGGGATCCAGCCCAGCGTCGAGGCGGTCGTGGCCAAAAAGCCGGACCTGGTGGTGCTCTACAAATCCGGCCAGAACGACCCGGCCCGTCAGCAGCTCAACCGACTCGGCATTGCCACTGTGGTCCTGGCCCTCGATCGGATCGAGGAGTTCGAGCACGCCGCCGGGATCCTGGGAACACTGACCGGTCATGGGGTTGATGCCGATACCATGGTTGCCGGCTTGAAGCGGCGGCTGGCCGCAGCCACCGTGCCGGCGGCAGTGAGCGTGCCAACGGTCCTGATCGTGGTCTGGGACCAGCCGCCGATGACGATCGGGCAGGGCAGCTTCCTCAGCGATATCGTCGAGCGGGCCGGCGGCCGGAACCTGTTCTCGGACCTGGCGGCATCGGCGGGCGTCATCAGCGTCGAGTCGGTGGTGGCGCGTCATCCCGATCTGATTCTCGTCACCTCGGACAGCACCCCGGCGTTCGCCAGGCGGGCCGAATGGCAGACTGTGGCCGCGGTTCGTCAGAGTCGATTCGTGCATGTGAACAGCAGCGCGTTCAACCGGCCCAGCCCGCGCATGCCGGAAGCCATCACCGAACTGGCTGGCCAGCTCAAAGCGATGCGCGAGTGAAATCGCGGCACCGGTTGATCCTCATCGGGGTGGCGCTCCTGAGCCTGGCCATCGGGATCATGGTCGGACCGGTGTCGCTGTCGCCGGGGGAACTCTGGGACGCCATCAAATCGTCGGGCGGTGAAGCCTCTCCGATCATTCGCCAGATCCGGGTGCCCCGGGTGCTGCTGGCGTTTCTGGTCGGTGGCGGGCTGGCGGTCTCGGGAGCCGCGCTGCAGGCACTGATCCGCAATCCGCTGGCCGACCCCTATCTCCTCGGCTTGTCGGGTGGCGCGGGACTGGGTGCAGTCATCGCGATCGCGGCCGGGTTTGGCGGTTCGTGGACGATTCCCCTCATGGCGTTTGCGGGGGCCATGCTGGCGCTGGCGCTGGTGTACCGGCTGAGCCTGGTGCAGGGGAAGCGACTCGATCCCCGGGTCCTGATCCTGGCCGGGGTCATCGTGAGTGCATTCACCGGTGCCCTGATGAGCGCGATCATGGCGCTGTCCGATGCCTCGGCGCTCCGCAACGCCTTTCTCTGGCTGCTGGGTGGATTCTCGGGGGCCTCGTGGCCCACCCTCGGCTTCTTCGTTCTCTATGCCTTCATCCCGCTGGTGCTGCTCATGGCGTCGGCCCGGGCGCTCGACCTGCTGGCCCTTGGGGATGAAAGCGCCCGCCACCTCGGCCTCGATGTCGGGAAGGCCCGGCTGATCGTCTATCTCTCCACCGGGCTGCTGACCGCGGCGGCGGTGGCCACCTGCGGTATCATCGGGTTTGTCGGGCTGGTGGTGCCGCACGCCGCGCGGCGGCTGCTTGGCCCGCTGCATCGGCCGCTGCTGCCAGCTGTCTTTCTGGCCGGCGGCGCCTTTCTGGTGCTGGCCGACGCCCTGGCCCGCACCGCGGCCCGCCCGCTCGAGCTCCCGGTTGGCGTCGTAACGGCGGTGATCGGCGTCCCGCTGTTTGCTCTGCTGCTCCGGCGGACGCTGACATGAGCCTGGTCGCCAGCGATCTGGTGGTGAGGTACCCGGGGCTGCCGGTGCCAGCCCTGGAAAACGTCGGGTTGCGGCTCGACGACGGGAAACTCATTGCCGTGGTCGGGCCCAATGGCAGCGGCAAGAGCTCATTGCTGCGAGTCCTGACCGGAGTGGTGGCCCCCATGTCAGGAACCGTCATGCTGGACGATCGCGGCATTGGACGCTGGCGTCCTGACGCACTGGCTCGCGTCATGGCGGTTGTGACCCAGCGTGAAGAGCCGGCGTTTTCTCTCCGGGTTGACGAAGCCGTCATGCTCGGCCGTTATGCTCACCTCGGGCCGTTCTCCGCGCCGAGTATCGACGATCTGGCCGCGGTGCGGAGCGCGATCACCCGGTGCGATCTCGAGCCCATGGTCGAGCGACGGATCGATGCCCTGTCAGGCGGTGAATGGCAGCGGGTCAGGCTGGCCCGTGCCCTGGCCCAGGAACCGCGGCTGCTGATCCTCGATGAGCCGACCTCCGCTCTGGATGTGCGGCACGAGATGCAGATCTTCGAATTGATCCGGGGTCTGGTGGACAGGGGGCTGGGTGCGGTCGTCGTTACTCACCACCTGAATCTGGCCGCCCGATTTGCCGATCAGATGCTGCTGCTGGCCAATGGCCGGCTGGCGGCATCGGGCACGCCGTCTGAAGTGCTGCGAACCGAAACGCTACGAGAGGTCTTCGAATGGCCGGTGGCGGTCACCGCCTGGACTGATGGGGCTCCCCAAGTCGTGCCACTCCGGACTGGAGAGTTTCCGCCCCCCGCTTGACTGGAGTATGTCGGGACCGCGTCGCCATGCCCCGCACACCGCCTGAACCGGAGTCGCGTTATCTTCCGCCGGTGCCGATCACCCACCGTTTCCGCCGTATCTTCGGTGTCACCACCGCGCTGGCATTCGGTCTGGCGCTCGGCTGCGCCGAGACGACGCCGTCACCACCGCCGCCGGTGCCGACGCTGGTGCTGCTCGACAGCACCCATCTGAGTCTTCGCATCATCCCGATCGAAGCCCCCGATGGCGCCGAGACCGTTTCGCTGGGTGGTGGCGCCGCATCGGCCGTGGGGCTGGCTACCCGGGGGAAGCTCGCGGTGGTCACCCTGAGTGCGCTGGACGCGGTGATGATCGTCGATCTCAGTATGCCCTCGGTCCGGCGTGTCGTTGGGGTGCCAGCGCAGTCATTGGTTGCGGGGCCCACGATACTCGATGATACCACGGCCTACGTGGCGCTGACGGCGCTCGACCAGCTGCTCCGCATCGACCTGCGCAGCGGAGATACCGCCTCGGTGGAAGCGGGGCCAGCACCGGCCGCCGCCATCGCCACCCGGGGAAAGATCTTTGCCCTCAATACCGAGCGACTGGTCTGTGTGGTCGCGCCCTGTCCGGCCGGTCCGAGCTGGCTCACCGTGATCGACCCGGTGCTGAACGCGCGGGCCACTGACATCGATTCCATACCGCTGGTTGGCCCTGGCAACGCGCTGTACGGCACGGTGGGCAGCGACGGACTGCTGTACATCATCCAGGCTGGCACCCCCGCCCAGGGAGAGGGTCGCCTGTCGATCGTCGATCCGGTGTCCCGGGTGGAAAAGGCCTCGTTCGGAGGGTTCGGCATCTCTCCCGGACCGGTGGCGGCAGACCAGAGTGATCGGATCCTCATTGCATCGGAAACCGAGGGGATGATGCTGTTCGACCTCCGGCTCCGCGAGGTCGAACGCGGTGCCGGGCAGGGACTCCCGGTTTCCCGGAATACCGCTGTCGCGGCCGACGGGCGCAATTTCCTGCTCGCCGTCGAGAGCGGGCCCTGCGGCGGAGCCAACGGCCGAATCCGGATCTTCAAGCCCAATTTGTCCGAGGTGACCGGCATCGACGCCGGATCCTGCCCCGCAGCAGCCTCCGTGACCGGCGTCCCCGCTCGCTGAGGTCGTTGCCGCCCTCCTCTCATGCCGCTGCTGGCCACCCCCGCCATCGTCCTGTCCAGTCTCAAATATGGTGAGACCTCGAAGATCATCCGTCTCGCCACCCGTGATCACGGCATCCAGAGCGCCATTGCCAAGGGGGCTCTGCGCCCCAGGAGCCGGTTTGGCGCCGGGCTCCAGGTCCTCTGCCTCGGCAACGCCCAGCTGATCCTGTCTGAACGCCGGGACCTGCACACCCTGACGGCGTTCGATGTGCTGGACCTGCCACTCGGGCTGGCCTCCGATCTTGATCGGTACTGTACCGCGACTGCCCTGGCCGAGGTCACGGCCCGGGTCGGACCCACCGCTACCCATGCCGAGCTGTTCGAACTGCTGCGTGAAGCGCTGACGCTGCTCCAATCGGCGCCGGCGGAAGCGCTCGAATCGCTCAGCCTGCGGCTGGTCTGGCGACTGGTAGAAGAACTGGGGTACCAGCCGGCGCTCGGTCATTGTGTCCGGTGTGGCGCTGAAATCGACTCCGAGGGAGCCCTGATTTTCGCCCCTGAAGAGGGCGGCGCTTTATGCCGGAACTGCGCCCCGGCCACCGGACCGGCGCGGCTCAGCCCTGATGATCGGGCGGCATTAGTCGCCCTGGTGGCTGGGGGAGTGGATTTGCCGGAGCTCGACAGCCGCCACGCGGCGGCTCACCGCCGACTGATTGCCCGCTTCATCCGGTGGCATGTCGCCAGTGGCCACGTCCTGCCGGCGCTGGAGTTCTGGAGTGATCGATCCTGGGGCAAGCCATGATTATCGGCACGGCCGGGCACGTCGATCATGGCAAGTCAGCCCTGGTCGAGGCGCTGACTGGCCACCGGATGGACCGCCTGGCGGAGGAACGCCGGCGGGGAATCACCATCGAGCTCAACTTTGCACCGCTGGCCCTACCCGACGGCCGGCAGGCGGGCATCGTCGACGTGCCTGGACATGAGGACTTCGTCCAGACCATGGTGGCAGGGGCGTCCGGGCTTGACCTCGTACTTCTGATCGTCGCGGCGGACGAAGGACTGATGCCGCAGACCAGGGAGCACCGCGCCATCATCCAGCAGCTTCGCGTCCCGCTGGTGCTGCCGGTGGTCACCAAGCGTGACCTGGTGGACCCGGACTGGCTGGAGCTGGTGCTGACCGAGGTAGCGGAATGGTCCGGAACCGAAGCGACGAGCTTCCTCACACCGCTGGCTGTATCGGCTCGGACCGGGGAGGGCATTGAAGACCTTCGGCAGGCGATCTTCTCGGCCCTCGGCCGGGCCCGGGTCCGCGACGACTCGGACGCGTTCAGGATGCCGGTGGATCGGGTCTTCTCGGTGGCTGGCACCGGCACGGTCATCACCGGTACCACCTGGTCGGGGCAGGTCGAGGTGGGGCAGACGCTCCGATTGATGCCCGGAGGCGTCGAGGGCCGGATCAGGTCGATCGAGAGCTTTGGCCAGAGTAGTCAGACCAGCCGCTGCGGAGCCCGGACCGCCATCGGGCTTGCCGGCATCGATCGTGAGCAGGTTCGGCGGGGTGATCTCGCCGTTGCGGCCGACAACCCCTGGCAATCGAGCCTGGCCCTTGATGTGGAACTTGAGCTCCTGCCTGAGGTCAAATCTCGACTCAGTGAACGCACCAGGGTCCGGGTCCATCTCGGCACCGCCGAGGTCATGGCCCGGATCTATCCTCGAGGAAAGAGTGGCGGAACAATGGCCCGCCTGGTCCTCGAAACTCCTTTAACTGCCCGGGGCGGTGATCGTCTCGTGCTACGTTCATTCAGTCCGGTAACTACGATTGGTGGCGGCCGAGTCCTTGATCCCGTGCCCCCCAGGCGCGGCGCCAGCTGGCCAATTCACCTGATGGATGAGGACCCCTCGAAACGGCTTGAGGCCCTGATTGCCAGGCGGCGCTGGGGTGCCCCGGTGAGTGAAATCCCGGTGCTGCTCGGCGTCCCGGAGCCGGAAGCCGTGTCATTGGTGTTGAAGGCACATCAAGCGGTACATCAACTGGCTGACCGAGTCGTTTCACAGGACCTCATGTCTGGCCTCAAGTCCGAGGTGCTCGCCGCGATCCAGTCCTGGCACCAGGCCAATCCGTTCGCTCCGGGGATGCCGCTGAGCACTTTGCGCCAGGAGATAGCGGGACCGATCGCAGCCCCGCTGGTAGTGAGTCTCGTTGCCAGCGGGGCCATTCAGCAGCTGGAATCTGTGGTCAGGCTGCCCGGATTTCGGCCCCGTCCGAGAGCCAGCGCGGCCGAGCTCGACGAGTTGGTAACCCGGATCGAGGCGGCTGGTGTCACCGCTCCATCGGTCGGTGAGCTGGAGAGGGAGCTCGGCCGTCGCGACCTGCACCCTCTCTTCAAGTTGGCGGCCGCTGCGGGGCGGCTGGTAGCCGTCGCGAGTGACCGGTACGTCGCCCCGGCAGCGCTGGACGGGTTTGTGGCGTTGCTTCGAGACCTCAGCAGCAGCGGCACGATCACTCCCGCCGCACTCCGGGACCGGACCGGCCTCAGCCGCAAGTTCCTGATCCCGCTGCTCGAGTGGTCTGACCAGGCCGGGATCACCCGGCGAGAGGGGGATGGCCGAACGCTGGTCAGGCGCCCCTGACGCTTGCGCGCTCTGCCCGGCGCCACTCATCTTTGGCCTCAGAAGTTCACGCTCGCTCCCGTTTTCCGGAGGCACCGCCACACTCCACACCACGTCGAAAGGAAGCCCCATGGTCAGGCTCGGCCGGCCGGGGTGGCTGGTGGCGTTCGTCCTGCTCACCGGGCGTGCGGTGGCGCAGGAACCGGCCCCCGCGCTCCGGGTCGAATTGGGCGAGAACACTCCCAACCCGTTCTTTCCGGCCACTTCAGTTCCGTTCATCATTCATGCGGAGGTCTGCGCCCGCGGTCACGAGCCGCTGGTGAGTCTCAAGATCTACAACGTTCTGGCCCAGGTCATCGCCATCCCGTCACTCCAGGGGGCGCCGGCCGAAGTGCTCGACCAGACCAGGCTCAAATGCGGGGCGTACACCGCGGTCTGGGATGGCAAGCTGCTGGATGGGAAGAACGAGGTGACCCCAGGGATCTACTACTACCAGCTGGTGGTCGACGGACAACGCTATACCCGCAAGATGATCGTCCGGCGTTAAGGCCGCAGGCGTTTTCGACGCCGGCGGCCTTTTCGCTGGCCTGAATGTCGGTAGTCCGCTTTCATTCCGGCCGCCGGCCGCGATATCATTCTCGCCGAGCCATGCGGAATTGTCGGTGGGATTCATCCAGGGAGCCTCATGATCCGTCCTGACCGTCTGACCATCAAGGCCCAGGAAGCGTTCCGGGACGCCACCGACGAAGCCAAGCGCCGGGGTAACCCCGTCGTCAACGACGCCCACCTGTTCCACGCACTCCTGCTGCAGGACGAAGGGGTGGTTCAGCCGCTGCTGCAGAAGAGCGGGGTGAACATCGCCGAGCTTCGCGAGGAGACCGAACGGGAACTCGACCGGTTCCCCTCGCAGACCGGTGCCGACGGTGAGCCGACCCTGAGTCGCGAACTCAACAAGGTGTTTGACCGCGCCGAGTCGGAGGCCAAGAAGCTGGGGGATGCCTACGTCTCGACCGAACACCTGCTCATCGGACTGGCTGAGGAGCGGGGCACCGCCGCGCGCGCCTTGCTGAGCAGCCGGAAACTGACGGCCAACGATCTCCGGGCTGGACTGGAGGGAGTTCGCGGCTCTCACCGGGTGACTGACCAGTCTCCTGAGGAGAAGTACCAGTCGCTTGAGCGCTTTACCCGGAACCTGACCGAGCTGGCCCGCCAGGGAAAACTCGATCCGGTCATCGGACGGGACGAGGAAGTCCGCCGGGTCATGCAGGTGCTGTCCCGCCGGACCAAAAACAATCCGGTGCTGATCGGAGAGCCCGGGGTCGGCAAGACCGCCATCGCCGAAGGCCTGGCCCAGCGCATCGTGCACGGCGACGTGCCCGAGTCGCTGCGCAATCGCGAGCTGGTTTCGCTCGACATCGGCCTGCTGCTGGCCGGGGCCAAGTACCGGGGCGAGTTCGAGGAGCGGCTCAAGTCGGTAATCAAGGAGCTGACCGAGAGCGAGGGCCGCTACATCACCTTCATCGACGAGCTGCACACCATCGTCGGTGCCGGCGCAGCTGAGGGGGCCGTCGATGCCAGCAACATGCTCAA
>JBDTTF010000180.1:0-11531 GCA_039930765.1 Gemmatimonadota bacterium | reverse complement strand
TTCGCCGTTCGCCGTTCGCCGTTCGCCGTTCGCCGTTCGCCGTTCGCCGTTCGCTGTCCGCTACTTCTCGAGTTCCTGCTCGACGATTTCGCAGATCAGGTGCTCCACCGCCAGGTGAATTTCCTGGATGTGGCTGGTCACGTCGCTTTCGATGACCAGGCTGTCATCGCACAGCGCCCGCAGCGGCCCGCCGCCCTTGCCGAGAAACCCGATCACCCCGACACCGATCGTACGTGCGGCGGTGGCAGCAGCCAGGAGGTTGGGGCTCTGGCCGCTGCTGGAGTGGAGAATCAGCAGGTCACCCTTGCGGCCGAGCGCCAGGATCTGGCGGGCAAACAGCTGCTCGAAACCGAGATCATTGCCCGCCGCAGTCAGCAGCGAGGTGTCCGTGGTCAGCGCAATCGCGGCGTACGGCCGACGATCGGCCTGGTAGCGGACCACATATTCGGTGGCCAGGTGCTGGGCGTCGGCGGCGCTGCCACCATTGCCGGCAAAGAACAGGGTGCCGCCGGCCTTGAGCACCGATGCATACTTCCCGGCAATCCGTGCCGCGGCCGGGGCCTGCCCTGCGGTTCGCTCGGCCAGTTGAGCCAGGTCACGCAGCCCCTTGGCGATCTGCTCGTGGCTCACATCTCCTCCGCATCGAAGATCCGCCGGATCCGCTGCATCACCGAGGCCCGCATCCGCACCGGCGGCACCACCTCGACCTCGCGGTCCTCGAGAATGGCACGCGGGTTGAGTGTGGTCAGCAGTTCGGCCTGGGCGGTGCCGCCATGCGGCGCCAGCGCCTCGAAGGTCGCGGCCACGGTCCGGTCATCGCCGTGGTTGTCCGCCGCCGAGATATCGGCCAGTCCCGCGGTCACCAGCGCGCGGGCCCGCTCGCCCCTGCCCCGCGCCGCCAGCAGCGTCGTGGCATCGACCTGCATCAGGGAGCCGGTGCTCTTCCACCACTTGGCGGCCTCCGGCGTGCAGCAGGCGTAACGCTCGGGATGGGCCAGCACCGGCACGAAGCCCCGCAGAACCACGTGGGACAGCGCCTGGTGAACTGTCTGTACCGCCACCATCCGGGGGAACTCGACCAGCAGGTACCGGGTGCCATTGAGCGACAATCGCCGCAGCAGCGCCTCGGGCTCCGCGATCGGGCGATCGAGCATCAACTCGGCTCCGCGGTGCAGCTGCACGTCCGGCGGACCCGCGGCCTTGAGCGCCGCAAAGGCGGCCTCATGTGCCGCCGGGATGCCAGCCGAGAGTTTGCTGGCGACGAAATGAGGAGTCAGGCAGACGTCCGTGATACCCTTGGCGGCAAAGGCCTGCAACACACCGACCGACTGCGCGACTGTGCGAGAGCCGTCGTCCACCGCAGGCATCAGATGGTTGTGAAGATCAATCACGGCGCGCCTGCGCCTGAGGCCAGCAACTGGACCGACAACTGGCCCAGCTCGGCGGGTTCCGATTCGGCCTGGGCCAGCAGCGCGAGGGTGATCAGGGCGTCAGCGGCCAGCAGGTCGAGTGCCGCGCCCCGGTCGCCAGCGCCGCGGATCACGGCGCTGAGCGTCTGGTTGGCGATCCGGGCCAGGGCCTGTGCGGTGTCGGTGCCGGATTTCTCCGGGGTGGCCAGCGCCAGGATCCTGTCCCGCAGTGCTTCGGGTGCGGCACGGATGTGCCCCTCAAGCCACTCGCCGGTCGTCATGCGCCGAGCCAGGCCGCAACGACGGCGGGGGTACCCGCCCGCGCCGCCGCCAGGCGGGTGGGATCACCGGCGCCGGCGGACGCGAACTGCGGCCGGCCACCGCCCTTGCCACCCGACAACGCGGCGATCCGGTTGACCAGGTCGCCGGCCTTCTTGCCGGACTTGACCAGGTCCTCGGTGACGGCCACGTGCACCGCCCCGCGCCCCTGTTCGCCGAACAGCACCAGCACCGCCTTGTCGCGGCCCTGCCGGAACTGGTCCGCCACGGCGCCCAATTCGTCGCGATCGTCACTTTCAGTCGAGGCCATCGTCACCGACACGCCACTGACATCGATCACGGTGCCGTTGGACGCCGTCGGCGGGCTCCCCGATTTCTTCAACTCGGTAACTCGCGCCTCCAGCCTGGCCCGCTCCGCGACCAGCGATTCCAGCTTCCGGAGCAGCTGGTCCGGCTGCGATCTCACCGCCTCGGCCGCCTGGTGCAAGCGCTCCTGCTGCAGGGTGATGGCCTGGTAGGCTTCGGGACCGGTAACCGCCTCGATCCGACGGACGCCCGCAGCCACACCACCCTGACCCGCCACCCGGAACAGTCCGAGCTGGCCGGTGGTCCGCACGTGGGTCCCGCCGCACAGTTCGATCGAGGGGCCCATTGTCACCACTCGCACCCGGTCGCCGTACTTCTCGGAGAAGAACGCCATGGCCCCGAGGCTCAGGGCATCGGGATAGGCCATCTCGCGGATTTCGACCGGAAAATTCTCCCACGCAAGGGCGTTCACCTCACGCTGAATCGCCTCCATCACCGCGGGTTCAATCGGGGCATGGTGGGAGAAATCGAAGCGCAGCCGCTGGGGTTCGACCAACGAGCCCTGCTGCCGGACATGAGCGCCCAGCTGCTCGCGCAGGACATGATGAATGAGATGGGTGGCGCTGTGATTGCGCTCGATGTCGCGCCGGCGCGCCGTGTCCACCTCGGCCCGGACCGGCAGCCCCTTCTCACCGTGGAAAGTGCCCCGCACCACCCGTCCTTCCGCGATCGGGCCCTCGGCCGTCTTCCGCACCGTGTCCACTTCGACTTCCCAATCGGGCCCGATGATCCGGCCCGTATCACTGACCTGGCCGCCCGACTCGACGTAGAAGGGACTTTCCTTCAGGCGTAGACGGACCCCGGTACCCGCCTGGTGACTCGACTCAATCCGGGTTTCGACCTTGTCGTCCAGATAACCGACGAATTGCGATGATCCGCCAAGCTCAATATTCAGGTTCGCAATCCCCATCTCGCCAACTGCTTCAACACCGGTCGCCTGCGCCCGCACCGCCCGGGACCGCTCCCGCTGCTTGTCCAGCGCGGCCTCGAACCCCTCAAGGTCCACCGTGCCGCCCCGCTCGGTGGCGATGACCTCGGTGAGGTCAACCGGAAACCCGTAGGTATCGTACAGCTTGAACGCCTCTTCACCGGAGACGTGACTCAGGCCGCTGTAGAACAGCTCGTCCAGCCGCGCCAGGCCGCCTTCGATCGTCTCGAGGAAGCGCTCTTCTTCCTGCTTGGTCACATCCGCAATGAAGGCGCGCTTGCTGACCAGCTCGGGATAGAACTCACCCATCTGGTCGACCACCACCTCAGTCAACGGTGCCAGGGTCGGACTCCGGCGGCCCAGCAGCCAGGCGTGGCGCACCGCTCGGCGGAGAATCCGTCGCAGCACATAGCCGCGGCCTTCATTGCTCGGGTACACCCCATCGGCGAGTAGAAAACTGACGGCGCGGGCGTGGTCGGCCAGCACCCGGAATGGGGCACCGCTCTCACCCCGGTCGTAGGGCTGGCCGATCAGCGCCGCGGCGCGCTCGATCAGTGGCAGGAACAGATCGGTGTGAAAGTTGTTGTCCTCGCCCTGCAGCACGGCCGCGATTCGCTCCAGCCCCGCCCCGGTATCCACCGAAGGCTTCGGCAGTGGCGTGAGGGTCCCATCAAGCGACCGGTCAAACTGCATGAACACCAGGTTCCAGATCTCGAGGAACCGGCCCGACTCCGCCTGTTTTTCAAATTCTTCCTGCGAAATGACTTCCGGCTGCCGGGGCTGTTTCCCCGGGACCGATCCCTCGGCGCTTCCGCTCCGCGCCGATGCGCCGTCACCGATTGGCGCGGCCACCGCGTAGCGGCCGCTCTCCCTGGTGGTCCGTTGCGGACCACTTTCCCGCTTTGGCTGCTCCTTGATGGCAGCGCTGGCCGGAGCCGGGATCACAGCGGCAGCGGGCGGCGTCCATTCCATGTCGACGTAGATCTCGCTGCACGGTCCGCACGGGCCGGTGTCACCCATCTGCCAGAAGTTGTCCTTGTCCCCGAGCCCGTAAATCCGGTTGTCCGGCAGGCCGGCGATTTCCTTCCAGAGCTCCCGGGCTTCGTGGTCGGTGTGATGGACTGTGACCCGGAGCCGTTCGGGCGGCAGGGCCAGGTAATCCCTGCCGGTCACGAACTCCCAGGCAAAGGCGATGGCATCCCGCTTGAAATAATCGCCGAAGGAAAAATTTCCGAGCATCTCGAAGAAGGTGTGGTGCCGCCTGGTGTGACCTACCTGCTCGAGATCGTTGTGCTTGCCACCGGCGCGCACGCACTTCTGGCAGGTGGTGGCGCGCTTGTAGGGACGCTGCTCCTGACCCAGGAACGTGCGCTTGAACTGCACCATGCCCGCGTTGGTGAACAGCAGGGTAGGATCGTCAGCCGGCACCAAACCGGAGCTGGCGACTTCGGTGTGGACCCGACTGGCGAAATAATCGAGGAAAAGGCGGCGAATCTCGGCGGATTTCATAGCTGGGGAATATATCCCCTCCGTCGGGTTGGACGAACGCCGCCCGCCAATCAGGCGATCAGTCGATCGAGGGTCTGGCGGACCTCGGAACCGGTGAACCCGCGCCGGGCCAGGAATGCCAGGATCCGCCGGCGCCGCACCGGCCTCGGCAGGGTCCGCAGCTGCTCGGCCCGGCGACGGACCAGCCCGGCCACCGATTCCGTCGGGTCAGACCCTTCGGGCCACTGAGCCGCCACCGCCGCGTCAGCCAGCGGCCGGGCGACACCCGACTGCTGCAGATCCCGGAGCAGCCGGGCCGGACCCCGGCCCCGTGCCGCCCGGGTGGCCACGAAGTGGAGGGCATAGGCCGCGTCATCGATCAGGCCGAGTTCGTCGGCCCGGTCCAGGCCAGCAGCAATGGCCGGGGGCCTGTGCCCTCGCTGGCGTAGTCGGCGCTCGAGATCCTTGCGGGAAAATGAGCGCCGTTCCAGCGCCCGGAGCAGAGCTCTCAACGCCGCATCGGCATCGGCAGCCTCCTGCAGCAACTCCTGGATACTCTCATCAATCACCCTGCCTGCCATGAGGTGGTGCTCGACGACCGCCTCTACTGGCAGGGTACAGAACAGCCGGCCATCCACCTGGAGCCTGACCCGCCCATGCCGGCGCGGATCGGGCTCCAGATCGGTGATCGTGCTCATTCCTCCTCGTCCTCGCTGGCCGCACCCGCACCGGCGGGCACCGCCCCGGCCTTCATGCCCAGGAAGTCCTTCACCTTGATTTCCACCTCGGCCAGCAACGCCAGGTTGTCCTTGAGGAACAGCTTGGCATTCTCGCGGCCCTGCCCGATCCGCTGATCGCCGTAGGAGTACCAGGCCCCGGACTTCTGGATGATCCCCGCTTCCGCCGCGATATCCACCACCAGCGAGGTATGGCTGATGCCCTCATCGAACATCACGTCGAACTCGGCCTGCTTGAACGGCGGCGCCACCTTGTTCTTGACCACCTTGACCCGCACGTGATTGCCGATGATGGCCTCACGGTCCTTGACCGGGCCGACTCGCCGGATGTCGAGCCGCAGCGACGCGTAGAACTTGAGCGCCTTGCCACCAGTGGTGGTCTCGGGGTTACCGAACATCACGCCGATCTTTTCCCGCAGCTGGTTGATGAAGACCACGGCGCAGTTGGACCGGGCAATGGCGCCAGCCAGCTTGCGCAGCGCCTGGCTCATCAACCGGGCCTGCAGCCCCATGTGGCTGTCGCCCATTTCCCCCTCGATTTCCGCCTTGGGCACCAGGGCGGCCACCGAGTCGATCACCACCAGATCCACCGCGCCGGACCGGACCAGGATCTCGACGATCTCGAGCGCCTGCTCACCGGTGTCCGGCTGGGACACCAGCAGGTTCTCGACGTCCACCCCAAGCTTGCGGGCATACTCGATGTCGAGGGCATGCTCCGCATCGACGTAGGCCGCCACGCCACCGGCCTTCTGGACATTGGCCGCGAGGTGAAGGGTGAGGGTGGTCTTGCCGGAGGATTCCGGTCCGTAGATCTCGGTGATCCGGCCCCGCGGTACGCCACCGATCCCGATGGCCGCATCGAGATTGATGGCCCCGGTCGGGATGGCCTGGATCCTGACCCTAGGGTTTTCTGACCCCATCCGCATGATGGAGCCCTTACCCAGCTGCTTTTCGATCTGGGTAATAGCCAGGTTGAGCGCCTTGCGGCGTTCCGGGTCAAGCCTGTCCTTGCTGTCCTTGCCCTCTTTGGTGGCTTCGGCGGCCATGGAAACCTCGAGTATCATTGTGGAGTATTACGCATCACATACTGTATGGCGAACAATATTGCACCGAACATCGTCCGAAGCAAGAGTCAATTTATGACCTCTTTTCGGCCACCGGATAAGCCACGCAGGATTTCGCCTCGATATTCCAGCGGGAGAGCTGAGCCCCCAGCTTGGTGGACCACCCAATCCACTGGTCAAATTGGGGCTGGTGGCGTCCGAACAGCTCCACCGCCCGGCTCAGCTCCCCTTCCAGGTCCGCCAGAGCCTGGCGGCTTGAACTCAGGTGGATCTCCACCACCGCCGGCGCCCGGGTAAGCGCGGCAACCCCGACCAGTCGGGACAACGCCAGTGCCCGCCGCCGAAAGTTCATGGCCACCGCCGGAGTCCAGCGGTCGCTGATCCGCCAGCTTTCGAAGAACAGGTCGAGTGCCAGCTCCCATGCCGTCGCGGCCACGCCACTGGTGGGTTGGCCGGCCCGCCGGACCGCTGCACTCGGCTCGACACCGGTACTCACCGGGTCAGCCGCCAGGCGTCGGCCAGATGCTCGATCCGCCGCTCAGCCCCCTTGCCCGCAACGACGACCACATCGAAGCGACAGGTGTCGTCCCGACGACCGAACCGCAAACGCCAGCACTCGGCCGTTCTGGCAATCGATCGCCGCTTGCGATCTCCGATCGAGGCCAGCGGCACGTCTACACCCGCGAGCGCCCGGGTCTTGACCTCCACAAAGGCCACCATCCGGTCCCGGCGAATGACCAGATCGATATCGTTGCCGGCGCAGCGAAATCGGTGGGCCTCCACCGACCAGCCGCAGGCGGTGAGGTATTCGATCGCGAGGCGCTCACCCTCCACGCCCAGCAGGTGCCGAGGGTCGGACCATTCATCGATCGGAACGAAGTGGCGGGTTTTGCTCATGGACTACGGTATCAGTCGGAGGTCCGGCGGAGGTAACCATTTCAGTGCGGCGGTTCGTCAGAACGACGCAGCGGCCAGCAACGGAACGGCCGCCCTGAAACTCGGGGCGGCCGATGGCGCAGTTGCCTCAATCCGTGGCGATCAGCCCGAAGCGCCGGACCCACCGCGCAGTGCCGCGTCGAGAAAGCTCTTGAGGTCAACCGGATTGACCGCGGGTTCACCCTCGGCCAGGTGGTCGAGGTGTCCCGCCTCCATCCGCCGGTCCAGCTCACGGACCAGGTCGAACAGGTGCTCGAAATCCTCGATGACGAAGAACAACGGCTGGTAGTGATCGATCTCGAAATACTGGTTGATCATCCATTCGATCTGCGCCGGGTAGCGCTGCACCTTGGGTGAATCGACCGAGTGGGCCAGCTCTCCATAGCTCGACAGCAGACCGCTGCCGTACGCCCGGACCCGGCCCGGCTCGATCGGGGCGCCCGGCTTTTCACGCATCAGTCCGAACTCGATGGTAAACCAGAAGAACCGGGCCAGCCCCTTGATGATGCTGGTCAGGACCTGGATCCGTTCCGCCTCGTCCGCGATGCCCCCTGCCCGGAGCGCCGCCCGCTCGGCACAGCCGCCGAATTGTACCAGTGCACTGGCGAATGCCTGATCGGTGTGCATCGGGACGTGGCCGGCCACATCATGGAACAGGTCGGGTTCGGGGAGGTAATCGAGCGAGGCGCCGTCGCGCACGGTGATGGTAGTGGGAAATTCGCGGCGCTTCAGGCAATCGAAAAAGAGGTAGGCCGGCACATAGCCGCTCACCGGACGGGCCTTGAACCCGGTGCGCGGCTCGAGAAATCGGTTGATGTCATCGAGCCGCGGCACCCGGCTGGCATCGAGGTGCAGCGCATCGACACCCTCGAGGAATCGCGGATTGGCGTAGCGGGCCCACCGCGGCCGCATCCGCTCGAGCAACCGCCCCCAGGTCCGGTGGTTGTCCTCGCTGTACAGCTCATACGGCTGGGGGATGTAGAGCTGCCCACTGGCCTGGGCCTGCTCGATGAACGCAGCCCGGGTGGTGGTCAATCCGGGCGCGACCTGGCGGGTGGCGGACGGTGGATTCATGACTGAAGAATACCGGGTCGGCGGAAATGCTGCCACGCGACGCGGGTCAGCCCGAGGGGTGCCGAGCGCTGTCTGCCACGCCACCGGACACCACGAAGGCCATGGCATCGGCCCCTTCAATGGCCAGCGGCGTCACCCGGCTCGTCGGAACAATCACGAGGTGGCCGGCAAAGCTGTAGGACAGCGGAAGGTACACAGCCACCTGATCGCTCAGGCCCAGATTCTCCACCGACTCCCGGGTCACGAACCCGATGGCCTTGATGGCGCCATCTTCCGACAGCGCCACACTCACCGCGCGCCTGAAGCGGCGGCGCTCACCGACGAAAGCATCGATCAAGTCGCGAAACGAGGAATACACCAGGCGGAGGAATGGCACCTTCGACACCAGGTCGTCGAGGGCAGCGAGCAATCCGCGGCTGACCAGGCCGGAGCCCAGCATCCCCACCAGCGTGATCGTGGCCACCGCGATCAGGAAGCCCAGTCCCGGAATCGAGAGTTGCAGCCAGCGGTCGACCGTGACAAACAGCTGGTACACGATGAAAATCGTGAGGCCCAGCGGCGCGATGATCGCAAGACCGCGGACAAAATGATTGGCCAGTCGCCGCATGGATCCTCCAGTGAAATCGGCTGCCGCCGCCGGTCGCGCGGCAGGGGTAGCAATCTACTCCACCGCGCGCGCGCCGAGGGTGGCGGTGGCTTAACACCGCCACTAGACTGCCAGTCATAGCGACGGGGTCCGGGCTCACGGCCCGGACCCCGCGCTGTCTTGATTGTCCGACTGATTTTACTCCGAGGTTGTATGATGCTCGCTCATGCTCGAACGATTCGCCGCGCCGCGGCCATGGTTGGTGCCCTGGGCTGGATGGCTGCGGCCAGCAGCGCCGCCGCCCAGGATTCCACCGATGGCTGGCCCCGCGAAATCGTCACCGATACCGCCCGCATTGTCATCTACCAGCCCCAGGTTGACAGCCTCAAGGGCGACGTGGTCTTCTCCCGCTCGGCCATCTCGATCGAAGCCCGACCCAAGGGAGATCCGGTATTCGGCGCCACCTGGTCGAGCGCCCGGATGACTACCGATCGCGATGCCAACACCGTCCATCTTCACGATATTGACGTGCTGCGAGTGCGATTCCCGGCCGCCGATTCGGCCCGTCAGGAAGAGCTGGCGGAGCTGATCGAGAAGGTGGCCGCCACCTGGGATCTCACCACCTCGCTGGAGACCATCAAGACCAGTCTGGCCGCGGCCCAGGAGGAGCGCGGCACCGCCGCCGACCTCAAGACCGAGCCACCGGCCATTGTGCTGGCCCGGTCACCCACGGTGCTGGTGGTCTTCGACGGGACACCCCAGCTTCGGCCCCTGGCCAACACCAGCTATCAGCGGGTGATCAATACGCCGTACGCCGTGGTGTATGATCCCGGGACCAGGGTCTACTACCTGACCGGCGCGCGGCACTGGTACCGGGCCTCCGCTGCCACCGGTCCTTATACCAGCATTCCGGCACCGCCGGAGGCCATCGCGCACCTGGTGCCTCCCGATACGGCGGCGGCGGACACCGAGAGCGGCGCCGCACCCAGCATCATGACCGCGACCACGCCAACCGAGCTGCTGGCCACCGACGGCGATCCGCAGTTCAGTCCGATCAGCGGGACTGATCTGCTGTATGTCACCAATACCCAGGGCGACCTGTTCAAGGATATCGGCTCACAGAATTATTTCGTGCTGCTGTCAGGCCGCTGGTATGCCAGCAGGACACTGGCTGGCCCCTGGACGTTCACGGCACCCGATGCGCTGCCGGGGGGATTTGCCCGCATTCCGCCGGACAGCCCCAAGGGCAATGTGCTGGTCAGTGTCGCCGGCACCAGCCAGGCAGATGATGCCGTAGCCGATGCCTCGGTCCCGCAGACCGCCGCGATCAACCGCAAAGATGCCACGCTGGATGTGGCGTACGACGGCGAACCACGGTTCGAGGACGTGACCGGCACCAGGGTATCGTATGCGGTGAACACCTCCACCTCGGTCCTCCGGATCAACGGGCTGTACTACGCCTGTTCCGATGCGGTCTGGTACGTCGCCAATTCGGCGACTGGTCCCTGGGCCGTCAGTGATTCGGTTCCGGATGAGGTCCAGAGCATTCCGCCCAGCAGCCCGATGTACAACGTCAAGTATGTCCAGGTCTATGAGAGTACTCCGGATGTGGTCTACGTCGGATACACACCCGGATACCTCGGCATCTATCCGTACTATGGCACGGTGGTTTACGGCACCGGCTGGGATTACCCGCCGTATTACGGCCCGGCCTATTTTTACCCGCGGCCATACACCTGGGGATTCCACGCACACTACTGGCCCTACTGGGGTTGGGGCTACGGTGATCGCTGGAGCCGGGGTTTCATGCGCGAGGGCGACCGCTGGGGTGGCTACTACCGTCCGCCCGGGTACCGCGGCGGCTACTACGGCGGAGGCTGGTACGGTCCTGGTGGCTATCGCCCACCGCGCCCGCGGCCACCGGTCAACGTGGCGGATCGGCCCTACCGCCAGAGGCCGGCGGTGTATCGCCCAGCCAACATCTACAATCGGCCCGAGATCCGGCCGGCGGTCAACACCCGCCCGGCGCCACGCAATCGTCAGCCCGGCGTGTCGGCGGGGCGGAACAATGTGTTCGTCGACCGGGACGGCAATGTGAACCGGCGGACCAACACCGGCTGGGAGACCCGCGAGGGCAACCAGTGGAAGCCGAGCAGCCGGCCGGCGATCCAACCCCGCAACCCGAATCTCCGGCCGACCACCCGGCCTGGGCCGGCGGTCAATCCTGGCACCACTCGGCCCCGGCCGCAGGTGAACCCGGGTACGGCGCGGCCCCAGCCGCAGGTCAATCCCGGCACCACTCGGCCCCAGCCGCAAGTGAACCCGGGTACGGCGCGGCCCCAGCCGCAGGTCAACCCCGGCACCAGCCGGCCGGCGACTCGCCCAAGCGATGCGGATGCCAGGAAGGATCAATTGGAGCGCGAGTACCAGGCCCGGCAACGGTCCGCGGAACAGTCGAGGCCACAACCCCCGCCGCAGGCCAGACCGGCTGAACGGCCGCAATCACGGCCAGCTGATCGTCCTCAGGCAAGACCGGCAGAGCGTCCGCAATCGCGACCCTCGCCACCGCCGAGGTCGAGCCCGAGTCCGAGAAGGCCGAGGAATCGGTAGCGGGCGAGGCGGGCGAGGCGGGCGAGGCGGGCGAGGCGGGCGAGGCGGGCGAGG
>JBDTTF010000179.1:0-10072 GCA_039930765.1 Gemmatimonadota bacterium | reverse complement strand
TCGACGAGAAGGTGCCGGTGAAGACACCGAAGAACATCACCAGGGCAAAGGGCCGAATGACCTCGCCGCCGAAGATGGTCAGCGCCAGCAGGGTCGACAGCGAGGTGCCGTGGGTCAGGATGCTCCGCGGCAGCGTCTCATTGATCGACCGGTTCAGGATGTCGACGAAATGGTCGCGTTTGTACTTGTGGAGGTTTTCGCGAACCCGGTCAAAGATGATGATCGTGTCATTGAGCGAATAGCCCACCATCGAGAGCACTGCGGCCACCACCACCAGGCTGACCTCGAGCCGCATGAAGCTGATGAAGGCGATGGTCGCCAGGATGTCATGGGCCGTGGCCGCCACCGCCGCCAGGCCAAACCGCCACTCGAACCGCCAGGCCAGGTAGGCCAGCACGGCAAAGAACGACAGGAAGATCGCGAGGAAGGCCTGCTGGCGGAGCTCGCCACCGACCTTGGGGCCGACGGCCGCTGCGCCATCAACCTTGTAGGTCCCGGCACCCAGCGTCGCGTCGAGCGCCTTGCTGACCGCCGCCGCCGCCGCCTGGGTGTCGTCGGCGTGCGGGTCGCCCTTGCCGACCCGGGCCCTGATGGCAAACCGGTTGGCGCCGCCCAGCGACTGGATCTCGGCGCCCTTGAGTCCCTGCCTATCGAGACCGCTGCGCAGCGCACCCACATCGACCGTCTTGGAGGTCGTGATCTGGACCAGGGTGCCGCCAGTGAACTCGATGCTGTAGTCAAGCCGGAAGATTCCGAGCCAGACGGCGCCGACCAGCAGGATGGCGGCCGTGATGCCGTAGGCGTACTTCCGGAAGCTGATGAAGTCGTAGTTGGCCTTGGCAAACATGCTGGTCCGGCCCACGCTCAGTGAGATGGCGTCCGGCTGCCGCTCCAGCCAGATCATGTAGAAGGTCCGGACCACGAATACCGCGGTGATCATCGAGGCCATGATGCCGACCGTCAGCGTCACCGCAAATCCCTTGACCGGCCCGGTGCCGAACTGGAACAGGAACAGGGCGGTCAGCACCGTCGTCACGTTGGAGTCGACGATGGCGTTCATGGCGTGGCGGAACCCTTCGTCGATCGACAATCGGACGGTTTTGCCAAGGGCCAGCTCTTCCCGGATCCGCTCGAAGATCAGCACGTTGGCATCGACAGCAATGCCGATCGACAGCACGATACCCGCGATGCCCGGCAGGGTGAGCGTGGCCTCCAGCATGGCCAGGGCGCCGAGGGTAAACAGGATGTAGAACGCCAGGCCGGCCACCGCGAGTGCGCCACTCAGGTGGTAGTAGCCCAGCATGATCACAATCACGAGCAGAGTACCGACCAAACCCGACAGGATCCCCTTGTGGATCGAGTCGGTGCCCAGGCTGGCGCCGACCTCGAGCTGGTCGACGATCTTGAGCGGCACCGGCAGCGCGCCGGCCTTGAGGGTCAGCGCCAGGTTCTGGGCTTCGGTGATGGTCTTGTTGCCCATCGTGATCTGGCCCCGGCGGTCGATCCGGCTCTGGATCACCGGCGGACGGCCCTGGACCTTGTTGTCCAGGAGGATGGCCATGAAATCATTGACGTGCTTGGCGGTGCCCTCGCCGAACTTGCGGGCGCCGGCCCGGTCGAGTTCGAAGGTCACGATCGGCCCGCTGGTCAGCGGATCCAGCTCGGCCTTGGCGTCCACCAGGCTGGAACCGGTGATCAGTGGCCGGTCCTCCAGCGCGTACAGCATCTGATACGACTGGACCCCGACACTGATCGGCGCGTCGGACCAGCGGAGGACCACACCCCGGGGAATCAGCCGGGCCACCTCGGGAACGTGGAGCAGGCTGTCCACCCGCGGATAGGCGCCGGCCGGGACCATGTACTCGCCCGGCGTACCCTGGGTGCCGGCCGACAGGATCAGGTTGCTCAGCTCACCAGCGGTCTCGGTGGAGTCCTTCTTGGCCGAATCGCCCTTGAGCAGCTGGGTGACGGCGGAGGGGGCCGCGGCCTTGGCCGAGGTGTCGATGGTCAGGCCGGCGCTGCGGAGGGCCCGGTCCATTGACGGGAGCGCCTTTTCCAGCGCCCCGGTCCGGTCGGTGATCCGGAATTCCAGAAAGGCGCTGCGCTGAACGATTTCCTTGGCGCCGGCCGGATCGGTCAGCCCGGCCAGCTCGACCACGATCCGGTTGTCTCCCTGCTTCTGGATCAGCGGTTCGGCCACGCCGAACTCATCGATCCGCTTGCGCAGGATGACCAGCGCCAGGTCGATGTCCTTCTTGGGATCGGCGGAGACGGTCTGCGACTGGTCGAGTTCCAGCGCCAGGTGCATGCCGCCCTGCAGGTCGAGCCCCAGCTTCAACGGGACCCGGGTTTCCACGGTATCCCGCACCACGCCGTTGACGGTCTGCCGAACCTTCTGGCCACGGGGCCACAGCGCGATGATCGAGGCGGCCACCAGCAGGCCGATGACGATGAGCCGGGAACGCAGGGTCTCGAAATACATTAGTGCTGTCAGGTCCGGGTCGCGGGTCGTGAGTGGATCGAGCGGTCCGGCCAGAGCGCCTGACGGGCCTGCTCGCGATCAGTTGCCAACTGCGCCTGGAGCAGGTCGGCCGAGGCAAAGCGCTGGGTATCGCGCAGCCTGGTCACCCACTCCACCTTCACCCATTCGCCGTACAGATCCCCGGCGAAGTCGAACAGATGCACTTCAACGGTCCGGCTGCCTTCGCCGAAGGTCGGCCGCGGTCCCTGGTTGAGCATGCCGCCGGCTCGCCCGCCGCGCCATTCCACCCAGGCCGCATAGACGCCATCCGGTGGCATCAGCTTGCGGGCGGGCACCTGGCCCAGGTTCAGGGTCGGGATTCCGATGGTCCGGCCGCGGCCCGCGCCAGGCACCACCCGGCCGCTCACCGAATACGGCCGGCCCAGCAGTCTGGCGGCCCCCGCCAGATCGCCGCCGGCAATTGCCCGCCGGATCTGGGTACTGGAAATGGGATGACCACCAGTTTCGACCGGCGGCACCACATCCACCAGGAAGCCGTCGGTCTGGCCCAGCTGGCGGAGGGTCTCGACATCGCCACTGCGAGCCCGGCCAAAGCCGTGATCGTGGCCGATGACCAGCTCCTTCATCCCGCAGCGACCCACCAGCACGTCGCGAACGAATCGCTCGGGGCTGTAGCCGGCCAGTTCCCGGTCGAAGCGCAGGAAGACCACGTAGTCGAGCCCGGTCTCCGCCAGCACTTCGCGCCGTTCTTCCGGACTGGTCAGCATCGGCGGCGCCGCCTGCGGATTGACGATCTCGAGCGGATGCGGTTCGAAGGTGACCAGCACACTCCGCCGCCCCGCCTGCCGGGCCCGCGCCACGATCTCGACCAGCACCGCGTGATGACCGAGGTGCACCCCATCAAAGGTGCCAACGGTAACGGTGGTGCCAGCGGACCAGTCGGGCAGCAGCCTCATGTCGCGGTCTCCAGCACCACTACCGGACGCAGCCGGTCGACAGCCATTTCCGCCACGGCAATCAGCCGTCCCTCCCGGACCAGTGCGACTCGTCCCGCCTGCCCCTCTGACCCCCGGATGGCCCGCCCGTGCCCGATGTCGATCCGTTCCCCGTCGGTCAATTCCCGCTGCGCCATTCCGGCCAGCAGTTCGACCGGCGACAGCAGCGGACTGTCCGGGGTGAGTGCCTCGAGCGGGACCGCACCGGTCACCTCGAAGCTCCCGACCGCCTCGCGCCGCAATGCAATCAGGTGGGCCGCGCCGCCCAGTCGTTCGCCGAGGTCGCGGGCCAGGGCGCGGATATAGGTCCCGGCGCTGACGTCGACTCTCACCACCAGATCGTGGCCACTCCGGGACACCAGGTCAATCGAATGGACCGTGATCTCGACCGGTGCCAATTCGGGCGCCACTCCCTGGCGGGCCAGGACATAACTCCGCTGGCCATCGACCTTCTTGGCGCTGTACGGTGGCGGCCGCTGCATCCCGGTTCCGCGAAACCCGGCCAGCGCGGTCTGGATCTCAGCACCGCTGGGCGCCCAGCCTGGTTCCGCCTCACGTACTGTGGTTCCGGTCAGATCGTCGGTATCGGTGGCGCTGCCCAGCCGGATCGTGGCCAGGTACCGCTTCGATTCCGATTCGAGGAACCGCGCCAGCCGGGTCGCGCCGCCGAGCAGCACCACCAGCAGACCGGTTGCGAATGGGTCGAGCGTACCGGTGTGGCCTACCGCCTTGAGCCGGCAGATCCGGCGGACCCGGGCCACCACATCAAACGAGGTCGGCCCCGCCGGCTTGTCGATCAGAAGTGCGCCGATCAGGGCTCGCTCTCGGCGTCAGCTTCCGGTTCGACAGCGGCCGGACCGGGCTGCTCCTGCCGGATTTCTCCCAGCAGCTGGTTGATCCGGGCCGCTTTCTCGAGGCCCCGGTCCAGTTCGAAATGGAGCTCAGGTACAGTCCGGGTGCTCAACGCCCTGGTCAGCTTGCTGCGGAGAAAGCCGGCGGCACTCTTGAGTCCTTCGATGGCGCGGGTCTTTTCATCCTCATCGCCCATCACGCTTACCGCGATGGTGGCGTGCGAGAGCTCGTTGGTCACCCGGACACCGGTGACGGTCACGAACCCGACCCTGGGATCCCGCACCTCGCTGACCAGCGCCTCGGCCACGACCTGGCGCACCGTTTCCCCGACCTGCTCGGGGCGCCGCGAATTGGCCTTCATAGCCACGTCACTTCCGTATCGATGACGCGGGCCCCATCCGCCGATGCCACCAGCCGATCGGCCGCGCGAAGAATGCCTGCCACCACCGTTCGATCACTGCCCACCACCGCACAGCTGATCTCGGCCCGCTGCCACTGCTCCGTCTCACCAGTCTCGGCCACCGAGGCGTTGCATTCCCGCCGGAGCGCCGCCTTCAACCGCTGCAACACCGAGCGGCGGTCCTTGAGGGATTGGGCGCCCTCAAGGTGGAGTTGCCAGGTTTGCAGAGCGACGAGCATTGGGTGAACCCATTTTCGGATTGTCGGATTGGTGGGTACATCCGGGAGTCCTCGCGCACCCCCCAATCATTCAATCCTGCAATTCGACAATCTTCAGGCCTTCCCCGCCTCCGCCGACTCGGCCAGGGTCCGCTTGATCTCTTCCATCCGGTAGGACTCGATCATGTCGCCGACCTTGAGGTCGTTGTAGTTCTCGACCCCGATGCCGCACTCGAGACCTTCACGGACTTCCTTGGCGTCATCCTTGAACCGCTTGAGGCTGGACAGCCCGCCGGTGAAGACGGCCACGCCATCCCGAACCACCCGGACCTTGGCGGTCCGGCTGATCACGCCGCTCTTGACCACACAGCCGGCGATGGTGCCGACCTTGCTGACCTTGAACAGCTGCTGCACCTCGGCGTCTCCGAGGATGGTTTCCTTTTCCTCGGGCTTGAGCAGTCCTTCGAGGGCGTTCTTCACGTCCTCGACGGCTTCATAGATGATCCGGTACAGCCGGACATCGACCTGCTCACGCTCAGCCGCCGCGCGGGCGTTGGCGTCGGGACGGACGTGGAAGCCGAGCACGATGGCGCCGGACGCCTTGGCCAGCAGGATGTCGCTCTCGGTGATGGCGCCGACGCCGCGATGAATCACGTCGACCCGCACTTCGCCGGTGCGCAACTGGGCCAGCGCGTCGGCCAGCGCTTCGGCCGGACCGCCCTGGTCGGCCTTGATGATGATCCGGAGGGCGCTGACGGCGCCTTCCTTGAGCGCCCGGCCGATATCCTCCAGGGTGCCGCCCCGTCCGGTCCGGCGGTTGACCGCCTCGCGCTCGAGCCGCTGCCGCTTCTGGGCAATTTCCCGCGCCTCAACGGCATCGGTCATGACGGTGAAGCCGTCACCGGCCGCCGGCACGCCTTCGAAGCCGAGGACCTGCACCGGGATCGAGGGGCCGGCTTCCTTGACCACCTTGCCGCGTTCATCGAACAGGGCCCGGATCCGGCCGCTGAACTTGCCGCAGATGAAGTTGTCGCCGACGTGCATGGTGCCCTTCTGGACCAGCACGGTGGCCAGCGGACCCTTGCCCGGATCGAGCGTGGCTTCAAGCACGGTGCCCTGCGCCCGGCGATCAGGATTGGCCGTCAGGTTCAGGATTTCGGCCTGCAGCAGGATCTGCTCGAGCAGCGCGTCGATCCCGGTGCCCTTCTTGGCCGAGATCGAGGTCGACAGCGTGGTGCCACCGAAATCTTCCAGCACCACCTGGTGCTGCAGCAGGTCCTGCTTGACCTTCTGCACGTTGGCGGTTGGCAGGTCGATCTTGTTGATGGCCACGATCATCGGCACGCCGGCGTTCTTGGCGTGACTGATGGCCTCGATGGTCTGGGGCATGACCTGGTCATCGGCCGCGACCACCAGCACCACGATGTCGGTGACCTGCGCCCCACGGGCCCGCATGGCCGTAAAGGCCTGGTGACCCGGGGTATCGAGGAAGGTGATCTGGCGTCCGTCCGGCAGGGTGACGTGGTAGGCGCCGATGTGCTGGGTGATGCCGCCAGCCTCGCCGGCCACCACGGTGGCCTTCCGGATGTAATCGAGCAGTGAGGTCTTGCCGTGGTCAACGTGGCCCATGATGGTGACCACCGGCGGACGAGGCACCGCGTGCACGTCGGTTTCGACTTCGACGGTCTTTTCCTTCTCGGCGGCGTATTCCTCTTCCCGCACCGCCTCGAACCCGAACTCGGACGCGATCAGCTCGATCTGGTCGAAGTCGAGCCGCTGATTCACCGTGACCATCAGGCCGAGTTCCTTGAACGCCAGCTGCACGATCTGGCTCGGCGGCACCTTCATGATGGTGGCCAGCTCGGAGACCGAGATGAACTCGTTGACCCGGATCCGGGTCTTTTCCTTTTCGCGCTCGTCGGCCTGGCGGGCCATCTCGCTCTGGTAGGCCGTGACATCGCGGCTGCCGCGCTTGCCCCGGACCGTGCCCCGCATTCCCTGCAGCGTCTTCAGGATGTTGGCCTGCACCGCATCCTGATCGACCTGGGTCCGCTTGCCCTTCTTGCCACCCCGCTTGTTGGCCCCCTTCTGGGCATCGGGACCGAACTGCCGGGTCCGCTCCTGCGTATTGGGCTGGCCGTCCGACCGGGGCGGACGCGGCGCCTGCGGGGCGCTGCTGCTGAACACCGGCCGCGGATTGCGGCTCTGGTTTCCGGCTGGCCGGCCGGCTTCAGGCGGACGAGCCGGTGGCCGGGCAATCCGGGTCGGGATGAACGCCGCACGCTGGGGCACTGCCGGCGAGCCACTGCTGGCTGGTGGAGTGGAGGCGGCGGGCGGAGTCGAATGGGTGAACGGATCGGGAATCCGGCCCGGAGTCGTGGGCCGGGCCACCGCCACGGGAGCCGGCTCTGGTTCGGCCGACATCGGTGGCAACTCCTTGAACAGCGCCTTGGCGCGCTCTTCGAGCGAGGCCGCCGAACGGGGATCCTCGACTTCGATCTTCGGCTCTAGCTCCAGCGACAGCTTTTCAGCCGCCTGGCGCTCGGACTCGAGAATCGCCTCGGACTCGGCGACTTCGGCCGCGGTCCGCCGGCGCTTGCCGGGCTTGTTCTCTTCGACGACCGGTTCGGCCTCGACCGCCTTGGACTTGCGCCGCGCCTTCTTGGGGGCAGCCTCTTCAGCGGCGGATGCCTTCCGCTTCTCGCGCTCCCAGCGCACCCGCACCGCCGAGACCTGGTCACCTTCCAGGGCCGACATGTGGCTGCGCACGACAACTCCCATGTCCTTGAGCAGCCCGAGAAGCTGCTCCGAGGGAATGCCGAATTCGGCCGCGAGATCATGCACTCTGCTCTTGACCACTCAATCCTCCGTCCAGGGCGTCGCCGCACCGGAACTCAACAGACCGTCCGCCAGTGACCGATCGGCCACCGCTACGGCCATTACCTCTGACAATCCCAATCCCCGCGCCATGATCTGCGCATCGGGTCCTGCCAACAGTGGAACCTCTTTGCCACGGGCCAGCCGAACGATTCGTTCCCGGGCCCGGGCGCTGGCGTCCCTGGCTAGCACCACCACCCGGACCTGGTCCGCCTGCATGGCCTGCCGGACCGAATCGACGCCGATGATCAGGTGACCGGCCCGCCGGCTCAAGCCGAGCCAGCCGAGCAGCGGATCAGGCGCCGGCCGGGGCGTCTTCGCTTCCAGTCTCGTCGGTCGTCAATTCGGCCAGGAAGCCCATCAACTGATCGACATGCTCGGCCGTCATTCCCTCGATCTTGCTGATCTCTTCCCGCTCGAGATCCAGGATATCACTCAGAGTCTGGTAGCCGGCGCTGCTGAGCGAGGCAATGATCTCGGGGGACAACCCCTGCAGATCGGCCAGCGGCACGTGGGTGACCATCTCCTCTTCAGGCGGCAGCGGCGCGAACAGCGGCCCCTCACCACCACGCTCCAGCCACTCGCGGCTGGAATAGAGATCGATCTTCCAGCCGGTCAGTTCGGATGCCAGCCGCACGTTCTGGCCGTTGCGGCCGATGGCCAGCGACAGCTGGTCCTCATCCACCACCGCCTGAATCGTCTTGCTGGTGGGTTCAGCAAACACCTTGGCCACCCGGGCGGGGGCCAGCGCCAGACGGGCAAAGCGCTCGGGATCGGGCGACCACGGCACGATGTCGATCCGCTCGCCACCCAGCTCATTGACTACCGCCTGGACCCGCGAGCCCTTGAGGCCGACGCAGGCGCCGACCGGGTCGATTGCATCATCCCGCGAGCTCACGGCAATCTTGGTCCGGCTGCCGACTTCACGGGCCATTTCACGGATATCAATGATCCCCTGCTGCATCTCGGGAACCTCGAGCTTGAACAGTGCCTTGACGAACAGCGGATCGCCGCGGGTCAGGATCAGGCGGGGCCCCTTGGGTGTTTCCTCCAGCCGCTTGAGCACCGCCCGGATGGTGTCACCCTGGTGGAAATGCTCGCGGTGATTCTGCTCGCGGTACGGAATGATGGCTTCCGCCTCGCGGAATTTGTTGAGCATGATGACCAGCTTGCCACGCTCGATCTGCTGGACCTCGCCGGAGAGCAGCTCGCCAACCTTGCTGGCAAATTCTTCCCGGATACGAGTACGCTCTCCTTCCCGGACCCGCTGGATGATCCGCTGCTTGGCGGCCTGGACCGCCAGCCGCCCGAACTGGGCAAACGGGACATCCTCTTCCAGCATGTCCCCGACGGCAAAGTCGGTGTCCTCGACCTGGGCTTCTTCCAGGGAGACCTGGGCGCTGGCATCCTCGACCAGTTCGACCACCTGGCGCAGCCGGATGATCCGGATGCTGCCTTTGAGCGGATCGAAGTCGAGCTCGAACTTGACGTTGGGGCCGTAGCGCCGGGCCAGGGCAGCCTGCAGGCCGTCGCGCAGCAGGTCGAGCAATTCAGCCCGGTCCAGCTGCTTGGCGGTGGTCAGTTCCTTGATGGCCGTCAGTACTTCAGTCGAACTCATCCCAGATCTCCCCAAGGTCGAGCCCAGTGGGCCCGGCCCGAATCGGACGCGGCAAAGGTGGGCGGGGCTGAAAAAAAATGTGGGGGAAACTCCCCCACATCACGATGAACAGTCCTGCGGAGTTCCCCAACAGCGCGACTAGTCTAACGCCATGACCCCGACCGCGTCAATCTCCAAGCGGCCAGCCGAGATAGGCCACCATCCGGCCGTCCTGGCCGCCCGAGCCGCGGTGGCTGTAGAACTCCGGGCGTCCGTGGCAGGAACATAATTGTGATGTTGAAATGTTTATCATCCCCAAACCCTCCGCCTGGTCTACCAACACCTGCCGCAGGTCGGCGTGCCACGGCCCCGCACCATTCCGTTCGATTCCGCACCCATCCATGACTTCAGAACCTACTTCATAGCAGCTACCGCAAATGCCTATGCCGCAATGCATTACAATATCTAAAACTGAGCTGCCAAATCCTTCGACCATTGCGGCAACTCCGACGCTCAGCATCGAGCCGGCTGTCCCCCGCCACCCGGAATGGAGCAGCGCCGCAACCCGCTTGACCGGATCGACCAGGTAGACCGGAATGCAGTCCGCCACGGTCACCAGCAGCAGGATCCCGTCAGTCCCGGTCAGGTGGC
>JBDTTF010000178.1:0-10439 GCA_039930765.1 Gemmatimonadota bacterium | reverse complement strand
GGCCGCGGGGGCACCCGCGGCCAAGTCGTCTTTTGGGGCACCGTAGGGGCGGGTCTTCGACCCGCCCCTACGAGTGGTTCGTAAACGAACGCGCGGCTGGACAAAATACGGCTCATGTCTTTTGGGATTGCTTTCCCTCGCGATTCTCGGGACAGGCTCAGCCCGCCTTCGGCGGCCTCCTCGCAATGACAGAAGGGCGGCCCATCGGCCACCCGGCCGGAGATTGGCCTTGGCGTCACCCTCCCCACGCAGTGGGGAGGGCCGGGGAGGGGACAGCGCCCCCCGGCGGGCTCCTATTTCAACCGAGCAGGCCCCTCGGTCGCTTCGCTTCCCTCGGGATGAGGTGACCTGTAGTTTCTGCCCGCCATTCCGTCTGCCCCCCTGCCCCCCCGCCCGCCTAAAACAAAGCCCCACTTCGATTTGACACCCCACCTGACGGCCAGTTGCGCCCGGGGCGGTATCGTATCCCCGTGAACCAACCTGAGAAAACCCGGTGACCGCTCAGCCCGGACATTTCGACTACTACATGCTCCGCCTGACCAGCTCGGCAGATGAGCCCCAGCCGATCGCCGGGCTGGCGGAGCTGCTCCGCACCGGCGAGAAGCGGAGCTTCGATTCGGGCGACCAGTTACTCCGCCTGATCGCGGAGTGGTCGACCCGCACTGCCCCACCCGACTCGATCCAGCGGCCGCCGCCATGACACACTTGGCGAAGCGTTTCGCTCTCCGTCCGACTCTCCGATTGACCGTCCGTCAGCCATAGAGGAACAACCATGTCGCACCAATATTCTGACACCAGGCGGGGGCAGCTGTTGCCGTCCGCCTGTCCGCCTGTCCGCCCACTCATCCTGCTCCTGGCATCGGGCCTCCTGGCCTGCGGCGGCAGTGGGCCGAGCGGCCCCGGGCAGGACCATTTCGCCATTTCACCCGCCGGGCTCACCCTCCAGGTCGGGACCAGCGGCACGCTGACCGCTTCGCTCAATGGCGTCGAGCTGCCGCATGTGCTGGTCACCTGGTCATCTGCCAACCCGTTGATTGCCCCGGTGGATACCGGCGGCCATGTCCGCGGTGCCGGCATAGGCGCCACGCTGGTGGTGGCATCCTCAGGTGACGGAGTCGATACGGTGCCGGTCATCGTGGTCGATACCGCGGTGGTGGCCGACTCGGGCTGTGGCCAGATAGCGTCGATACACATCTGGCACGTCAATTTCGAGTTTCTCTATGCCGATGAGATCACGACGCCCCTCGGCGCCACGATGCACGCCAGCTACAACGCCTTCAGTTCGGCGACGCTGACCAGCGCGGTTTCGGGCTCCAACCTGCTCGAGTGGACCGGCGAACTGGTGCCTGGCCCGGGCCATATCCCTCATCCAGAGCGGCATCCGTTCTGGCTGACCGAGAACTTCAGTGACTTGGTCTCTGATCCGACCGAAGTCATCACAGTCGAGTCAACGAACTATCAATCGGTCCCGACCGCAGGCGTCGACGGATTCCGGCTCGAGGTGGACACTACGGCCTGCACATTCCGTTTCTGGGCGGCACCAGCGACCCACACCTTGACCACCGTCACCGAACACGCTGTCGCCACCCTCCCGGGGCCGTTTGAAGGCACCCACACCTCTGACCAGGACACCCCGATGGGTTTGATTCAGCGCGGCCTGACGCCGCTGGGGGACTGGCGCGGACCGGGGCTGATCGACAGCGTCCTCAACTTCGATGCCTACCCCATAGAGACCACGCTCGCGCCGAGCATTACCGGATTCACCCCGTCGGGCGTATCGGCTCAACCCGCCTTCTTCGATCCGCTCAATCCCTCACCCCGGATCAACAAGGCCGACATCTGGTACTCATTCACGCCGGTCGTCCCGTGATCCGCGTGCACAGACAAATCCACGCCGCCCTGCTGCTGGCAGTTGTCTCAGTGCCCTCCTGCGGCGGCGGCACCGACGGCGGGAACGGTCCCGGCGGCGGAGCGGTCGCTCATGTCCGGATCGCGCCGGAGGGGCTGACCCTGCCGGTCGGCGGTTCGGGCAACCTCACCGCCGACGTCCGTGACGCCAACAACGTGGCGCTGCCCGATTCCGCGGTAATCTGGTCGTCGCAAACCGCCGCGATCGCCACGGTAGAATCCGATGGCACGGTCAGCGGAGTCAGCGTCGGGGTCACCCGCGTGATTGCCGCGTCGGGTGAGCATGCCGATACGGTAGCAATCATCGTCGTGGATCAGCTCACCCTGACCATCGAGCCCGCCGCGGCAACCGTAGCGGTCGGCGGTACCCAGGCCTACCGGGTCGTAGCCCGGAACGGCAACGGGGACAGCATCAGCACCCCCGCCGTGACCTGGCTGTCCGACACGCCGAGCGTCGGGACGATCGCGGCGAGTGGGCTGGCAACGGGAGTGCACGAGGGCCAGACGATCATCACCGCCAAGGCGGGCACCCTCACCAGCACACCGGCCCTCCTCATCGTCTCCAACAGCGCACCGCGCTGCAACGGGATTCAACTGGTGCCGCGTTGGAGTGTGGATATCAGCGCCCATTACAAGTTCAACGCCTCGACGGCGGACAATCAGAACGTGGTGGTCGAGCACTATCTGCACTCGCTCAAGGCCACCCTCACCGCAGACGGCCCACTGGGAAGCGTGGTGCAATGGAGTGGTTCGCTGACCGGAACGGCGAGCGTCGACGAATCGGATCTGGACCTCAATCAACACCCGTCGGTCACCAGCACGCTCACCGGCCAGGGACCAATCGTGGCCGATCTCGGCAGGTCGGTCTTCATCCTGCAACTCGATCCGGTAGCCTGCACCTACAGCTTCAGCCTGAACCCGTATACCCACGTCACCCTCACGACCCCCACCTCCGTCGACGAGGCAGACCTGCCGATTGCGGTGCTGCTCAAGGGCTCAAAAGCGGTGGGGAACTGGCAGGTCGGTGGGCTCAAGAACAACGTGGACGAGTATCCGGCCCATTCGGTGGCGTTCGTGCCGGCCGATTCGGACGCCTACATCTCGTACGGCGCATTCGGCCAGCTCTTCTGGGTGCCGCCCTCGGAGCTTGCCATGGGTCACGCCGACGTCGCGTTCAACATCAACCCACTGCCGTAGGACGCTGCGTCACCCTCTGGGCTTGAACAGTTCTCGGAACTCGTCGTACCGGCGCAGCTCCTTGAAATCCGGCATCTCGCGGATGAAGGCCTGGTCAAAGGTCAGGCCCTGGGCCAGACCGGTGCGGAGCAGGGTAATAGCCTGCTGGTCATTGCCCAGCGCCGCCTCGATCCGGGCTCGCCAGAGGGTGCCGCGTCCAAAGGCGTACGGCCTCCGGTCGTCGGCCAGCCGCCGCATGATGCTGTCGGCCTCGGTCCGGCGGCCGAGCCGCGCGGCAATAAGACCGGTATATCCCTGCCAGGTCATGTCATCGGGAAAACGCCGGCCCATCAGCGCCACGATGGGACTGGCCTCGGTGTAGCGAGCGAGCAGGTACAGCGCCTCCACCAGGATCAGGCGGTTCTCGTCTCCCGCCGCGGTGGGATCACGATTGGGCAGCAGGGCCACCGCACGTTCGGCCATCCGGTGCGCGGCGCTGTCAAAGCCGTACGCCCGAAAAATCGTGGCCGCCCCGCGCATGGTGCGCGCCAATGGCAACCCGGGTGAGTCGGGGAGGCCATCCTCGATGTCGAGCAGGTGATTGACCTCGACTTCGTTGCCCATCGCACTCAGCACCGTGACTTCCTGGTGCACTGCCTGGCGCGAGTCGGGATAGCGGCGCCGCCCCTCGCGGGCGTCGGCCAGGGCCAGGTCCAACTGGCCAAGCATCATGTGGGCCTTCATCGGATAGCCCCAGTACCCATCCCATCCCTTGAGGAATCCCTTGTCGGGATCGACCTGCGCCAGGGCGCGTAGCGCCTCGTTCGGCCGTTCGAGCAGGATGGCCATGGCGCCCTGCAGGAAGGTCGCTTCCGATCCCGGCGCCAGCTTGGCCATTTCCCGCGCCTTGTCGAGGGCCCGGCCAAAATCACTGGCCAGTTCCGCCCGTCGGTAATCCAGAAACAGCTGTTCGTAGCTCCCCAGTCGCTCGCGTGAGCGTTCGGCCAGCTGCAGCACCGAGTCCGCGCTGGCCCAGGCCCCGATCTGCTCGTAGGCGTCCGCCTCCCACGCCAGGGCCTGCGTGAAGGTGGTATCGAGGTGGTACGCGAGGGCAAACTGGGTCGCCGATTGCTCCGACTGATACAGGACGAGGAGGTCCATCCCCGTCATGAAGGCCCGGTAAGCGGCGTAGACGGGTGGATGCTTCACTTCCTTCAGCAGGTTCATGTCGCGGGCATCGTAGAGCAGCGCCAGCGCGCCGAGCACCCCCTGGCTGACCTGGGCGACCGCCACCGAGGGGTCACGACTCGGCACCCGAACCGGCGTGAGGACTCGAACGATCTGACCGCTCGAGGCGTCACTGATGCTGGCCTGGACCACAAGGCTGTCGCCGCGAAGGGTGTACGTCCCCCAAATGATGCGAGCAGCTCCTGCCTCCGCGGCCAGCGCTCGCAACCGCGTGACGCCGCGCTTGGCGGTATCGGCACCGACGATCCGCTCGGAGGTCAGCGCGGTCCGCACGTCGACCACCGGCACGATGTCGCTCTGGGCAATCCCCTGGGTAATCCAGTCGGCCATGAACTGGCCGGCCGCATTCAGGGTCGAGTCGCCGGTCTGGTTTTCGAAACTGGCGACCACCACACGGTTGAGCTGCACCGGCGCAGCCCGCGAATTTCGGGACAGCACGAATCCACCCGCTGCCACGACGGCGACGGCCGCAGCCCAAAGCCAGTAGCGCCGAGGTCGATGGCTCCGGCTGCGGTGGTACGCGATCGAGGCGCGCGCCGCCGCTGATTCGGGCGTGAACTGGGCCAATGCGTTGGCGGCGGCGGCATGGAGCGCCGAGCGCTGGGCCAGCGGGATCCGGTCGTAGATGGTGCGGGCGGTGAGGTCGTGGCGGAACTCCAGCTCCCCATTGCCCCTCGGCGCGTCGCGCAGCAGTCGGGCGGCGAGGAGCACATCGAGCGCGTCGGCCAGGTCGGCGGTCCCCACGTTGGCAACAGCGGCGAGCACCGCACGGTCGGCGCGGGGGCCGAGCACCGCGGCCGCTTGAGCCACCCGGATTGGTCCGCTGCCCAGTTGATCGAGCCGCCGGGTGATCGCCGCACGCAGCGATGAAGGAAGTGGCAGCGACCACCCTTCCTGAGCCGAGAGCCGCCAGCCGCCTGCGGGAGTCGGCGCCAGCCGTCCCTCATCGACCAGCGCCGAGGTCATTTCGATGATGTAGAAGGGGTTGCCGGCACCCTCGGAGTGAAGGCGGCTGGCGAGGCGATGTCGATCGGCCGGATCCAGCGCCATCATCGAGGCAAGCAGGCGTTCGATCTCGGGGATCGAGAGTGGCTGGAGCTGGAGCCGGATCAGGCTGGCCTGGTGACGGCTGTCGCCGGTCGTTGTGGTCCAGCTCGCGGCCGACTGGCCGGTGGCGATGACGAGTATGGCGCCGCGAAGCCGGCGGACCACGCTCGCCAGCAGATTGCGGCTTGCCGCATCCAGCTGCCCGACGTCGTCGAGCCAGAGCAGGACCGGCTGCTCCTCCGAGACCGCGGCCAGGACATCGACGATGGCTTCATCGAGCGGCGCCGGAACGCCGCTGGGTGGAAACCGTCGCAGGATGCCCGGCACATGATTGCCGAGTGCGGTCAGTGATGGACGGGAGGCGGCCGCGAGTCCCGGCGCTTCGGAGATCCCTTCAAGCATCACCCCGATCGGAGTCAGAACCGGCGCGGCGCCCGCTTCGGGAGATGGCATCCGCAGCACGATGGCGGGTTGGCCCCGCTCGATCAGCCGGCGACGAAATTCCTCAGCCAGTCGAGTCTTGCCTGAGCCCGGCTCCCCTTCGAGCACCACCACGACCGGCTGGCCGGCTCGGGCGCTGTCCCAGGCCTTGAGCAATTCGGCAAGCTCGGCAGTACGACCGGTGAAGTCGGGTGAGAAGAGAGCGGCGGATCCGGGCGCCCGTTGCGATGGGGTTTCACGGCTGAGTCGCTGCTGCAGTTCGACAAATTCGGGCGACGGGACCTGATCAAGTTCGGCGCTCAACCGGCTCGCGAACCGCTCGCTGCAGCGCAACGCCTCCGCCGATCGGCCGCCGTGGTGGAGCGCCTCGCTCAGCCAGCGATTGGCCCGCTCATCGAGCGGGAAGAGCGTGACCCACCGCTCCGACCATTGGATGGCGAGCGGCCAATCGCCGGAGGTAGAGGACCGCTCAACCAGCTGCGTCAGCGCACCAACTATCACCTGGCGTGCGCTCTGCCGTTCCGCCTCCAGCCAGGCGCGGAACGCCTCGCCCCCGACATCGTCCATCCCGGGCAGAAAATCACCCTGCCAGAGATCGACTGCGTCGGCCAGTCGACCCTCGTCGGTGGCTCTACTGAGTTGCTGCACGTCGAGGGTGAGCAGGTCTGGGTCGATCGAGATCTGCTCGGAGTCGACCCGGATTGCGTCGCCCAGAATCCGCTTGAGTTCGAGCAAAGCCTGGCGGAGCGATTGGCGGGCTCGGGCATCGTCGCTGGATTCCCAGAGCAATGAGGCCAGCTCGGCGCGTTGACAGGGGCGGGGAGCGCGAAAGGCCAGAAAGGCGGCGAGCGCGAGTTCTCGGCGGCGGCCCGCCAAGGAGGCGGAGGCGCCCTCGAACTGCACCAGGCCGAGGGTCCGGAGGTGGATCACGCCTTAACCTACTGGGGACAGGAGACAGCAGATAGGAGACAGGACGGCAGGCGATAGGCTCCAGGTGAAAGGCGATAGGCGATAGACGAGAGGACAAGCCCCACGGTGAGAGATCGGGGCACCGTACCCGCCGCGCGCGGTTGGTGTAGGGGCCGACCGGTGGTCGGCCCGATCGATCCCCAATCAATCACCGAGGGCCGCCCGGGCCGGCCGCCCCACCGGATCCCGATGCCGATTTGGAAGTCACCAGCCCCGTAAACACGGGAACCGCAACACCGTGAGAGGTAAGCGGTGAGAGGGAAAACCGATGGGCAAGGCCGGGCGAATCCCGTATTCGCCCTCCTTCCGTTTCCACCCCCGCTTGGCTGCGGGGTCACCCGCGGCCAAGTCGTCTTGTGGGGCGCCGTAGGGGCGGGTCTTTGACTGCGGGAACTGCGAATGCGTGAGAGGTGAGCGGTAAGCGGGGGGCGCCGAGATCGGCCAGGAATTTCTGATCAGTGAACCGCACCAAGCCGGTTTACCGGCCAGCGCCGAGCCCAGGCGTCAGCCTGGTGGGCTCGCGAGATCTCGAGGCATCGGGGCCTCAGCGAACCAGGACTGATGCCTCAAGCAGCAGGGTGGGGCCTTCATTTATGAAGGCCCCACCCTGCTGCGATTGGCGCCTCGGCCGCGAGGAAGGGGGCCGGGGGTGAGGCCCGGGCCAGGCGAATTCTCCGCTCATTCGGCGCGATCCATCGCTTCGCTCGTGTAGTTTCTGTCCGCCTGCCCGCCTGCCCGCCCGTCCGCCTGCCCGCCCGTCCGCCTGTCCGCCTGCCGCCCTGCCGGCCCGCCCCTACCCCTACCAGCAATGGTAGGTGCGGACTCCCGTTCCGGGTGATAGAATCTGTCAGGCCATCACTCCCGACCTCCAATCGATTCCGCTCGCTTTCGGAGAACCTCCCATTCGCCGTCATCTAGCCTGGACCAGCCTGCTCTTCCTCGTCGCCTGCGGACAGGCACCCGATGTGGGTGGGATCGCGAGCGTGGTGGGCGTGGTGTACCAATCCGATACGGTTCCCATGGCCAATCGGCCGGTGATTGTCGCCTGTATTGACGACCTGGTCTACGACACGACCAATACCGATGGACAGGGGCATTTCACCGTATCCCTCTTTGCCCATTCAAACTACGCCTCGATAAACTGCAACTTGTCGGCACCGGACGCCCAGCACCCGGTGGCGTTCGGCAGCGGAATCGTCTACTTCGACCCCAGCAACGAACCGCACCCGATTCAGATCATCAACCTCCTGCCAGTCCAGAACCGGTGAAGCGGCCAGTTGGCGTGGGACTCGCCGTGCTGGCCGTGGCGCTGCTCCTGGCCTGCCACACCGATTCCGAAGCGGTTCCTGATCCGGTTACCCAGTTCATCCCGGGCAAGTGGGACATCAGCTTCGGGGTGCTGAGTGCCGACGACATTACCTGCCGCCTGCCGAGCACGGTGATCACGGTCGAACAATCGGGCAGCGAGGTGTCGGGCCACTACGAGGGCTACGGCACCGGCCTCTGCCACACTCTCGGCCACGACGTGACGGTCTCGATGGGAGCCGGGTCCATCCTCGGCTCTTCGGGCGACAGCCTGGCGAGTCTTTTCCTGGGCGGTGCCGGGTTCCAGCTGGACGGGCAGCCCTGGCCGGAGGGCTTGGTCGGCAACGTCCGGCGGCTGGTGGCCACCGGTGGCCCGGTTCCACTGGTCGTCACCGGCCAATGGTACGCCACTCCGCACCCGACCACGGTTCCCGCCGGCACGGCGGAATTCATCCGGATTGAGCCGGACCCGATTTCGACTCCGCTCACCGACAGCCAGCAGGTCACGATCACGGTACTGGGAAGTGATCATCAGCCGCTCGCGCCCCAGCCACTGGTGACTGTCTCCGTCTCGGATACCAGCCTGGCCACGATCGGCCCGTCTCACTGGCTGCACGCCGGCGGGCACCTCGGCGCATTCACGATCACCGCCAAGTCTGGCGACGCGCACGCCGACGCGGTGGGTGACGTGACCCAGGCTGCGGTACGGCTGTCACTCTCGCCAGCGGCACTGGGGTTGAACCGGGGGTCGGTAGCGGTGGTGGGAGCGACGGTGCTCGATGCCGTGGGCAACACGGTGTATGGCGCACCGCTCAGCTTCGTTTCCACCAATCCTGCCATTGCCACGGTTTCCGACTCGGGGCGGGTCGCGGCATCCGGCAGCAACGCAGGTAGCTGCTGGATCAGGGTCAGTTCAGGAGCCCTCGTCGACTCGGTGCCCGTTTCGGTTGTGATTCTTCCCGTCACCTTCAGCTTCGCCGATGCCGACAAGGCTGCGCTGCTCCAGCCGGGAGACACACTGCAGCTCCTCCTGCAGGCACGGGATTCTGCATTTCTGCCGGTGCCGGACTCGCTGATTCACCTCCGATCGACCAATCCAGGGATCGCCAGCATTTCACCCGTGGGCACCGTGACGGCGATCGGCCCGCTGGGATTCGCCGACCTCATTGCCACAGCGGGCCCGGCGGCTGATACGCTACGGATCCTGGTGCGCGCCGCCCCGGCCCCGGTGGTCACCGACTCCACCGCCCTGCCGCTGGGCAGTAACCCCGCCAGTGTGGCGATTGCGCCAAACGGGGTAATGCTCATCGGTGACATCGGCGGAAACGGCCTCTTCCTTGGGCGTCTGCCAAGCCATCAATTCCCCACCCGGATCTCGACAGGTGGCGCTGTCTATGGCGTGGCACTCAGTCCCGATGGCAGCCGGGGGTATGTCGGAGCCGATTCCGCGGATCAGGTCCTGGTGATCAACACGACGACCAATCAGGTGATCGACTCGATACCGGAACTGCCGGGCGGAGATCGGGTTACCGCCGTTGCGGTGAGTCCCGACGGTCAGACGCTGGCAATAGGCCAGGGACCGACGGTTCGCCTGTTCAACGCCACGACCCTGTCCCCCCTCGGCGACATCGCGGTACCGGACCTGGTCCCGCAGCTGACCTTTCATCCGAATCAGCCGCTCCTGTACGCCTCCTCAAGTACGTCGATCATTGAGATCGACCTCGTGACCCGCACGATCACCCGCTCGTTGACGGCGGACCCGGCGGGAGCCAGAGCGGTCGGGTCGGCCATTTCGGCTGATGGCAGCGAATTGTATGTCGCCGAGGACGACGGGTACTTGAGGGCATTCGACCTGGCGTCGGGTCACGTCAGGTTCGCCCGCCGGATTGAGGAGGGTGCGTTCGGAGTGGCGCTCTCGGCCAGTCAGGATTTGCTCTACGTCGCGACCGGCAATGGCCGTGGGCTGGTGATCGTGGATCGGCTGTCCGGCGTCCCGATCTCCTCAATGGCCACCGGCTACTCTTATCATGTCTCGCTCGATGCCGCCGGAACGACGGCGGTGGTGGTGTCGGCGTATGGGGAGGTGTATTTCGTTCAGTAGCAGGAGACGGTACCGCGGGAGGTAGACGATGGCCGATGGACGATAGACGATAGGACGAACCCCGAGCCCCAAGCTCGGATCCCCGCCCGGCCGGAATGTCCCACCCCACGGAACCGTTGTAGAGGTCGATCGCGGGGCGGCCCGATTGATCCCCAATGATTCCGATGCCGATTTGGCTGCCACCCTCCCTATAAACGCGGGAACCGCAACGGCGTGAGAGGTGAGCGGTGAGAGGGACAACCGA
>JBDTTF010000177.1:0-1744 GCA_039930765.1 Gemmatimonadota bacterium | reverse complement strand
CGGTTCCAGAACACATTGAGCGACACCATGTGGATCCGGCCAAACCGCTTCTTGTCGACCGCCTTCTTGACCAGCTGCAGCGTCGGGTTGCGACGATTCTGCTTGACCACGAACAGCTGCACCCCCGCCTTGTCACAGGCTTCGACCATGTCCTTACCGTCCTGCCACCGGGTGGCCATCGGCTTTTCGGTCACCACATGTCGCCCTGCGGCCGCCACCTCGATGGCCTGCGCCGCGTGCAATCCGCTCGGCGTGGCCAGGATGACGACATCGGCGTTCGATCCGGCCAGCAGCGCCTCCAGCGATTTGAACCCCTTGGCCTTGGTCTGGGCGACGGCCCGTTCAAGGGCGGCGGGATCGGTGTCACAGACCGCGACCAGCTCGGCCCGCTCGGCGTGCCGCTCGAGCGCACTAAAGTGGTTGGCGGAGATCCGGCCGCACCCGACCAGGGCAAAGCGGATCCGGCGTCCGGTGATCGGCGGCAATTCCGTCACGCGCTCTCCCTCCGGGCCGGCGGAGCGACCACGTCGAGGCCCTCCTGCCGGAAACGTTCGACCTGCCAGTCGGGAAGCCGGGCCACCACTTCGTGGCAATCCGCCAGCTCCCGCACGGACACTACCTCGCCGGCCCGGTACAGCGCCGCGAGCCGGGCACCATCGTGGTACGGGATCCGCACCGTCACCGAGGGGCGGAGCATCCGCTCCCGGCGGCGCAGCTCCAGCTTGAGCGGATCGAGGCCACCCATCCGCATGGTGCTGACGAACAGCGCCTCGGGATGCAGCTCCTTGGCCCTGGCAATGAAGGCCGCCGGTTCCGGCACCGCGTCCATCTTGTTGAACACCGGAATGATCGGACGGTCCACCACCTCGAGCTCGGCCAGCACGCCGTCCACCACTTCCATCTGCTCCTCGGCAAACGGGTCGCTGGCGTCGATGACATGGAGCAGGACGTCAGCCTCGCGGACCTCTTCGAGCGTGGCGCGAAAGCTGGCGACCAGGTTGTGAGGCAGCTTGCGGATGAAGCCGACGGTATCCGACAGCCGCGCCTTGTAGCCCTCGCCGAGGTCCACCGCCCGGGTCAGGGTATCGAGCGTGGCGAACAGCCGGTCTTCGACCACGATGTCATGTTCACCCGACAGCCCGCGCAGCACGCTCGACTTGCCGGCGTTGGTATAACCCACCAGCGCCGCCGTCAGCATCGGACTCCGCCCGCTCCGGAGCAGGGCGCGGTGGCGTTCGACCTCACCGAGCTTGCGGCGCAGCAGCTGGATCTTCTGCCGGATCATCCGGCGATCGGTTTCGAGCTGGGTTTCTCCGGGGCCGCGCAGACCGATGCCGCCGCGAATTCGCGACAGGTGGGTCCACATCCGGGTGAGCCGAGGCAGCATGTACTGCAGCTGCGCCAGTTCCACCTGGAGCCTGGCCTCATGACTGCGGGCCCGGGTCGAAAAGATGTCGAGGATCAGCTCGGCCCGGTCCATGACCCGGACCTTGAGCTCTTTTTCGAGATTGGCACCCTGGACCGGGGACAGCTCCTCGTCGAAAATGACCAGGGTCACCTTCTGTTCGGCCACCACCGCTGCGATCTCCGCCACCTTGCCCTCGCCGATCAGGGTGGCAGAATTACGAGCCGCCAGCTGTTGTGACGCCCGTGCCACGACCTCGGCACCGGCGGTGTCGGTCAGTCGGGCCAGCTCATCGAGATGGTCGGTCAGGTGCTCGGCGTCGTAGGTCCCCTTGCGGGG
>JBDTTF010000176.1:0-3743 GCA_039930765.1 Gemmatimonadota bacterium | reverse complement strand
GCCCGCCTCGCCCGCCTTTGCTTTGCCCGCCTCGCCCGCCTTGGCTTTGCCCGCCCCATCCGTTTTGCCGGTGTCCGCCCCCTGCAACTCATCCGCCGCCTGAAACGGGAACCGCAGTCCGCTCTTCAAGGCCACCGCAAAGATCTGGGTCTGGCGGTCGAAGAACGGTTCGGGCTGCCGAGGGCCCCAGGGGCCGCTGATCGAGGTATCGAAGTGGCGGTCGGAGAGGAAGTAGATCCACTTGCCGTCGGCGCTCCAGGCCGGCGAATAGCTGTCATAGCGGTCGCTGGTGAGCGGCACCGACTTGCCGCTCCTGGTGTCGTACAGCATCAGCCGGCCGAAATTGTTGTTCTGGGTGTCGTTGAACGCCAGCCAGCGGCTGTCGGGTGACCAGTGCAGGTCGCCGATGCCGCCGTTGGTGCTGACCGCGATGCGGGAGTTCTTCCTGGTGGCCACCTCGTACAGCCAGAGCTCCTGGCTCTTGTTGTAGTGGCCGATCCACTTGCCGTCGGGGGAGGGGATGGCCTGCCAGCGCAGCACCTTGCCGTCGTGAGTCAGCGTTTCCGGGCTGCCGACGCCGTTGGCCGACAACCTGGTCAGCTCGACTTCCCCGGTTTCGGTGCTCAGCGCGATCAGCGACTTGCCGTCGGGCATGAACCGGGCATCGCGGTAGCGCACACCCTGCTTTCGGGTGGCCTCGACCAGACGGCCCTGGCCGGCTGGCGCCACGAACACCTGCCCCCGCGCAGTCAGCGCCACCCGGTTGCCATCCGGTGAGACGTGGGCGGTCGTCAGGTAATCGAACGGATTCTGGATCCAGTGCTCGCGCAGCTGATCGAAATCGGAGGGCAGCGAAATCTGGAGTTGCACATCCTTGCCGGCCGTGATGTCATAGCGGTGAATGTCGGCGCCGAGCTGGTAGACGATCTGACCGTCGCCGAGCTGTGGACTCTGCAGGTCCCAGTCCTTGTTGCGGGTCAGCTGCTTGAGATCGGCCCCCTTGTCATCCATCGACCAGAGATTCATGGTGCCATCGCGGTCCGACGCGAAGTACACCCTCCCCTGCCACCACATCGGCGCCTTGCTGGTGCCGGCCCAGGTGGCGGTGAGCGGCGTGGCCTCGGCCGAGCCATCGGTGTATTTCCAGAGCTGCTCGGCGGTGCCACCCTGGTAACGCCTGGTGTGGCTGCCCTGGAAGGCCTGCCGGGTGAAGAAAATTGTCTTGCCGCTGGCGTCATAGCTGCCATCGGCCGCCTGGGCCAGCGGAACGGCGGTCTCCGATCCGTTCTTGAGGTCGATGACGAACAGCCGCACGGCAGGCATGGTCGAGTGATGATTGGTGGAGTAGATGATCCGGCCATCGCCGGTCCAGCCGACCACGGTGGCCGTCTCCCCATTCCAGGTCCGCCGCACCGGCGTGCCGCCACTCATCGGCATGGTATAGACCTCGGCCGGCCCCTCGTAGCGGGCGGTAAAAGCCAGGGTCTTGCCGTCCGGTGAGAGCGACGGATTGGTCTCCCGGCTGGGGTGACTGGTCAGCCGCACCGCCGCACCGCCGTTGAGCCCCACACTCCAGAGATCTCCCTCGGCCACGAACACGATCGTCTGGCCGCGGACGGTAGGCATCCTGTAATACCCAGGCGTGGACTGAGCCGAGGCGGGGCAGGGGGGCAGGGAGGCAGTGACAGCAACAGCAATCGCGAGCAGCAGGCGGCGCATGGGGTGACTCGTTTGGGGTTTGGAGTGGCACCAAGTTGCAGGGTATACGAGCGGATGGGAACCGGGGATTCGGGGGAAATGGGGCAGGGGGGCCGGGGGGCCGGGGGGCCGGGGGGCAGTGACAGCAACACAATCGCGAGCGGCAATGCGGCGCATTGGGGACCCGTTCGGGAATGCTGCCCAGGCGTCCTGAAGGTGTGTCGAGATTCTTCGGGCGACGCGTGCTCGAGTGGAGAGCGGAGCATTCCCCCCTTCTTACTTCCCGCCCTCCCATCGGTTCATTTCCTCTCATTCCCCGGTGATAATTCCCGCATGACTCCCGCCGCTGCCCGCCTCAGAATCCTGTTCACCGCGCTGCTCTTTTCCACCGGTGGCGCGGCGATCAAGGCGGCCCATTTCACCAGCTGGCAGACGGCGGGGCTCCGGTCCGGCATCGCGGCGATCGCGGTGCTGCTTTGCGTGCCGGCCTCGCGGAAATTCAAGGACCGGGCTGAATTCGGCCGAGCGATGCTGGTCGGGGTGGCGTATGCCGCCACGCTGGTGCTGTTCGTCCTGGCCAACCGGCTCACCACCGCGGCCAACACGATCTTCCTTCAGGCGGTGGCTCCGCTCTACATCCTGCTGCTCGGCCCGTGGCTGCTCAAGGAACGGATCACCGGCAAGGACTGGGTGGTGGCCGCGGTCATGGCCGTGGGGATGGCCTGTTTTCTCCTGGAGCGGCCCGCCATCTCCGCCTCGGCACCGGATCCGGCGGCCGGCAACCTGCTGGCCACGATTTCAGGATTCAGCTACGCCTTCCTGGTGATCGGGATGCGCTGGGTGGCGCGGCGCGGCGGATCGGCGGCGGCACCCGTCGCCCTCGGCAATGTCATGGCCTGGGCCGTTTCACTCCCGATGGCGCTACCCTACGGTAGCCACGCCGCCACCGACTGGCTGGTGGTGGTCTACCTCGGTGTCTTCCAGATCGGACTGGCCTACGCACTGCTGTCGACCGCGATCACCGTGATCCCCGCTTTTGAGGCCTCGCTGCTCTTGATGCTCGAGCCAGTGCTCAATCCGGTCTGGGCCTGGCTAGTCCAGGGAGAACGCCCCGGCGCCTGGGCGCTGGCCGGTGCTGTCGCCATCATGGTGGCCATGGTGGCCAAGGGCTGGTTCGACCAGCGGCGACCACTGGCCGTGGCGGTGCCGGGATGACGACACTCATCGAAACCGTCCGGATCCGGGAAGGACGGGCGCCGCTCTGGACCCGTCACCTGGCCCGGCTGGAGCAGAGCTGCCGAGAACTCGGCATGGCCATTCCGGCGATTCCGGAGCCGATCGGTGGCGAGGACCGGGTGGTCCGGTTCGAGGTCGGCGAAGGCAGCCACGCCCCCAGGATCAGTGAACGGCCAGTGGGGGACACCCACGCCGTCAAGCTGATCATCGGGGGTGAGCCCCACCCGTTCTACGTCCACAAGACCACCGATCGGGAGCCGTTCGAGCTGGCGCTGGCCGAAGCCCGGGGGCAGGGGGCCGATGACGCGCTGCTGCTGACCGGCGAGGGGTGGGTGGCCGAGGCCTGCATCTGGACCCTGTTCTGGTGGGAAGGGGAGCGGCTAGTGACACCGCCGCTCGGATTGGGGATATTGCCGGGTGTGGGGCGTGGGCGGATCATGGAAATCGGGGCCGGATTCGAGCAGCGGAGGGTGGTTCCGGCCGACCTGGCGGGCCGGAGCCTGTTTGTTGCCAATGCGGTCCGCGGGGTGGTTCCGGTGGCTCGTTTGGACGGGAAACGGGTGCCTGAAAGCCAGTTAACCGCCGAAGTGGCAGGGGGCTTTTGGCCTTGACCCGGGGGGGGGTAACCCCTAGTTTCGGCCCTCCGGTTGGGGTCGGCCGGTAGGTCCATGGTGGTTGTAGCTCAATTGGTTAGAGCGCCGGTCTGTGGCACCGGAGGTTGCGGGTTCAATCCCCGTCAGCCACCCCTGATTTGTAGGTCCGTAGCTCAATTGGTAGAGCACCGGTCTCCAAAACCGGGGGTTGCAGGT
>JBDTTF010000175.1:0-2407 GCA_039930765.1 Gemmatimonadota bacterium | reverse complement strand
TCGCGGGCGAGCGTGCGCTTCAGGAGCGGAGTCTCAGAGCGCGCCATCCTGCTTCAGCACGACGAACGGGGTGCGGCAGAGAATCTGGACATCGAGGGCCAGGGACCAGTCGTCGATGTACTGCAGGTCCATTGCCACCCACTGATCAAATCCAAGCCTGCTGCGTCCGCTGACCTGCCAGAGGCCGGTGCAACCGGGCCGGACGCTGAACCGCCGCATCAGCCAGGGTTCGGAGAATTTCTGGACGTCACGGGTGGGCAGCGGCCGGGGGCCGACCAGCGACATATTGCCGATCAGCACGTTGATCAGCTGGGGCAGTTCATCGATCGAGGTCCGGCGGAGCAGGTGGCCGATCGGGGTAATCCGCGGATCTTTGGCGATCTTGAACACCGGCCCCGCCGCCTCGTTGCGGTCCTCCAGCGATGCCTGCAGCGCCTCCGCGTCCGCCACCATGGTGCGGAACTTGAACATCTTGAACAGCCGCTTGTTGTAACCGTAGCGGTCCTGGGCAAAGATCACCGGGCCCCGGCTGGTCACCTTGACCATGATGGCCACGGCCAGCAGCAACGGACTCAGCACGATCAGGCCAGCGGAGGCACCAAGGATATCGATCAGCCGCTTGACCACCTGGCGCGGGTCGTCAGCCATGGCGGCAGCCTGAACTACCGGTACCGTGCCGCCTTTGCCGTAGCGGGGCTGAGCCATGGTGTGCTGGAAGATGTCGGCCAGGTAGGTCACCGGCACACCCACCCGCTCGCAGGCAAAGATGGCCTGCTGGATCTGCTCGTACATCGACTTGACCGGCAGCGCGATCAGCACCTCGTCCACCACCGCGAACATCAGCAGCGATTCGAGATCGGCCAGCCGGCCCAGCAGCCGGCCTTCCGGCAGGAGGCTCTGTTCCGACACATCGACGAACCCGACCACGTGGGCGCCGTAGTCCGGATCGGAGGTAACGGCGTCATACAGCCGGTCGGCCCGCGGTCCGCTGCCGACGATCAATACCCGGTGCTGGTGCCGGGTCGGAGCCACGGTTCCCAAGCCACGAAGGGCACCGCGGGTCAGGGCGGTCAGGCCGAGGGCGCCGAGGAAGAAGTAGCCGAGGGTGAGCAATCCAAAGGCGCCGGTCTCGCTCAGCTGAACCAGGACCAGCAGTGGCAGTGAGCCGGCCAGGCAGGCGGCGAAGATCCGCACTCCCTCATTCCGAAGCTGGCGGCTCCGACTGGGAAGGTTGAGCCCGAACTGGGTGAACAGCCAGCTCCAGATGGTCAGGAACACCGTCATCATCAGCAGGTTCCTGACGCTGACCCGCATGGCCAGGAAGGCGGTGGTCTGCTGGCTGACCTCATCCGCATTGGTGGCCAGAAAGGCCAGAGCCAGCGCGGCAACGCAGGCGCCGAGCTGGGCCCAGCGCCAGGACTGGGCCTGCCAGCCCTGGCCGGCGGATCGATTGCCGCTCAAGCCCCGGAGGGCGCCCCGAAACAGCTCACCCGCCGAGGCGTCGATCGGCGCGGCTGGTTCCTCGGTTGGCATGTTCAGGCGATCCCTCAAGGTGTCGGTGAGGGATGATTGTTGTGCGATTGGCATAGTCGAGCGCTCAGCTCTTGGCACCGGTGTATTCGGGCGCTCCGTAATACTGGTAGACCCGGTCATAAGCGGTGTCCCGCTTGAGATCGATGTCGTTGAGAATGGCCCCGATGACTGGTGCCTTGACGTGGCGCAGCTGTTCCAGGCCAAAGGCCAGTGCCTCGAGTGGCGTGCTGCCCGCGCGCGCCACGATCAGGACACCGTCGATGTGCCGGGCCAGCACCATCGAGTCGGTGACGGCATTGACCGGCGCCGAATCGAGCAGCACCACGTCGTAGCGCGCGGCCAGCGTCTGCAGCAGTTCCTTCATGGCCTCGGAGCCGAGCAGGCCAGCAGGATTGCTGGGCAACTCGCCGGTCGGCATGAAGTGGAGTTTGTATCCCTCGCCCGTCTTCACGGTCCAGATGGCCTTTTCGAGCGGCTCCTTGCCGGTCAGTGCCTCGGTCAGCCCGGGGCTCCGTGAAGTGCTGAAGGCCCGATTGATCACTCCGCGCCGGAGATCGGCGTCGATCAGGACCACCCGCTGGCCCCGCTGGGCCAGAATCAGGGCCAGGTTGGTGGCGTTGGTGGTCTTGCCATCACCGGGCAGTGGACTGGTGATCATGATGATCCGGGGGCCACCCTCGGAACCCAGAAACGCCAGGTTGGTCTGCAGGTGACCAAAGGCCTCCGCAATCCCGTGCAGCCGCCGTTTGCCGGCCACCAGCATCTTCTTGGGATCCCGGCCGTCCGTGGACGGCAAGTCCCGGCCGGCGTCACTATTCACCCCGACCACCAGGTTCTTCTTGGCCTGCTCGACGCCTTTGGAAAGCTTGCGGGG
>JBDTTF010000174.1:0-8382 GCA_039930765.1 Gemmatimonadota bacterium | reverse complement strand
CCATGACCACCCTCGAGGAGCGCCTACCGGAAGTCGAAGTGGTTCCGAAGGCGCGGGTGCTGGTGGTCGACGATGACGAGCAAGCCAGGCGTTTGCTGCAGCGGGTACTGCTCGGCGCGGGATACGCGGTCGATTCGGCCGCGACCGGCGAAGAGGGCCTGTCCATGCTGGGCCACCAGCTCTACGACGCCGCCTTGCTGGACCTCCAGCTGCCCGGTCTCGGCGGCATGGAACTCCTGGCGGCCGCGCCGGCTTTTCAGACCGACTCCCAGTTCATCGTGATGACCGGTGACGCCACCGTCGACCTGGCCATCGAGGCGATGAAGCTTGGCGCCTACGATTTCCTGCGCAAACCGCTCCACATGGCCGAGCTGCTGATCGTGCTGGAGCGGGCGCTGGAGGAGCGGGACCGGCGGCGGGAAGTGGCCAAACTGCGGCTCAAGACCGGGTCGACCCCGGGCTCGCTGATCATCGGGAAGGCCCCAGCCCTCAAGCGGCTGTTCGACCTCATGGAGCGGGTGGCTCCGACCCGTGCCACCGTGCTGATCACCGGTGAGACCGGCACCGGCAAGGAGCTGGTGGCCCAGACAATTCACGCCCTGTCGGACCGGGCCCGCAAACCGTTCGTGCCGGTCAACTGTTCGGCGCTGTCGGAGAGCCTGCTGGAGTCGGAGTTGTTCGGTCACATGAAAGGCAGCTTCACCGGCGCCACCGAATCGCGGCGCGGGCTGTTCGAGGAGGCGGCCGACGGCACCGTCTTCCTCGATGAAGTGGGCGCCATCTCCCATACCATCCAGATCAAACTGCTCCGGGTGCTGCAGGAACGCCGGATCCAGCGGGTCGGTGGCAGTCAACCGATTCCGGTGGCCTTCCGGCTCATTGCCGCCACCAACGTCGACCTGGCCGTGGAGGTGGCGGCCGGCCGGTTCCGGGAAGACCTGTTCTACCGGCTCAATGTTTTTCCGATCACGGTGCCACCGTTGCGGGAACGCAAGAGTGACATCCCGTTGCTGGCCGCCCACTTCCGAAACCGCTACGCCCAGGAGAATGGCCTGACTCCGCCGGAAATCGGGCCCGACTTCATCCGGCGCCTGATGGAGTACGACTGGCCCGGCAATGTCCGCGAGCTGGAGAATTTCATCGAGCGGGCGGTCATCATGCATGCCGGGGCCCGCAAGCTTCCGGTCTCGGATCCCGGCGGGGAGAACCGCAGTGCGCTCGAACGCGGCACGATCGAGCGGGGCCAGCAGCAGAACTGGACCCTGGAGCAAGTGGAGCGGGATTACATCCTGGTGACCCTCGAGTCGCTGCACTGGCATCAGGGACATACCGCCGACCGGCTCGGCATCGACCGGCGGACCCTGTACCGCAAACTCCGGAAATACCACCAAGAGGGCCACCTGCCGGAGAACCACCTCGACTCGGCCTCCTCGAACCCTGCCTGACCTTTCCTCAAGTCGTCCTGGTCCCTGCCGAAAAAATCCCCGTCAGTAGCGATCCAGCTTGTCCCAGACTTTGGTCAAAATGTCCCATCCTCCAGCTGACCGGCGTGGTAAGTACTCGTGCAACCTCTTACGGGAAAGGCGTTTAGCAAAGACCCTATCGGCTGATCCCGGTGGTACATAAGCCGCCTTTACCGGTCCCCATGAGAGCACAGTCAGAGTCTTCGATTCCGGCCACGACGGGGGGCCAGGCACCTCAGGGTGCAGCCCCCGGGAACGAATCCATGGGCCCCGAGCGGAAAAACCTGATCCTGGTGATCGACGATCAGGAAGCGAACACCAGGGTGCTCTGCCGCCTGATTGAACGGGAAGGGCTGGCCCGGACCTGCTCGACCAATAATCCGCTCGAGGCGGTGCGTCTGTTCACCGAAATGCGGCCTGACCTGGTGGTGGTCGACCTGCACATGCCCGAAGTGGATGGCTTTGCCGTCCTGGCTCAGCTGCGACCGCTGACCTGGGGCCGGAGCTTCCTGCCGATCGTGATCGTCACTGGCGATGACAGCGCGGAATCGCGACGCCGGGCACTGTCTGAAGGCGCCAGTGACTTCCTGGCCAAGCCTTACGACGCGGTCGAAGTGCTGCTGCGATTGCGCAACCTGCTGGAAACCCGGCGGCTCCATCTGCTCCTCGAGCGGCACAGCGAGTCGCTCGAGGGGGCGGTGCGCGAGCGGACCCGCGAGCTGAGCGAGTCACAGCTGGAGACGCTCCACCGCCTGGCAGCCGCCGCCGAAATGCGGGATGACGATACCGGCCGGCACACCCAGCGGGTCGGTGAGATGGCCGCCCGGCTGGCTGAGTTGCTGGGCCACTCCCCCGAGTCGGTGCAGATCATCCGGCAGACGGCCCCGCTGCACGATGTTGGCAAGATCGGAATTCCGGATGCGGTCCTGCTCAAGCCAGGCCGGCTCGATTCGGCCGAGATGGCCATCATCCAGACGCATACGACCATCGGGGCCCGGATTCTGGCGGGGGGACGGTCACCCCTGGTGGCCATGGCGGCCTCCATTGCCCGGTCGCATCACGAGCGGTGGGACGGCAGCGGATATCCGGATCAGACCGTCGGCGCCACTACCCCTATCGAAGCCAGGATTGTGGCGGTCGTCGACGTGTTCGATGCGCTGAGTCACGACCGTCCCTACCGGAAGGCGTGGCCGGAAGACCGGGTCCGCAAGCTCCTGGCAGAAGGCCGGGGATCCCACTTCGACCCCGAAGTCGTCGACGTCTTCCTGGCTCACGACTGGTCGGAGTTTGTGGCCCACGGCGAGCCGGTGGGAGTTGAAGCATGACTGCCGGCGGACTGACCCTGGTTGAACTCTCCGGACCCCGCGGAGCCTCGGAGCTGGTGCGGCTCGAAAAACTGCTGTATCGGCGCGACCAGGAATTTGTGGCCCTGGCCGAGCGGTCCGAGGACCTGATCACCGAGTTCGACCGTGAGCTGCGCTACGTCTACGTCAACCCAGCCATCGAGCGGTTGACCGGTACCTCCGCGATCGAGTTCCAGGGACGCCGGCACGATGAACTGGGGCTGCCGGCCGAACACACCGCGATGTGGCGGACCCGGCTGATGGCGGCCTTTGCCTCGGGACAGGAATCCGATTTCGAGTTCAAGTGGCTGGTATCCGGCGAAGAATCTCCCAGGGAATACCAGGCCCGGCTGATCCCGGAGACCGGTCCCGACGGAGTGATCGAAATCGTCCTGGTGATCTCACGGGACATCACCGAGCGCCGCAATGCCGAGCGGGCCGCCCGCCAGGCTGAGCTGTATTACCGGGCGCTGATCGAGGACAGCCTGGACCTGATGGCCGTACTGGACGACAAGGGCGTCATCCGGTACGGCAGCCCCTCGGTCCAGCGGCTGCTCGGCCACACTCCGCTGGCCCTGGTCGGGATGGCAGCCGCAGAGCTGGTCCACCCGGACGAGGTAGCCCAGGTCCAGGCGTCGATTGCGGCCTGCCTGGGTGAGCCCGGCATCATCCACTCCGATGAGCTCCGGCTGCGCCAGACCGGGGATCGCTGGCGGCTGTTTGAAGTGGTGAGCAAGGGAGTCGTGTTCGGCAACGGCACGGTGAATATCGTGCTGAACGGCCGCGACATGACCGAGCGGCGCCGGCTGGAGGCGCAACTGCGCCAGAACCAGAAGATCGAGTCGATCGGCCGGCTGGCCGGCGGGATCGCCCACGACTTCAACAACCTGTTGTCCACGATCCTGTCGAACTGCGAGCTGCTGAACTCGGAGTCCTCGATCGAGACCAGCAGTCGTAACGGACTCGATGAGATCACCGCGGCGGCCCAGCGCGCCGCCGGGTTGACCCACCAGCTGCTGGCATTCAGCCGGCGCCAGGTGCTGCAGCCGACCCGGATCGACCTCAACACGGTCGTCCAGGAAACCCAGGGAATGCTGCGAGAGCTGATCGGGCCGGATGTCACTCTCGAGTGCATACCCGGCCAGGAACTCGAGCCGGTGGCGGTGGACCGGGGCCAGCTGGAGCAGGTGCTGTTCAACCTCGCGACCAACGCGCATGATGCGATGCCCGAGGGCGGGCGGCTGACGATCTCGACGTCGAATGCCACGATCACCGACATGGTGGCCCGGGAATATCCGGGATTCCGGGCGGGCGATTACGTGGTCCTGGCGGTGCGGGATTCCGGCGTCGGAATGGATGCGGCGACGGCCAGTCACATCTTCGAGCCCTTCTTCACCACCAAGGAGCCGGGCAAAGGCAGCGGTCTTGGGCTGGCAACGGTGTACGGCATCGTGAAGCAGAGCGGCGGCTACATCGTGGCGGACTCCACCCCGAGCCGCGGCACCGAATTCCGGATCTACCTCCCCCGGCTCAAGCAGGGCGCCATGGCCGAGCTGCCACCGGTGGCACCGGCGGCACCGCTCCCGATGCCCGCACCGCCAGCCCACAGCGGCGGCGAATCGATCCTGCTGGTCGAGGACGAACTGTCGGTCCGCAAGGTGACCGTGCGGCTGCTCCAGCGGCTGGGTTACCAGGTGCTGGTGGCCGACGGACCGGACCAGGCACTGGCACTGGCCAGTGACTCCAACAACCGGATCGACCTGGTGATCTCGGACGTGGTGATGCCACAGATGCGGGGCCCGGTGCTGGTCAGGGCGCTGCTCGAGATCCGACCAGGGCTCAAGGTGATTTTCGTCTCGGGGTTTGCGCTCGACGCCTCGGTGGCCTCGGGCGGACTCGAGCCCGGCATGGGTTTCCTGCCCAAGCCGTTCTCGGTGGGTGATCTCGGCCGAATGGTGCGACAGCAGCTCGATTCCCGGTCGGCCGAGTGACCCGCGGCGGGCACCACCACCGGAATGCACGAATCAGCGGATTTCCTTTTCAGGGCAGGAATCATGGCAATGCAGCTTGATTTTCATCGGACTGATCAGACCGGTCCCGGTACGGTTCTCATCGTGGACCCGGATGGCCCGGCCCGCACCCGCACTGCCCGCCACCTCGGCCGACTTGGCTACACCGTGGTGCAGGCGGCCAGCGGGCCCGAAATGCTGGAACGGCTGCAGCGCGGCTCGATTGCCGGGATTCTGCTGGACGTGGGTCACGAGGCGGAGTCCGCCCTGGACCTGGTGCCGACGCTGCTGCAGCGCGACCCGAACCTGGCCATCATCGTGATCTCGGATCGCAACGAGGCGACGGTGGCCAGCGAATGCATGCGGCGCGGCGCCCTGGACTACCTGATCAAACCACTCGATCTGGCCATCCTGGAGCGGGCCCTCGAACGGGCCCTGACCTGGCGGGAGCGAGTGGCTTCCGATCGCGAGACCCACAAGCTGCTGCGGGCCGAGGTAGCCGAGCGGGCTGAGCTGATTCGGCAGGAACGTGAAAAACTCCAGCTGCTGGCTGAGTCGAGCCTGCAGACCCTGGTGTCGGTCATGGAGGCCAAGGATCCGTTCTTCGCCGGGCATTCGCTCCGGGTGGGTCAGATGTCCGCCTCGATCGCGACCAGGATGGGGCGGACCGACGGCGAGGTCGAGCAGGTCCGGATGGCCGGCCGGCTGCACGACCTCGGGATGATCTCGGTGAGCTCGGATATTCTCTCCAAGGCGAGTCCGCTGAGCCCGGAGGAATTTGCCGACATCAAGCGGCACCCGGTGATCGGCGCCCAGCTGCTGGCGCCCTACCCCGATCTGGCGGAGCTTTCGCGATTCATCCGGGGCCACCACGAACGGTGGGACGGAACGGGATACCCCGACGGCCTCAGCCGCCAGGAGATTTCGTGGGGCGCGCGGGTGCTCTGCGCGGCCGAGATCTACGATGCCATGACCAGTGAGCGGCCCTACCGTGACCGGATTTCCCCGCAGGAAACCCTGCAGCGGATGCACGCGCTGGTCGGTGAAACCCTCGACCCATCGGTGTTCGAGGCGCTGGCCGAGGTCATTCACAACCGCCAGGCGCTGGAGTTCGTCGATTCCGAGCAGGTCGTGTCCGGCGGCCGTTCCAGCCGAATCAACCTGGAAATCATCAATGCCGCGTAAATCGAACGGGGCCGACCGGTTCGGTCCCGCCATGATCGGACTCGCAGCGACCGTCGCGCTGCTGTTTCCCCGGGTCCTGCGGGCCCAAGCCGCCGCCTCGGTCAGCGTCCAGGCCACTGTACTGTCGGCCGAGGGCACCTTGGCGTGGCAGGCCGTGGCGATGCGACTGTCGGCGCATCGTGATGGCCCCGCTTTGCCCCCCCCCGTGACGCTGGCCACCATCGTCGAATATCCAGCCCCCGCGGAACCGGGCGGGGCCGAGCGGCGCCGGGTGTTCAGCATCGAGTATCTGCGGAACTAGGCCTTTACCATGTGCCCCATCTTCGATCCCGCCCCGGACGAGGCCGTCCCCATCGTGGGAGCCGTGCGATTGCGGTCACGAGCCCGTACGGTGCTGCTGTTTTTGCTGGCGATCGTGATCTTCGCGCTCGGGGGCGTGATTACCATCGGCTCGACCATGTCCCTGCTCCGGGCGCGGGACTCGGCCGATCACTCCCAGGAAGTCCTGGGAGAGGTGGCCAAGCTGTCGGGCGCCATCAACGATGTGGCCGCCTCCTCGCGCGGATTTGGCCTGACCGGCCGCCAACCGCTGATTGCGGATTTTCATGCGGCGGCCGGCAACATTCTGGTCCACCTGCAGCGGCTCACGGTGCTGACCTCCGATAACAGCCGGATTCAGGCCCTGCTGGCGCAATTGCGGGGGCTGGTCACCACACAGGTTGCCGGGGCTGACGCCCTGATCAGTGCCCGGAACGCGGGTGGGGTGCAGGCCGCAGCTGCCGTGTCCAACGCCAATGTTGAGACGGTCACACTCCAGAAGATCCGGACGGTTCTCAAAGCCGCAGTCGGGGACGAGGCGGAGCTGCTGGCTTCACGCCGTGAGTCGGTGCGCCGCCACACCTATGAGGCCATCGGGGTGGAGGTCATGCTGGGTATGCTGAGCGCCCTGATCGTGGGGCTGGCGGCCCGGCGAATGCTCCGCGAACGGCAAATGCTGACCCAGGCCCAGCACACCGCCATGGCCGCCCAGCGGGAGCTGGCCGGGTCGGTGGCAGCCCTGCAGGGGCGCACGGCGGACCTGACCATCCTCTCGGAGTTGAGCTCCGTCCTCGGGATCTGTCACAACCTGGCCGAGTTTCATACTGCCGTGGCCGCCATCATGGTCAAGGCCGTGCCGGGCAGCGCCGGGGCGCTTGGGCTCATCAACTACAGCCGCTCGCTGGTCGAACTGCCGGTGAGTTGGGGCATGGGCCAGTCCCTCATGGAGGTCTACAATCCCGAGGAATGCTGCGCCCTGCGCACTGGCCGCCCCTTCTGCGGCGATCCCGTCACCACGCCGATCCATTGCGCCCACAGCCGGTTCTCGACCGAGCGGCGCTCACTCTGCGTCCCGCTGTCGGCCCAGGGTGAGACCATCGGCGTTCTGCACCTCTGGTTTCCCGCCGGGATGGATGCCCTGGCTGCCGCCCAGTGCCAGCAACTGGTTGCCTCGATCGGCGAGCACCTGGCGCTGGCCCTGGCCAACCTGATTGCCCGGGACGCGCTGCAGCACCAGGCCACCCGGGATCCATTGACCGGCGCCTACAACCGCCGGTACATGCTCGAGGCCCTGGATCGTGAGTTGCTGCGGGCCCGGCGCCCCAACCGTCCGGTCGGCCTGCTGATGGTGGATGTTGATCACTTCAAGCAATTCAACGACGAATTCGGCCATCAGGCCGGCGATGAGGTGCTCAAGCTGGTGGTGGAGCACCTGCGGTCATCGGTCCGGGCCGAGGACTATGTCTGTCGCTATGGCGGTGAGGAGTTTGCCGTGATTCTGCCCGAGGCTTCCGCCGCCGTGGCCATGGACCGGGCGGAGCAGATGCGGCGGATCGTGCAGACCGCCTGCCGCGGTCGTGAAGGTGGCGCGGTCACGATCTCGATCGGGGTAGCGGTCTATCCTGATCATGGCATCGAAGGCCTCGACCTGATCAGGCGGGCCGATGAGGCGTTGTATGCCGCCAAACGGGCCGGCAGGAACCGGGTTGAACTGGTGAGCCCGGCGCTCACGGTGATCAGACCGGCGGCGGCCTGAGCCGCGCCCCCGGGGTGGGGTCAGCCGTTGTTGCCACGGGTTGGAGACGGTTCTATTGTAGAACGCCCGGTCCCTGATCCGGTTGCGGTTGATTCTCCGGTCCAGGCCGGACCCGCCCTCGGTCGATCGTCACCGGATCCGCACCGGCCATGCGCGAGTTCCTCCGGCTCCTCACTTCCCGTACCGCCAGAGCCTCCGTTGCCAACCCTGAGTGACCGCAGCAATACCGGACAACGGCTCAACCGGATGGTGTACGCGGCTTTTTTCGCCGCCGCCGTAGCCATGCTCGTGATTGGCACGCTGTCCCT
>JBDTTF010000173.1:0-20225 GCA_039930765.1 Gemmatimonadota bacterium | reverse complement strand
CCTCTCACGCTGTTGCGGTTCCCCCATTGGCCACGCCTCTCAGGCTTGGTCTCCACCCCATTGCCGAAGCGGCGCCCCCCGCCATCCCTCAGGTCCAGCCCCTCAACCCCGGAACACCGAAACGCTCAGCAGCCATGCGCTGATATAGAGGCCGACCCCGAAGACCGCATGCGTGGCCAGGCTCTTGAGACGTGCCTGCATCGGCTTCGGCGACTTGGCTGAGGCAAAGCCGAGTCCCAGCGCCGGCTGCATCACGAACAGCGGAATAACGACCGTCACCACGCCGAACCCCAGCGCCGGCAGGAGCGTTGGGTGCTCGAACCATCCAGCGGGCGCTAGAAGGCCAAAGATGAGTCCAAAGGTGACCCCGATCAGGTAATGCGCCAGCCACCCAACTCCGCACTCATGGCTCCTCGGCGCTGCCGCGCCGATGCTCGCATGCACGAACGTACCGTTCGGCATATGCAGCACCCAGCGCCCCAGCAGGCACATGCTCAACGACGGAATGCTGAACTGGCTGCGGAGCAAAATCGCCCAGAGGTCGATCAGCGCGGTGGCGCCGAGTCCGATGAGGATTGCGAAGAGGAGGTGCGCGGGAGAGAGGGGCATGAATCAAAGGTTAACCTGGGGGAGTGGCACGGAGCGATCAGGGTGTTGGTTTGGCCGCTCTTTTGGGATCCTCGGCTGGAGCCGAGGCCGACCCTAAAGAGGAATCTCGTCCCGAAGGATCCCGAGCGCAGCGAGGGTCCCGAGGGACCTGCTCAATGGTCCTGGGGCTCAATGAGGATGCACGTCTGAGCGCGGGTGCCGCACCTGCACTGGCACCTCATCCCGAGGAATCCCGAACGCCAGCGAGGGTCCCGAGGGACCTGCTCAATGGTCCTGGGGCTCAATGAGGGATCCACGGCTGAGAGCCGTGGCTCGGCCATCGCCGCTACGCGGCCGCATCCTCGAGCGATGTTCGAGTGAGGACTTGCGACGCGAACGAATTCGTACGGGATAGATCGACTGCCCCCCCTGCCCCCCTCACACGCTCGTGCTGTTCCCACGGTACTGGTAGGCCCGGCCCCCTCGCCGGTCCGATCCGATGCAAGGCACCCCCGAAGCGGACGGCGAAACGACCAGTCACTGAGCGCCGTGGTCGGCCCTAGTTCACCCAGAGAAATCCCCAGAACCTGAGTTCACCCAAGGGCAATCGCCTTCCCGCCTCGGCCCTCACCGCAGGGAAGGCGGCCATCGGCCCATTGGCCAAGGCTTGGAGAAGCCTCCGATTTCGGCCCCACTTGGGATGCGTCAACAGCCCCGCAACCTCGGGGTAGTTGGTGCGCCATGCATCATCGGTATAGAGCCCCCGCACCAGCCCCCGGACTGAGGCGTCACTCGGCATCAACTCGAGCAGTTGCTGCAGCGCCCATGGATAGTACGGCGCAAGCACAGCAAGAATTCCCACATCGCGTCGGGCGCGCGGGTGGGATACGATCCTCCGAGCCATGGCCGAATCGCGCTCCCCTGACGCAAGCGCCGCCAGCGCATACAGTGTCGCTCGGCTGGCGTGGGCATTCTGGATGGCATCATCCGCCATCCGCCGCATCGCGGGAATGTACGGAATGACCTGGCAACAGTTGATCCTCGTGCCTGAACTACTCATGGTGAGCCTGACCAGGTCTTCCAAGTCATGCGCCCTCAGCATCACTCCCGCCGCCTGTTCCGGACTGCAGCCTGATTTTTGCGCCAGAATTCGTTCGAGGCACAGGTGCGCCGCAAGCACGGTGGTGCCGCTATCGGACAAGAACAGGGGGAGCAGGTAGTACTCGAGGAGCCAATCGCCGATCCTGTTCCTCTCAGTGGCTCCCTCCAGCGTGTCCAGCAATCGGCGGCTGCTCAACCGTCGGGCATCGATCCGTTCGAGCGTGGTAACGTCCGCCGTCAGGGAATCCGCCTGGTCAATCACGCCATTTCGGCTGGGACCAAGGAAATAGGATCTCCCGGCATGACGCACACCGACTACTCCGGGGAGGACTTCCATCGGATGCCCGTACACCACTAGGAAGAACAGCAGGTCTTCACTCGGAAGAAAGAGGAGGTCCCTCACCCCATGAACCGAGGGCAGCCTGAGCGCCTCGAGCAGACGGATCACCGAAGAATCGGCCGCCGACTGACCTGAGTCCTTTGGCGTTCGACCGCCGAATGGGGCCAGGTCGTCAGGATCTGATACCTCGGGTCCTGGCATTCGCACCAATGCGAACGCGTCGCTCACGCTGTTCAGGAATGTGAGTTTCCAGCTTAGCCGGATGATTCCCGCCGAGGTGGTGTCCTCCCCCACGACGACATGGTCGCGGAGTCTGCGATCGGTCCACAAGTTGCGCACTCCGACCCGAACCAGAGTCTCCACCACTTGGGTGGAATCAACGCCATTAGCAAAGAAGACGGCTACGCCACGTCTACGCACTTCAGTGGTCGTGTCCACCACCACCATCGGCGCGGTGAAGCCGGGAGGCAGCGAATCGAGGCGTCGCAATACCACTCCCTTGCCTTCGATGACCTCCAGGGCGGCATGATTCAACCTCGAGGGCACCGAGAAGAACCCGGGGCGGTTCGGGCTGCCGGGCACCTGAAAGATGTAGTCGACCTTTCCGTGCCGGTCAGCCAGTCCGCCCAGCAGCGCGCCTTGAAGCTGGTCCGCCACGCGCTGGCGCGCCGCCCAATCCGCCTCCGCCCTAAACCGTATCCTGATCAGGTCGCGATAGTATTCGCCGGGGACGCTGTCCGAAACAGCCACGGCCAGGCCCGCCAGCGCCTCAGACGGCAGGTTGTCAGGCGGTTGCGCTGGAAGGACACGACCCGCCGCGTAGGCCCGCACCACGAGTGGCAGCCGGAACGATTCGGCCGCGGCGCTAACCACCAGTTTGAGGACGACGTCGCCGGACGCGCCGCCTCGCACGAGCGAGTCGGTGGCATCGAGCCCCGGGCTCACGGCCATCAGCCGAAGCACATGAGGCTGCGGCGTGTACACCGCGGGATAGGGCTCGACCGAGAAGTACTTGGGAGACTGGGGATACCGGTCATCGAATCTGACCAGCCGCTGCTGGAACGGGTACGGGATTGCCTGTCCCTCGAGCGTCGCGAACAGCTCGCCATTGGGGTACAGATAGAGCGGCAACCTGAGGGCCTTGGCGGTGCGATTGATCGCGCGGATTTCGATGTCCACGGCCGCGCTCTCCGGGCTACCGATGAATTCGGCGATTCGACGCCGTGCCGGCCCGACCAGTTCGAGATCAATCGCGGCGCAGTTCGAATCGCCCTTGACCAGCAGTTCGATGGTATCAACGGCCACCATGCTGCCATACAGGCTGGCGCAGCCATCGATGGTGGCCGAGTCCGGGCGGGTGTAGGCGGGACCGGGATTGGGAGCCAGCAGTTGGCGGTCGTGCGCCGGCGACACCTGGGCACCCAGCTCAACGCCCACGAGCGCGATGGCGAACGCCGCGCGCGTGGCGGAGACAGGCCACCAGTTGGACCGCAGGAACATGTTCATCTGGGTAGGGGGAGAGGCTTAGATACAAAATACAGGCCATCTCACCCCTCAACAACTACCACCTCTGGTAGGAGTCGAAGAATGGGCGGAAGGTGCAACCGCGTGACACGTAACAGGCATTGCTTTGCAGTGTCACTCCGCCGATCGACCGGGCCGGAACACAGCCGCCGCTAACGCAAACGCAGCAGGAGCCAGGAGCCTGCCCACCCCAAGCAGGGCAACGCCCGTCACGCCCCTGAAGCCCCGCTCAGGCGCCGCCAACGGCAACGCGGCAATGACTATCGCGAACAGGAGCCTCGGCGGCGGCTCGACGGTCACCACCACCCCATATCCATACCGCCAAGGCGAACACGATGGCGCGTAGACCGGGACCCTGCTGAGACGGCGGTGGCTGGTCGTCATGAGAGGGGTGAATGGTGGTGAGAGGGTGCCGACCTCAGGGAGCGGGGAGCCGTGAGCAGGGAGCGGGATCCGCTTTCCAACCCAAATACCGTATCTCCACCGATGCGCCATTGCCCAGGAACGCCCCGAAGCCATCTCAGTGCCCTCAGTGTCCTCGGTGAATGGCTACTGAGGTGAGCAGTGAGCGGTAAGCGGTGAGCGGGAACTGCGTCCGCAGATTCCGCAGATTTGTGGAGATTGTCCGCTCATTTCGGTCGTCTGATAGCGCGGAGTGCTGAGGATTCTGCTCACAATCCATTCCAATCTGCTGGATCCCAGGCATGAAAAGGGGCGCAGCCAATGGCTGCGCCCCTTTCCAACCACTAATCTGCGGATCTAGAAAACAATCCCACCCTTCTTCCGCCCCTTGGTCTCTTCAGCCATGAGTGCTTTTCCTGTTCGCTGTTCGCTTTTCGCTTTTCTCGCGGGTGCGGCTCAACCGCACTCGCTGAACCCGCACACATGGCACTTCATGCACCCTTCAGCCATCTCAAGCTGGGAGCCGCAGTCGGGGCAGGCGCCGGCCAGGGTCGGTTCATTCGACTTGGGGCTCATCTGGTACGACCCCATGATCACGTCGGGAGAAAGCATCGGGGCGCCGACCATGCTCGGGAACTCACCGGTGTTGGAGGCCAGCAGTTCCTGCTGGATCCCCTGCTTTTCCTGCATCCACTTCTCGATGGCAATGCCGACGGCATCCGGCACCGACATGACCTTGTTGGGGCCGAGGCCGATGACCCGGTCGGAGCTGATGCCGCGGAGCTGGCGGTGGATTTCCTTCATCGGGATGCCGGAGCGGAGGCCCAGGCTGATCAGCCGGCCCAGCGCTTCAACGTCCGCCATCAACGCGCCACCGGCCTTGCCGAGGCTCATAAACACCTCGAACGGCTGGCCCCGGTCATCCTCGGTGATCGTCACGTACATGGTGCCCAGCGGAGTCTCGACTCGTCGGGTGACACCCTTCAGCGTCTCGGGCCTGGAGCGCTTCTGCCGCCGCTGCAGGTTCTCGGCCTCGAGCTCATGGATGATTTTCTTGAGCCGGTCATTCTCAGCGCTCACCTCGGCGAGTTCACCATGCAGGTCGGCATGAGTGCTCATGTCCAACTGGCCCGCCTTGCCCGCCTCGCTGGTGCCGGTCTTATCCTCACGGACCTTCCTGGCCGTGGCACCGGCGGACAGCACCTGCATGTCGCGGCTGCCGTCACGATAGACCGTGACTCCCTTGCAGCCCAGCTTGTAGGCCTGGCGGTAAATTTCCTCGACGTACGCCTCGGTGGCGTCATTGGCAAAGTTGCAGGTCTTGGAAATGGCGCTGTCGTTGTACTCCTGGAACGCCGCCTGCATCCGGATGTGCCACTCCGGCTTGATGTGGTTGGCGGTCACGAACGCCCGCTGCCACTTGGCCGGCACCGCATCGAACGCGATGGTGCCGCTCTCCGCGATCTTCGTCATCAGCTCCTCGGAGTACCACCCTTCCTTCTTGGCAATGGCGACGAAATCCTCGTTGACATCGGGCATTAGCGCGCCGGCCTGGTTCCGCATGAAGGCCACGGCAAACAGCGGCTCGATCCCGGAGCTGCACCCGGCAATGATCGAGATGGTGCCGGTCGGGGCCACGGTGGTCACGTTGCAGTTCCGCAGCCGGCGCATCGGCCGGATCCGGTTGCCGGTCTTGTCCCGGGCGCAGGTGGCGTCCGGCCCCCAGATGCTCTTTTCCCATTCCGGGAAGGTGCCGCGCTGGGCGGCCAGCCGCTCCGACTCAACCTTGGACTCGTCGTCCACGAACTTCTGCAGCCGGCGGCCCATCTCGACGCCCTCTTCGGTGTCATAGCCGATGCCCAGCCGGATCAGCAGGTCCGCGTGGCCCATGACGCCGAGTCCGATGCGGCGGATCCGCTTGGACAGGTTATCGATTTCGGGCAGCGGATAGTTGTTGGCGTCGATCACATTCTCGAGGAAGTGGGTCGAGAGATGGATGATCTGGCGCAGGTGTTCCCAGTCGACCGCGCCGTCCTTGACAAAGGCGCCGACGTTGATCGAACCCAGGTTGCAGACATCATACGGCAGCAGGGGCTGCTCGCCGCAGGGGTTGGTGGCCTCGTACAGCCCGATATGGGGAACCGGATTGTACTGGTTGGCCCGGTCGATGAAGAACACCCCCGGCTCGCCGGTCTTCCAGGCGCCGTGGATGATCCGGTTCCAGACCTCCCGGGCCATCAGCTGGCCGACCACGGCGTGGGTCTTGGGGTGGATCAGGTTGTACGGCTCGTTGGCCTCGACCGCCGCCATGAAGGCGTCGGTGACCGCCACCGAGATGTTGAAGTTGGTGATCTTGGTCGTGTCGTCCTTGCAGGTAACGAAGTCCATGATATCCGGATGGTCGACCCGGAGGATCCCCATATTGGCGCCCCGGCGGGTGCCACCCTGCTTGACCACATCGGTGGAGGCGTCATACAGCGTCATGAAGGAGACGGGGCCGGAGGCCACGCCCATGGTGGAGCGGACGATATCATTGGACGGGCGCAGCCGGCTGAACGAGAACCCGGTGCCGCCGCCCGACTGGTGGACCAGCGCCATGGAGCGCAGAGTGTCGTAGATCCCGTTCTTGCCGTTGGACAGGGTGTCCTCGACCGGCAACACGAAACAGGCCGACAGCTGCCCTAGGGGGCGGCCGGCATTCATCAGGGTCGGGCTGTTGGGCATGAACAGCCGGTCAGCCATCATCCCGTAATAGGCATCAGCCAAGGCCTCGACGGCGCCGGCGGAGGCACCGTACTTCTGGTCGGGCGCGGCAATGGTCCTGGAAACCCGCAGAAACAGGTCAGCCACCTTCTCAGCCGGCTTGCCCTTGTCATCCTTTATCAAGTAGCGCTTTTCCAGCACGGTCAGCGCATTGGCGGTCATGGTCAGCGGATGTACGGATTCGGAGGTATTGGCCATGGGCCCGTCCTAACCAGACGAGTGAGTGATGACAGCGCGCGATATCAGATTGAATGCTGCGGTCTGAAGCGGAGGACAAAAGTACGGCAACAGGCTGCAACCAACAATACGCGCGTATCCCGCGTCCTGACGGGAAATATAACATTGAACATCACAAAAGTGATTTTGGACTTTTGCCCGAGTAATTCCTGACACTGTGAAGAAGGAAGCCGGAGGAAAGAGGAGGGGAAAGGCTCCATTCCTCCAATTTTTCACGCTTGACTTTCATCGGAAGCAGGAAATCAGGAGAATTGGTGATCCGGATTGCAGCATCAGCACAAACCGCGGGAGCAAGCAGGTTGAAGTGCGCTGACGGGACCAGCCCAAACGATGGAGAAAAGGATCACTGCGGATTCGATGTTCGCATTCCTGCCGATCGCTGCAGACCGGCAGGGACGCCTGTCCTGCCAGGCCCCTATCGCCTATCGTCTATCGCCCAGGAGCGGGTACCTCCCGCTCCGGTGGGCCTTCGCCTGCTCCACATAATGCCCCCATGTCCCCGCAATCCGCTTGGCCAGCTCGGCATCGACCGGCCGCACCACCCGACCGGGTACTCCCATGACCAGCGACCCCGGCGGCACTTCCATTCCCTCCGGCACCACCGCCCCCGCCGCAATCACGCTCCCCGCGCCGATCCGGCAATGATTGAGCAGGATACTCCCCATCCCGATCAGGCAGTCGTCACCCACGGTACAGCCATGCAGGATGGCCCGGTGTCCGACTCCCACCCGGGCCCCGATGATACAGGGCACCCCCTCGTCGACATGGACGATCGTGGCGTCCTGGATATTCGACCGGGCGCCAATCGTGATCGGCGCCATGTCACCCCGCAGCACGGCGGTGTACCAGACGCTCGACTCTTCGCCGAGGGTCACGTCGCCCATGACCACGCTGGTGGGCGCAACGAAGGCGGTCGGGTGAATGTCAGGCATGTAACCTCAGGCGGTCTGGCGGTCGAGGCGGTCAAATAAGCCAACGGCACCTGATGACCTCTCACCTCTCACCGCTCACGCTGTTGCGGTTCCCGCGGTTAGAGCGGCTGGATGACCAGCTGGATCCAGCCGGTGACAGCGGCCCCGCCCTTGGTGGCGGGGGTCCATTGCATGGTCTCGACGTATGCCGCGGCCTGCTTCTGGAACTCGGCGTCGCTGGACGGCGTGCGGGGCAGCGCATTCAGCGTCTTGCCCTCAGCCGAGACCTTTACAATGAAGACCGGGGCGCTGGGGGGCTCGGTGCTTCCTGCCGGCACCGCCAGCCTGGTGGGGCTGGTCGGACGGGGCGGCACATCATAACAGTCCCGGCCAAACCGGTTGGCCAGGGCGGGCACTTCGCAATTCCTGGCAACGGCCACCGCCACCGGCTGCTGTCCCTGCCCGACCGGAACCAGGTTGGGCGTCAGCTCCTGCACCTCATCGGTGCGGAGGACCAGGGTGTCGACGTAGAACTCGTGATTGGGCGCGGTAATGGCCAGAATGTGAGATCCGATCGGCAGCCGGATCGTGGCCTGGAGCATCCGCTGCTCATCCACCATGACCACACTGCCGGGTGGCAGCCCCATGACCCGGAGTCCGCCGGAATCGGGGCCGGCAGCATGACTGAGCGGCGCTGCAGTGCTAGGATGCGGGTTATCGCTGCTCGGGCGGGAGGTCGGGGCCGCGGAGGCCAGTGCCATAAGGCTGTCATGGATCCGGACCGAGTCGGCGCTGCTTGAGGTCTGACTGCTGTCCGGTTCAGGCGGTTTGACTGTCCCTGACGACGCCCTCGAATGCAGCAGCGCCCAGCCACCCAGCAGCACTGCCACGATGATCACGGGAATCAGCCAGCCTCGGCCGTTTGACTGGTTGGCCTGTGACCGGCTGACGATCGGCCGCCGGTCGGAGTTGGCCACCGGCATCCGGCCGCTGGACGTGGCCAGTCCCGGAATCGGGGCAGTCGGCTGCATGGCCAGGCTGGCTCGTCGGGGTCCGCTGCCGGAGGTGCTGGGCCGCGGCTGGGTGACCAGCATCGGCTGGCCTTCCAGCGCCCGGATCAGCTCTTCGGCATCCTGGAACCGTTCGGCCGGATCCTTCATCAGCATCTTGCGGATCACTTCGAACAGTCGGCGCTCTTCCGCCGAGGCCAGGGTCGGGATCGGCACCGGGTCCATGATGTGCTTGTAGCCGATGGCAAAGCTGTCTTCGCCGTCGAACGGGACCTGGCCGGTGAGACACTGGTACGCCACCACGCCGAGGCTGTAGATGTCGCTGCGGCCGTCGATGGCCTGGGCCCGGGCCTGCTCGGGGCTCATGTAATGAGGGGTGCCGATCGACATCCCGGTGCCGGTCAGCTTCTGGCCGGAGGCCGCCTTGGCAATCCCGAAGTCGGCCACGACGCACTGGCCGAACTCGTCGAACATCACGTTGTCGGGCTTGATGTCCCGGTGGACGATGCCCCGCTTGGCGGCATAGCCCAGGGCATTGCCGACCTCGGTCAGCAGCCGCTTGATCTCCGTCGGCGGGAGCCGGGGGCGCTCCAGGATGATCCGCGACAGTGAACTGCCCCGGAGAAACTTCATGACAAAGAAGATGACCCGGCCCTGGCGGCCGACCCGGTAGATCGGAATGATGTTGGGATGTTCGAGCTGGGCGGCGGTGCGGGCTTCGCGCTGGAAGCGTTCTACGAACTCGGCGTCAAAGGCCAGCGAAAACGGCAGGACCTTGATGGCCACTTCCCGGTCGAGCTGGCGCTCCCGGGCCCGGTACACGATGGCCATTCCGCCCCGGCCCAGCTCCTCGACGATCTCGTACTCGCCGCCGATGGCCTCCGTGACCACCTCAAGCTCGGTGACCTCACCGGACGCAATCGCCTGAGCAGGCGTGGTAACACGCATGTCGAGGCCACAGCTTGGGCAGTATTGGGTTCCCTGCTGAGCTTCCGTGCCACATCGCGAGCAGAACATTGCCGAAGGATTATCCCCGCGAGCGGGAACGTCAATGGCTGCCGCTCTCCCTGGGCTCCATGACGGTAAACGGCTGGCGCTGGCGCAGGGTGCGCCCGGCGGCATCGGTCACCGCCAGCTCCAGGGTGTACTCCCCGGCCGACAGCTTGTCGAGACCGATGCTGCGCCGGAACACGGTGAGCGGACCGGTCGAATGCTCGTCGCTCTTGATGCTGATCTGCTTCTTCTTGCCCCCGAACAGTCCCAGGACTCCCCCACCCCGCCGCTTCTGCACCGTCAACTCGCTCTTGAACGGCACCTCCGGATCGAGGCCATACACCTCGGCGTACATCTCCATCGTGCCACTCCGGAGGAAGCTCTGCAGCGGGCTGAAATAGACGGTATCGGCCGGATTTGGCCGCCAGGCCATCCCGCTCGAGCCGGCCCGGTCCCCCAGGGCCAGTCCCGACAGCCCCATTCCCCGGGCGGTCGGGTCGGCCGCAATGACGGTATCGGGCGGGGTAACACTGCCGGCGTCCTCGCCCTGCTGCAGGGCCATGTGCCAGACCAGGTCGCCGGGAATCACCGGCACCGAGATCTGCCCATTGAGTGCCCCGTCCGGCGGTACCGGTGAAGCCGCCATGAATGACCGGGTGGTATCCAGCACGGCGATGCCATCGCCGCGGAGATCGGCCACCGCCAGCCGGATATGGATCGGATAAAGGTAGCCGCGGGAGGTGGCCGACCCCTGCAGGCTCGAACCCTGGATGGCGTAGGCAATGTGCAGCACCGGACGGCCCGAATCGCTGCCGACCGCCACCGCCACCAGCCGGGCATTCAGGGTCCGCTTGTAGGTCCGGACATAGCTGTCGGAGGTGGTCCCGACCCGGATGGCCTCGCGGCCCAAAGCCCGCTCTTCCGCCGCTACCCGCTGCCCGGCCGGGGATCCGGCAGTCTGGGTATACAGCCGGTTGTAAATTGGTGACAGCTTCTGCCGGGACAGCAGCAGCTGCTCGACGGTATTGATGGATTGGGTGCTGGGTGCGCGGGTGGTGCTCTGCTGCAGTTCAATGGCGGTCCGAAACCCCAGCACGTCGTACACGCTCTCGACCAGCTTGTAGTCCTGGACATCTTCCCGGGCCACGAAATGGAAGACCAGGTCGCCGGTGGGGCGGGCGTAGCGCCAGCTCTCGTTCAATTCGAGTCCCGGTGCGGCGTAGCCGGAGCGGGCGGTCGGCTCACCCTGGCGGATGTAGATCACGCCGCGGTCATCGAAGTCCCGACTGGTGGACCGGAAAATTTCAGTGATGTCGTAGTGCCGGTTAAGGCTGGCCAGCCGGAAGTGATTCCTGGCGTAATAGAAGCGGCGATAGTGCTCCCGGAGCCGCTCACCACGGGCCCGCAGGTCCGCCTGGTCCCGCTTGGCCCAGAATTTCTGCAGGTAGGCCGCCCGGAACGAGCCGTGCACCAGGTCGAACTCCTTGAGATCTCCCTCGTCGACGATGTTGGCCAGGTCCTCGCGATAGCCCGCCACTGATTCACTGTCGTCGATCGCGGCGCCCTCGAAGTAGGGAGCCTGGCCATCGAGCCGGCCCAGCACAAACTGGGTCCGGGCCACCTCGAGCAGCCCCAGTCCTCGCTTGCCGCCCTTGTCGAGGTAGCCCCAGAACGCCGCCAGGGCACTATCAGGGTCGCCCACTTCACGCTCGACCCGGCCGCGGTAGAGCAGCACGTCGGGGTTGACGGAGGCGCTGGTGGCGGCCGCTTCACGCAGGGCGTTCCGGGCCAGGTCGATCTTGCGGTTGACTCGCTGGCGCAGCGCCGTGCCAGACAGCTCGACCAGTCCCCGTACGAACGAAGGATCGACCTGGGTGGAGTGGGCAAAGGCCTTGGCCGCCCGGGTCATTGGATCGATCCCGAGCATCTGCTGAAAACTCCGGGCGATCGACACACCCTTCTCGTCCGACAGCACCTCCGACAGCCCGATGCCGTACCACGGATAAGGCCACTCCGGCTTGAGCTCGGCCGCCCAGTCGAATTCCCCACCGGCGTCATTCTTGTGGTCCGAGCCGCTGAGATCACCGATCCGGAGCGCCACGAAGCCCAGCCGCAGGTGGATGATCGGATCGTCGCGGTGCTGCTTGGCGACTGCAATCATCCGCTTTTCCAGGTCAGCCAGCGCCACAGTATCACTGGTCTTGCCCAGTGAGTCACGGAACTGTTCGAGGGAGGCCCGCTCCTCAACCGACTGCGCCCTCACCGGGCCAGGCAGAACAATGAGCAGGAGGAGCGACGCGAGGACCGCAGCAGGAAGACGTGGCATAGGCGTCGGGGAGACGAGTGAGTGAACCTCGAACCTCACATCCCGGCCCGTTCCAGCAGGAAACTCACAACCCCCTCATAGACGGCGCGGGCGTACAGTCCCTGCCCTTCGGGGGAGCGGAGCGCCGCTTCCTGATCCGGAATCATCATGAACAGTCCTTCGCAGAGGACCGACGGCATCCAGGTGGGGCGGACCAGGGCCAGGTCTCCCCGGCCGACCCCGAGGTCGCGCTGGCCCAGCCGTTGGACCAATTGGCGCTGGATGGCCATGGCCAGTGGTACGCTGCGGGGACTGTTATAGAAGACGCTGGAGCCGTTGTTGCGCCACGGCTCGACCCCATCCGGCAGTGCGTTATTGTGAATCGAAATCAGCAGGTCGGCGTTGACGCTGTCAGCCAGCCGGGGCCGTGCCTCAAGTGCGACCGCCGAGTCGGTGGTCCGGGTCATGATGACCTCAGCTCCGGCGTCGGCCAGCAGCTGCCTCAGCTTGAGGGCCACCGCCAGGTTGGCTTCGGATTCGTGCATCCCGCTCGGCCCGATGGCGCCGGCCGGTGGATGGCCGGGATCGACCACGATTCGGCGGCCCGCCAGCGGATGGCCGCGCTGAATCGGCGGCGGCCGGCGGATTTCCAGCAGCAGATCGGTGCCGGACCACCGGGTCCGGTAGCCCCAGACGGGCTGGGCCAGCTCGATGACCATGTCCACCTGGTCTGTGGCCGGCTGATCCCAGCTGATATTCCTGACGGCCGGATCGGTGCCGCCGTAGCGGATCCAGTTGACGTCGCCGACCGCGCTGTAGAGCCGCAGGGTCAGTCGATGATCGTCTTCCACGATCTGGAATGGAGCCCGGGCATTGAGCGGGATGCGGAGCGTCAGGCTCCGCTCGGCGGGCGTGAGCGTCACTGAGCCGACCGTGGCGCGGACCTGCGGCATTCCTGAAGGCAGCGGCTGGGCATCGGCCACCGGCACCCATGCTTCAGACTGGCGGGAGAGCGCCAGCCGCAGGTCGTTGCCGATCCGGGCGCTGGCGGCGGACCTTGTCCCGGTGGGGAAGAACCATTGATAGGTGGCACCCGGCCGGCTGCGGCCCACCGTCAGCCGGTCGGTGGTGCCGGTCCGGGCGGTATCGTCGTCGAGCTCGACCAGCTGCGGAATCGAATCGAGCAGCGTCACCTGCACCGGCCAGGGTGCCCGCACGGTGTCAGTGCCGATGATCGCTTCGATGAATGGCATCGGCACGCTATCACCGGATACCGGAGTCAGTGGCTGTCCCACCAGCGGCCCGAGCGGCAGGCCGATGGCGGCGCCCCGCACCGCACCGGAGTACCGGGTCGCGGCCGGTGGCGCCGCCAGCCGCGCCGGGTCGCGATCAAAGGCGCGGATGGCTTCGGGTATTTCTTCTGGCCTTTGGTCCGCCACCAAAGGTGTGATACGGCCGCTGGGCCAGTGGATCCAGAGCTGCGCGCCGGCCGCGGCGCGGGCCGTGACCGGCAGCCATTCGCTGGCCGGCCACCAGATCCTGCCCCGCGGAGTGATCGAGGATGAATCGATCCAGAGCATGGTCGTGGGCGGAGTCGCCCGGCGGGTCCGCGGAATGTTGACCGTGACGAGCGCGGAGTCCGTGGCGGTGCGGGCGGCCAGATCGAATCGCATAACGCTGTCCGCCGGCAGTGCCACCCACGCCAGCCAGGTGCCATTGGGCCACACCTTTACCGGCGCGCCGTTGATCGTCAGGCTGGCCTTCCCGTTGCCGGTGCTGCCGAACAGGAAGCTCGAGTCCCGGGCATCGATCGGATCGCCGGCAGCCGGATACACCAGCCGCAGGGCCAGCGGTCCGTCGACTTCAGGTATGGCTGGGAGATGGCTGGTCGGAGCGGGTGCGGCGATGCTGGCACCCACCGCAGTGGGGCCGGTCACCGGAGCGGGGGCTGGAGCGGGAGACCGGGTAGGCGAAGAGGCGCATCCCAGCGCCAGGGCCAGAACGGCAGGTAAACAGCGGCGCATGGCTCAAGGTACACAGCGACTAGGACTTACGCCAACCAATCCGGTTGACGGCCTTCCCGGTCATCCCTAAATTGCTGGCAGTGCCCGCCGGGGCTCCATTTCGGCGGCGCACCCTCACGATTTCATTCGCCGAACGGTTGGCCCATTGGTGGAGCTGTGACCCCCAGCCCGAACGGAGGACTGCGGTCGTGAATCAGAACCCCGCGGCCCCCCCGCGCACCACCGAGCAGCGCTGTCCGTCATGCGCCGCGACGGTTCCCACCGACCTGCCATTCTGCGGCTCCTGCGGCACTCGGATCACCGTACCGGTCGCGGCAGCACTGACCTGCAACAACTGCGGCCGGGCCGATGTCGGTGGCAACAAGTTCTGTCCCTCATGCGGTCACCCGGCGCATCTGCCAACGCCCCGCCCAATGGCGGCGGTGGTCATGCCCGGCGGCCGGGCCATCACCCTCGTGCTGCTGGACCGCTCGGCCCAGGAAATTTCCCGGTTTGCGTTGCAGGGCGCAGTCACCACGCTGGGCCGCAATGGCGCCGACCTCAACTTCCCCGACGACGGCTACCTCTCCCCGGTCCATGCCCAGTTCCTGATGGTCGAGGGTTCGCTGGTGGTCCGCGACCTCGGCAGCCGCAACGGTACCTGGGTCTATCTCGACCGCCCGCACCGGCTGGTCGAGGGAGACATGGTCCTGGTTGGCAGCCAGGTGTTGCGCTATCGCCGGCTCGGCTATCCGGGCCCGCGCCCGCCCGAGGCCGACAACACCCGCAGGCTCGGCAGCCTGACTCCGCAGACCGACATGGCCAACCTGGCCCAGATCCGTTCCGACGGCCGGGCCCGGGACATGGTCCACCTCTCACCGGGCCGCACCGTCCGGATCGGCCGGGAGCAGGGCGACTGGCAGTTCCCCTACGATCCCTCGATGAGCGCGCTGCACGCCAGCATCCGCAGCGAGGATGCCGATTTCGTGGTGGCCGATGAAGGCAGCCGCAACGGCATCGCCATCGCGGTCCGCTCCGAATACATCCTGGGCGACAAGACCCGCCTGCTGCTGGGCGACCAGATGATCCGGACCGAGTTCGCATGAAGTTCTGCACTTCCTGCGGCACGCAATACAACGACGACGTCCTCTTCTGCCAGAAGGACGGCACCACCCTGCGCGGGGAAAGCGCTTCGACCGACCTGGTCGGGCAGGTGCTGGCCGAGCGCTACCACATCAAGAAGAAGCTGGGCGAGGGCGGGATGGGGCAGGTCTACCTGGCTGAGCATGTGAAGATGGGCCGGCGCTGCGCCGTGAAGATCATGACGGCCGGACTGTCCAATGACCCAGAGGCGGTGGGCCGGTTCAACCGTGAAGCCGCCAACGCCAGCCGGATTGCCCACGCCAACGTCTGCTCGATCTACGATTTCGGCGAGACCACCGAAGGACTCATCTACCTCGCGATGGAATACATCGAGGGAAAGAGTCTGTCTGATTTCCTGCACGAGACCGGCCCGCTGCCCCTGCCCCGCGCCGCCGCCATCCTGAGCCAGGCCTGTGAAGGACTGCAGGCCGCCCACGACCTCGGCATCGTCCACCGCGATCTCAAGCCCGACAACATCATGATCTCGTCGGTGCGCGGGCGCGATGTGGTCAAGGTGGTGGACTTCGGTATTGCCAAGGCCACCGGGGCCGATGCCAGCAGCCAGAAGGTCACCCGCACCGGCCTGGTGGTTGGCACTCCCGAGTACATGAGCCCCGAACAGCTCACCGGCGATACCCTGGACGGCCGGAGCGATATCTACAGCATGGGACTGGTGTTCTACCGGATGCTCACCGGGATCCTGCCGTTCAAGTCCGATTCGGCGCAGGAGGCGATGATCAAGCGGCTGACCGAGGATCCGGCGCCGCTCAACGTCAGTCTGCCGTCAGGCCACTTCCCACCCAAGCTCCAGCTCATCATCAGTCACGCCCTGGCGCGCTCGCCGGAGGAGCGCTACACCACCGCGGCGGAGTTCGGGCGTGATGTGCAGGCGGTAGCGGGCACCATGACCGGCACCGTCGATACTGAGGGCGCCACCCAGACCGTCAAGCGCATGAGTGCCGAGGCCAGCACCGTGCCGCAGACCCGGATCGATCCGCTGGCCCAGGTCGGGCGGCCCAGCAAGGCGGCCGATACCATCTCCGGCCGGCCCGCCATCACGCCCGGCACCCGTGGCAAGCGCTCCATGGCCGTGCCGATTGGCGGGGGAGTCGCTATCCTGCTGGCGATCGGCGCGGGGGCGTTTGCCCTCAAGGGACGCGGCAGCCCCAACGCCGTTGTGCCGCCGGACACAGCCAGGACGCCGGTAAGCCGAGATACTACGACGCACCGGGCAGACACCGCGAAGGTGCCGGGTCCTGTGGTGCCTCAGCCCGCGGGCACGACGCCGGCCAATCCGAACCCCGGCACTCCGACCAATCCGCCGTCGGGAACCAGGCCGACCGGGACGCAGACGCACCGCGACACGACCACGCCGGTGAATGGTGGTACGACGACCGGCAACCCGACGGGGAGCAAGCCAACGGTGGATCCTGCGGAACTGACCCGGCAGGTTCACGCCCTGGTGCAGGATCCGGAATTCACCGATGTCGCGAAGCGCAGGGAGGATGGCAAGCAACTCGGGATGAAAGTCTATGCCATGGATGACCTGCCGTCGGCAACCCGCGCGGATGCGGCATTCATCGTTTCCCAGGCGCTCATTGCCGAGGCATCGAGTTCGACCGACCCGGCCGCGCAGGCCAGCGGCAGGAAGAATGCTGGAGACTGGCTGGAAAAAGCCGTGAATCTCAATCCAAAACCGACCTGGCAGAGTCTCCTGAACACCTACAGGAACCAGTGACCAACGGCCCCGTCCGAGTCTCCGTGTTCGGCAAGACCGATGTCGGTCGCACCCGCGACCACAACGAGGACACTTTCCTCGTGGCCGACCTCTCGACCCAGAACGCCACCCTGCAGCCCGAGGTCCGCGACCATGTCGTCGGGCCGCGTGGCTCGCTGTTCCTGGTGGCCGACGGGATGGGCGGCGCCGCCGCCGGTGAGGTGGCCAGCGCCATGGCCCGGGACGCGATCTACACCCACATGACCACGGCCTGGCTCGAGGACACCCAGAACACCGCCCAGCGCTTTGCCTTCCGGATCAAGGAAGCGGTGGAGCTGGCCAATGCCCGGATCAATGCCTATAGCAAGGAACATCCCGAGGTCCGCGGGATGGGCACCACCGTCACCTGTGCCGGTGTGTATGGCGCCGACCTCTACCTCTGCCAGGTGGGCGACAGCCGCGGTTACCTGGTGCGCAACGGCAACGCCATTCAGCTCACCAAGGACCAGTCGCTGATGCAGCGGCTGGTCGATGCCGGCGAGCTGACCGAAGAGGAAGCCGAGCAGAGCGAGCGGCGGAACATCATCCTGCAGGCGCTGGGTCCCGATCCGCGGGTCAAGGTCGATCTGACCTCCCAGGCCGTCCAGCGTGGCGATATCCTGGTCATCTGCTCCGACGGCCTGTCGGGTCAGGTCAAGCGTGAGGAGATCGGGACCTTGGCCACCGAATCCCCGGACCTGATGACGCTGTGCTCCAGCCTGATCGACCTGGCCAACAGCCGGGGCGGCCCCGACAACATCACCACCGTGGCCGTGCGGTTCGACGGGCCCGGTGTCGGAGCTACCGACCAGGCCGCCTCGGTCGGTCACACCGCCTACACGCTATCTGAAGATGAATCGACCACCGAGCCGGTGCCGGTCTACACCGGCAGCCCGCCGCCCCAGCCGCTTGACCGCCGGGAGCCCCAGTCGTGGGTGGTACTCACGGGCGCCCTGCTGATTTTCGCGATCGTGCTCTACTTCGCGCTGCAATGAAGGCCCAATTCACCATCCTGTCTGGCGCCCGCGCAGGCCAGATCGACCTGCTGGGGCAGACCTTCATTTCGGTCGGCCGCCATCCCGAGTGTCATCTCCGGTTCGATGCGGACCAGGACCTCGACGTCTCCAGCCGCCACGCCACGATCACCTTCGAGAGCGGCTTTTTCGTGCTGCGGGACCTGGACAGCACCAACGGGACCTTCGTCAACGGCACCCGCCTCACCGGCGACCATATGCTGGCCGATGACGACGTGATCCAGTTCGGCGCCAACGGCCCCAAGGTCCAGTTCAAGGTCATTCGAAGCGCGGTGGCCGCCCCGGTCTCCGGCACCGCCATCTACCGTCCCTCGACCGACACCTCGATTCAGGCGGTCGAGGCGGCGCCGGCCTCGGGAACGGCCGCGATGCCGCCGGCTCCCCCGCTTGCGCCGACCCCGCGCCGCGCCCCCAGTCCGGAACCGAAACGCCCCCCCGCGCCCGCACCGCGGATTACCACCGGGAATCGCGGTCCGGTTGAGGCGGCGGCGGCCCGCGCCCGGGCGCCCAGCACCACGGTGCGGGTCAAGGCTGAAGTGGCTCGCCAGACCAAGACCCTGCGCACGGCCTTGCTCGGGTTCGGCGCCCTGATCGTGATCCTCGCCGCGGCGGCCATCTTCCAGCGGATTTCAAGCGGCCACGCCCTCGAGGAGCAGCGCCTGATGCTGCTGGGCCGGGTCGACAGCCTGATCACCCAGGTCACGGCCGCTTCGGCCGGCGCCCAGTCGCTCCGCGAGGCACTGGACAGCACCCAGGCCACCGCCGCTCGACTCAAGGCCGAGCTCGATCGTGGCAACCACAACTCCGAAGCCCTCGACTCGCTGCGCCAGCAGCTCAACGCCGCGGTCCGCCACCAGCGCAACCTGACGTCGGCCGCTTCGCTCGACGCCGGCGCCATCGCCGCGGCCAACAGCGATGCGATTGCCCTGGTCTTTGTCCAGTTCCAGAACGGCCACACCTTCACCGGCTCCGCCTTTGCGGTCAAGTCCGACCCGACCGGCGGCCTGCTGCTGACCAATCGCCACGTGGTGCTCGACAGCCTGGGCAATCCCCCGCTCAAGATCGGCATCGCGTTTAACGGCTCGAAACAGAATTTCCGCGCTGAACTGGTGAAATACAGCTCCTCGGCCGATGTGGCGCTGCTCCGGGTGCTGGTCGATCGCGGGATTCCGGTCGTTGGCAAGCTCGGCCCACCGGATGGCGCGGTGCAAGTCGGCGAGCCGCTGGCCATGATCGGCTTCCCGCTGGGGCTCGACCTCCCGATGGGTGGTGACTGGACGACGACTGGAGTTCGCTCAACCCTGACCCTGGGCACCGCATCCAAGGTGGTGTCCAGCCTGCTGCAGATCGACGGCTACGGCGCCGAGGGTTCGAGTGGCAGTCCGGTGTTCAACCGGGCCGGTGAGGTCGTGGGGATCATCTACGGTGGCCAGCAGGGTACCAATGGCCGGGTGCTGTTCAGTGTGCCGATCAAGTATGGACTCGATCTGCTGAATGGCCGTTAGCCGCTGGCGGTCATCGGCACTGAGGAGTGCTGCTCTTTCCCTGCTGGCCTGCCTGGTATCGACGGCCATGCTTCCGAGCCCGCTGTCTGGCCAGCAGGACACCACCACGGTGGTCTACCAGGGAGCTACGGTCCGGGTGCGAGTGCCCACCATTGGTCCGGGGTGGCTGCCCGGAAAGTTTGCCCATGCCCGCTCGAGGAGTGGCGACTGCCTCGGAGTCGCCGTTCACTGGGCCAAGGCAGGCACAACCCCCGTGCTCGTGATGCTGGGAGGGGTTACCGCGCTCCAGGTTGACCGGCGTACCAACACCGATCTCCAGGGATTCGACCTTGATGCCCCTGCCGCCTCCGCCGGGAAGTCGGCGCACCCCGCCGAAACCCCCGATTCCGACTGGCAGCCAATCAATCTGGCCGCGCTGAGAAAGTCCGACCACCAATGCAAGGCCGGGCCGTAGCGGCCGGCCGGAAAGTCGTGAGTCGTTCGAAAAAGCGGCCCTCCAGATCGGAGGGCCGCTTGGCATTTCGGACCGGCGCGGAACCCGGTGACTGTTGCCGTGAACCGTGAACCGTGAACCGTGAACCGTGAACCGTGAACCGTGAACCGTGAACCG
>JBDTTF010000172.1:0-2607 GCA_039930765.1 Gemmatimonadota bacterium | reverse complement strand
GCAAGCAAGCCAAGGTCCGCTGGCTGCGGTCGCTGCGATTGCGGCCGTGGTTGCGGGGGGATGACCTGCAGCAGATGGGAGATAGGAGAAGGAAGATGGGACAGACCCTCTATCTCTGGTCGGGTCTATCGCTTCGTCGCTGACCTCGCATGAAGTTCCGGGCTGTCCTCGCAGCAACAGCGGCCCTCGGGGAGGACATTCTTGGTGCAGGCCGCAGGTCTGAGCCATTCGGGTCTACTGTCTACTGCCTGCGGTCTTCTGTCTCCCGAGGTCGAGGTCCCCCGATGCGCATCCGGAATCTGATTCGAGGGTTCGCCTTGGTGCTAGCGGTCACGCCGCCCGCCCGCGCCGCGGCGCAGGCGATCAAGGTGACCCTGCTCGGGACCGGTAACCCCAATCCCACAATGGCCCGGTTTGGACCGAGCACGCTGGTCGAAGCGGGCGGGCAGACGCTGCTGTTCGACGCCGGCCGCGGGGCGCTGCAGCGGTTGACCCAGGTCCATGTTCCCTGGCAGAGTGTCGACGGGGTCTTCTTCACCCATCTGCACTCCGACCATGTCGTAGGATTTCCCGATCTCTGGCTCACCGGCTGGCTCGTGTCTGGTGGCCGCCAGCGTCCGGTCCACGTCTGGGGGCCGGTGGGTACCAGGGCGATGATGACGCACCTCACCGAGGCCTATGTCTTTGACCTCGGGATCCGGCAAGCCGGCAATCGATCCGACTCCGCCGGAACGGAGTTGATTGCCGAAGAGATTGCTGAAGGTGTGGTGTACGAGCATGACGGAGTGCGGGTGACGGCCTTTGCGGTCGATCACGGCGAGGTCCGCCCCGCCTTCGGATATCGCATCGACTATCAGGGGCATGCCGTGGTCCTGTCCGGTGACACCAGGCCCACGCCCAATCTCATCCGGTACGCCCAGGGCGCGGACCTGCTGGTGCATGAAGTCGTTTCCCCGGCGGCGATGGCGCGGAGTGGCCGCGATCCGGCCCAGGCCGCGGCGGTGATCTCGTATCACACCACGGCGGAGCAGGCCGGCCGGATCTTCGCGGAGACAAAACCAAAACTGGCGGTCTACTCCCATATCGGGCCACCCAGCGCCACGACCGAGGACCTGATCGGGCCGGCCCGTGCCACCTATGCCGGACCACTCGAAGTGGGTGAAGACCTGATGGTGATCGAGATCGATAGCACGGTGAGGGTGCGGCGACCTGAGCCGAACAGCAGCAGGTAGGAGACAGGAGATGGGAGATGGGAGATGGGAAACACCGCGCCCTCCCCACATCTTCGGGACGCGGTCCGTCCGTCCAAAGGACCGATGTTTCAAGTATTCAACCAACCGGATCACACAGCATGCGCTTTCCGCTTGCCATCCTCCTCGCGCTCGTCCCCGCGCCGCGGCCGGCGCAGGCGGCTCCCATCATCGGGCGGGTCTTCATGTACCGTGATATGGATCAGGTAATGAAAGAGATCGGCCCGAATATCCGGTTCTACCCGAAGGACAATCAGGGCGAGAGCGCCAGAGTGACCCTGAGATTCGTGGGCTCTGTCACTGGAGAGGTGGAAGCGCACTCCATCAAGGTGCTCAAGAACCCTATTCCGGCCTTTGCTACCGCGGCCCGGCACATCGCACTCGTCATCCGGTTCGTTCCGGGAACGATTCATGGCCTGCCGGTGCGCGTTCTGATGGAGCGCCGCTTCGACTTCCGCCCCGGCACTGTTTCCTGCGGCTCAACCATCAACGACGATGGAATCGAACCGTGCGTCGACTCCACTTCGGCGGGATCGAAACCTTGATCAGGCGGGAGATGGGAGTTCGGCCGCCTCGATCCTCGGCTGAAGCCGAGGCTCGGCCTGGGGAGCTGAAGCGCCCTGACATCTCTGCTCGCTGAGAACGGACGCTCCCTGGTGAGAGCGCCATTCCCCGGGCAATCCGATCTTGCGGCGTCCGGTCCGGTCTCCCGTCGTCGGTCTTCTCTCTCCTGACATTCAGCTTTCTATCGACTCCCCAGATCGCCGGACCAGTCATTGATCGCGTGATCGGGGTGGTGCGCAGACTGTTTTCTCAGGTAGTGGCGAACCTGCTCGAGCTGTCTCTCGCCGATGGTGCTGAGATGATATCCCTGGGCCCAGCGCAGTTCGACTCCCGTGCTTGAAGCGCCGTCTCTCTTGGCCACCCGTGAACTGGCCCCTTTCAGTGCCTGAATAAGGTTCGGGAGCACCGCCGTCGGCGGTGCAGTCAGCAGCAGGTGAACATGAGTGGCCACGACGCCGATTTCGAGGAGCTGAGCTCCTTCACGGGTCGCCACAGCACGCAGGAAAGTGGTCAGGAAGCCGGCGATGCCGGCGTCGATGAGTGGCTGGCGATCGCGAGTCGTCCAGACCAGGTGATAGTAGAGTCGGTGGGCCATCCGGATAAGATCGCTGCGGGCGGGTCGATGCACCGCACCATTTCTACTCGTGAACCCCGCAAGAAAATGCATCGCCGCGCGGGCGACAGGATAAGTCGGACAGGCCGCGAATATAGAAGCCGGGACGAGCCCCGAGACTCCAGATCAGATTTCTAGATCTATTCCCGATTCTCCAGCGGACGTCCGTCCTTGCCCTGC
>JBDTTF010000171.1:0-2814 GCA_039930765.1 Gemmatimonadota bacterium | reverse complement strand
GGGTCAGGGTGTTCCGTATGATAGCGCGCGGTGAAGACGGAACCAGTCTGGCTGCCGGATCAGGGTGCTGCTCTCCCCGTTAGACCGCGCTTTTCAGGAGTCGTCCAGGATGAAACGCTTTGCCCTGTTGATCGCCGTACTTCTGGTGGGGTGTAATGATCCGGCACAGGACCCGACTGGACCGAAGCCCGCCGGGCCGGCAGCCTATCCCGTTTTTCCCTTCCTTGGCTACACCACCAGTGAGGTCGGCCTGATGGCAGGCGGCAGCTTCAGTACCGCCGCGGCTATCAATACGGCGGGCACCATCGTGGGCCAGGCCGATCATTGCTCGACGTTTTTCTTGAACGGGCATCCAATTCAGTTTTGTTCGACCACCGCCTACTACAAGCCGTCTGGCGGCGCGATGACGGCAATTCCCCTCCTGCCAGGGCATGTGATCAGCACTGCCACCGGAGTCACCGATGCGGGGTTGGTGGTCGGCTGGAGCCGCCCCTCCGGCGGTTTTCCGATCCAGGCAGGCTGGATCTTCAACCCGGCGACCCATCACCTGGATAGCCTTCCTCGGATCAATGGTGGCGGAGTGGTGTTCTCCGCCGCCGCTCCCAATGGCTGGACCACGGGCACTCGCTACAACGGCGCCACGCTGGTGCCGGTTGCCTTTCGCTACAGCGTGGTGACCAACTACCTGGAGGACCTGCTCCCCGCCGGATACGCCGGGAGCCAGGGACTGGCCATCGATGCGGCGGGCGATGTGGCTGGCTACGTGTACACCACGACTGAGGGCGTCAATCATGGCTTTGTCTGGTATGGCGGCGGCCCCAACCAGGACCTGGCCAGCCTGAACAGCGGAGTGTCCGTTGCCACTGGGATCAGCGGCACCGTGGTGGGCCCGTTCAAGCCGTACGATGGCGTGACGCCGAGGGTGTACAGCTACACGATCGGTGGCTCGCTGGGCGACATCGGTGCCGGCATCAATCGCTACCCGACCGGGCTCAGCGACAAGGGCCGCCTGATCGGCTATGGGACGACGACCACCCACACGCCATTCACCTTCCACAATACCGTGTCCGTCACCCTCCCCGGTCTCACTGGGCTCAGTCTCTTCACCCCGACGGCGGTCAACCGCTGTGGTACGATTGTCGGGACTGGCTACGATGCTGGCTATCGCTATCACGCCGTCGTCTGGAGCCAGACGGTCTGTGACTGAGCGGGGCCGGGTGCACCTGCGGCTGATGCTCGGCATTGATTCGCCGCAGGGCTACGCCGAAAAAACACGCCCCCCCATCCTTGCCGAAGGTGGAGGGGCGCCTGCGCCGATCAGCGGGCCCGAGGGAGCGCGAGAGAGAGGGAGCAGCGATTCGCGGGTTGGGCTCCTCGGTCCGGTCGATCGGCCGTCCCCTAGTACAACCCCTTGAGCCGAGCCTGTTCCAGCGCGATGACTTCGGCCGGCAGCGGAGCGTAGGCCAGGTCCCTGGCCATGGCCTGGGCTTCGGGACTGATCATCCACACCAGGAATTCCTTCAGCGCCTTGGCCTTGGCCGCATCCTTCAGCTTCGGCCGGACCAGCAGCCAGGTGAACGACGAGATCGGGTACGAAGTGGCGCCGGGGGCATCGGTGATCGAGACCCGGAAATCGGTGCCGGCCGAGAACTTCGCGCTGGCGGCCGCGGAGGTTACCGACTCGAGTGACGGGGTGACAAACGAGCCCGCCGCGTTCTTGACATCGGCAAACGGCAGCTTGTTGGACAGTGCGTAGATCAGTTCGATGTACCCGATACTGCCTTCGGTCTGCTTGATCTGCTCGGTGATCCCTTCATTGCCCTTGCCACCCAGCCCGATCGGCCAGTTGACCGAGGTGGCCTTGCCGACCTGGCTCTTCCAGGTGGCCGACACCTTGCTCAGGTAATCGGTGAAGATGTAGCTGGTGCCTGACCCGTCGGAGCGGTGGACCACGATCAGGTCCATGCTGGGCAGGTCCACGCCCGGGTTGAGCGCCGCGATCCGCTTGTCATTCCACTTGGTGATCCGGCCCAGGAAGATGTCGGCGATGGTGGCCCCATCGAACTTGAGCTTGGCATCGGCCAGCGAGGGCAGGTTGTAGGTCAGCACCACCGCACCCATCACGGTGGGCAGGTGCAGCACCGAGCCCTGGACCGCAGACATCTGGTCATTGCTCATCGGGCCGTCGGTGGCACCGAAATCCACGGTGCCCTCGGTGTACTGCTTGATCCCGCCGCCGGAGCCGATCGACTGATAGTTGATCTGGACCCCGGTCTTCTTGTTGTAAGCGTCGAACCACTTGCTGTAGATCGGGTTCGGGAAAGTGGCACCGGCGCCGGTCAAGCCGACCTGGGCCGCCAGCGGAGCCGCCGCAACCAGCGCGGCAAGCCCCAGCATCAGTGGACGCGAGAACTTCGAAATCATGGACCAATCTCCTTGGCTCCTGATGGTCATCAGAAGCTGATCTGGGTCTGGAAGTAGGCGGTGGTTGAGGTCGCGTTGAAGGCGTTGTTGTAGTTGCCGCCCTGTCGGGACGCGGCGTCCACGTCGGCCAGCAGCCGGAGGTTCGGGGTCAGCTGGTATGATGCGCCCCCGATAAACCGGGTGATTTTGTCGGCGTTGGTCGCGGCATCGCTGTTCCTGGTGTTGGGATCGGTGTTGTCGACCCGGGCAATCAGGGCCAGCCTGGTGTTCGGGACGTTGAGCACGGCAAAGGCGCTCAGCACCCGGCCGGTCTTGAGCGCCGAGGCGTTGGCGGCGCCGACACTGTCACCCGAGATACTGTCGCGGACCCAGCCGAACTGGCCGGCCAGC
>JBDTTF010000170.1:0-56583 GCA_039930765.1 Gemmatimonadota bacterium | reverse complement strand
GCGGACGGGCGGACGGGCGGACGGGCGGACGGGCGGACGGGCGGACCGAAACTAATTCGACGCCTCAAAGTTCCTATCTCCTATCGCCTATCGCCTATCGCCTATCGCCTATCGCCTATCGCCTATCGCCTATCGCCCATCGTCTTTCGCCTGCAGTTCCTACCACCCCATCGCCCGCGCCCGTCCGATGACGACTTCGGCCGCGCCGCCGAAGCCGAGCAGCTCGGTGTTGAGCACTATGTGATAGTGGATCGGATCGGCCCAGTCGCGGTTGTAGTACTCGCGGTGGTATCGGGACCGCTGATGGTCCACCTCATCCACCCGTTTCTCCGCTGCCGGCTGTTCCAGTTTTTCCCGCTCCATGATCTGGACCACGCGCCAGCTTTTCGGGGCCACCACCCGCACATGCAATCCGTCATGCCGCCGGGCCAGGACCGCTGAGGCGGCCCGTCCCACCAGGACCACCCTGCCCTGCGAGGCGATTTCCCGGACCACCGCTTCGGTCACCTTCACAATTGCCGGCTCCGGCATCAGGGCTCCCTGATCGGGAGCGGGCAGGGCAAACTCCTGTGAGCTCACCGCCAGAGTCCGGGCCAGCCGCTCCACAAAACTCGGCACCCGCTCATCCCGGCTGGCCACCTCGGCGTGGGATAGCCCCGCCCGTTCCGCCACCAGGCTGATCAGCTCGTTGTCCACCAGTGACCACGCCAGCGCGTCGGCCACCCGCCGGGCGATCTGGGCGCCGCCGGCGCCGAACTGCCTGGAGATGGTGATTAACATGCCTAGACGATACCGGTGAAAGGAGCGGTCCGTAAGAGAGGGAGACAGAAGACAGGAGAAAAGAGACAGGAAATCGGAGACAGAAAATATCGGCAGGGCGCCTGCAGTGTGGTGCCTGCCCCGCTGCCCCCCTGCCCCCCTACCTCGCCAGCTCCACAATCCGCCGGGTCCCCACCAGGGTCACGATGATGCAGACCACGCCGCCAAGGCCGACCGCGGTCGCGACGCCGAGGGTTTCGGCCACCCAGCCGACCAGAAGATTTCCGATTGGGGCGAGGCCGAGGACCACCAGCGAGTAGAAGCCCATCACCCGGCCGCGCAGGTGGTCGGGGGTCCTGGTCTGGAGCAGGGTATTGGTCATCACGTTATTGAGGATCATCCCGGCCCCAGCCGCGGCCAGCAGCAACACCGCCGACGGGAAATGCGCCACCAGACCCAGGCAGCCCAGCGCCGCGCCGAACGCGAAGCCCGCCCAGCGGATGATCCCGGCGTTCTTCTTGTCGCCGGCGAGCGCGGCCATCGAGAGCGCGCCACAGGCCGCGCCGACGCCGAGCGCCGACATCAGGCCGCTGTAGCCCGTGGCATTGGCGTGGAGCACGTCGCGGGCGTAGACCGGCAGCATGGTGACGAACGAAAAGCCGAAGATGCTGAAGGCGCCGGTCACGATCAGCAGTGTGCGGGGCAATTCAGCCTGCCTGAGGTAGGTCAGGCCGCCAAGCAGGTCACGGTCCTGCTTCACTTCCCGCGCCCCGGGCACTACCGGCCGCATCTTGAACAGCGCCACCACCACCGCCAGGTAACTCAGGGAGTTGGCGAAGAAGCAGGCCTTGAGTCCGACACCCGCAATCAGCGCCGCCGCGATCAGCGGGCCCACGATCCGGGAGCTGTTGAACACCAGCGAGTTGAGCGCGATGGCGTTCATCACATCGGGACGCTCCACCATTTCCATCAGGAACGCCTGGCGGATCGGCACCTCGAAGGCGGCCAGGGTCCCCAGCGAAAAAGCCAGGACCATGAGCCAGTGCAGCGTGATGATATCGAATGCGGTGAGAGTAGCCAGAATCAGCGACTCAACCAGCATCAGGCTCTGCAGGAGAATCAGCGCCTTGCGCCTCGGTACCCGGTCGGCCAGGACCCCGCCGTACAGCGTGAACAGCAGGATCGGCAGCGACTCCAGAAAGGCCACCACCCCGACCAGCAGCGGCCGCGGCGAGAGCTGTACCACCAGCCACCCCTGCGCCACCACCTGCATCCAGGTGCCGCACAGCGACAGGAATTGCCCAATCAGGAACAGCCGGAAGCTGGGAGAGCGAAGCGCGCTAAAGGCCGGGGGCCGGAGCGGGAGGGAGGACACGGGACAATGCTAGCAAGACCGCAGTGAACAGGGAACAGCGAACAGCGAAACGGCGGCTCCCGGGTTGAACCGTCTGCGGAGGTTGGGGTATACATTTGAGGAAGCGGCCGAAGCTCCTGTTCGCTTTTCGCTTTTTCCCTGTTCCCGGTTCCTATGCGCTTCACCACCTACTCCAAATTCGTCCCCGGCTCGGCCGACGCAGTCAATCTCCAGTCGCTGCTCGACCAGCTGGGGGACTTTCTGTTGCAGTCCGGCTTCCAGGGCGGCGACCCCTACGGCGAAGACGACAGTCAGTCACTCGACAACCTCCGCGAAGCCATCCTCCAGGCCCTGATCGATTCCAAGCAGCTCACCCCCGAGATGCTGGCCTTTCTGCGGGGTGATTCCACCGGTGACCCGGCCCGCGACGAGGCCATCGGGCGAGCGCTGGCCAAGCTGCTCGATGAATTGATCCAGCGGATGGTCGAGGAGGGGTTCCTCAACCTCACCGAGTCACAGGCTCCCCCGTCTCACCAGCCGATGTTCGGGCCCGGCGGCCAGGCCCGGTCCGCGGCCCGTGACGTCCAGTTCCAGTTGACCGACAAGGGGATCGACTTCCTCGGCTACCGTACGCTCAAGCAGTTGCTCGGCAGCCTCGGTAAATCGAGCTTCGGGGCCCACGACACCCCGCACCTGGCCACTGGAGTCGAGGCGGAGGCCGCCAGCCGCCCCTACGAGTTCGGCGACACCATGAATCTCGATGCGCCTGGCACGCTGGGCCGGGCCCTGGCACGGCAGGGGCTCACGACCCCCCTGGAGCTCGAGTACGCTGACCTGCTGGTCCATCAGGCGGACTACCGCTCGTCGGCGGCCACCGTCCTGATGCTCGACTGCTCGCACTCGATGATCCTGTATGGCGAGGACCGGTTTACCCCGGCCAAGAAGGTGGCGCTGGCCCTGACGCACCTGATTCACACCCAGTATCCGGGCGATTCGATCCGGGTAGTCCTGTTCCATGACGACGCTGAAGAGATTCCGCTCCGGGCCCTGGCCAAGGCCCAGGTAGGTCCGTTCCATACCAACACCGCCGCCGGCCTCAGGCTGGCCCGCAAGATCCTGCTGTCACAGAGCAAGGATATGCGGCAGATCATCATGATCACCGATGGCAAGCCGTCGGCCATGCCGCTGCCCGACGGCCGGGTCTACATCAACTCGATGGGACTCGATCCGGCCATCCTGAAGACGACGTACCATGAAGTGGCCGAGTGCCGCCGGTCCGGCATCCAGATCAACACCTTCATGCTGGCGCGGGACCGGAGCCTGGTGGAGTTCGTGCGGAAAGTGAGCGAGATCTGCCGCGGCAAGGCCTACTTCACCAGCCCGATGACCCTGGGCCAGTTCATCCTGACCGATTTCATGAAACGCAGGACCCGCAAGGTGAGTTAATAGTTCGGAGTTCGGAGTTCGGAGTTTGGAGTTCTCTGCTGAATGGAGTCCGCTGCACTCGAATTCCAGTGTGGCACCGCACCCCCAACTCCCAACTCCAGACTCCCGACTACCGACCCACGACCCGCTTGACCATCCGGCCCGCCGGCATCGTGGTCGAGCTGTCCACTCGGTTGATCAGGCAGAGCTCGGCCAGCGACACCGCACTGGGCGAGGATCGCTGCAACTCGCTCAACGTGGTCGGCCGGGTCAGCTTTTCGATCTTGAGCCGCTTTGGCTGGACGTTGAGCACGGCGGGATCGGTTACCGGCCGGAAACTCCCCAGCGCGGACCGAAGCAGATTTTGATACTGCGGCCATTTGTCGGCCGAGGTATATCCCACCAGCGCGTAGGTCTTCCCGCCATACGACACGAACGACGCCCGGCCACGGACCACTCCCTGTTCGCTGGTCTGCTGGAAGTCGCCGGAGACTGCCGGCTGCCCCCCGATCGACTCACGAGTCAGTGGCGTGGCGGTAATACCCTGCCCCGCAAATGCGGCCCGGGCGGCGGAATCCGGAGTGCCCTGCGCCAGGCTGATCTGCACCATGGCATCCTGGCCACTGCTGATGCCCATGACGCCGCTGGCCTGGTTCTGGGTCGGCCAGCCATCGGGAAAAGTGAACTGGAACCTGAAGTCGGGATGATAGAACACCGGGCCGACAAAATATCCCTCGCGAGGGTTGGCACCGTAGATCATCCCGTCGATGATCTTGAGATACACCTCCCGGCCAACATACAGCGAATCGAAGTTGACCTTGGTCTCGGCCAGTCGCTGTTCGGTGGCCTGGATCCGGTCCGCCGGCGCCGGATGGGTTGACTGCCAGTCCGGTACCTTGCTGCCGCCCGCCGCCTGGGTCACTCCATCGAGGGTAATGAACACATCCTTCATGGCACGGACGTCATATTTCGTCTTCAATGCATACCGGAACCCCAGCATATCAGCCTGCGACTCATCCCCCCGGCTGTAACTGAGAAACAGCAGCTGGAGTCCCTGTTGTGCCACACCGGCGTACTGTGAAAACGTCTTCGAGGCCAGGCTGCCGGCCACCAGCCCCACCTGGGCAATCTCCTGCCGGGTGATCTGGCGGGCCGAATGCCGGGCGGTGACATGGCCGGTCTCGTGGCCGATGACCGTGGCCAGCTCGGCCTCGGAATTCATGTCGGTCAGCAGGCCGCGGGTGACGAAGATGAACCCGCCCGGCAGCGCAAAGGCGTTGACGCCCGGATCGTCGACCACGTGAAATTCCCACGGTAGCCCGGGCCGTTCACCGGCGGCGGCCAGCTTGTGACCGATCTGGCTGACATACCGCTGAACCGCATCGTCGGGATAGTAGGGCGTGGCCAGCGGCACCTGGGCGGCGGCTTCCTTCCCCATCTCGATTTCCTGCGACTCGGAGACCAGGCTGATCTCGTTCTGCCCGGTCGCCGGATTGGTGGCACACGATTCTATCAGGCACAGCGCAACGACTAGCGTCGCACGGTTGACAAATATTTTCAGTTCCATCGGAACGCTCCCACTATGCATGAGGCCAGCGCCATCCGAACATACCGGCCGTGACGCAGCCGTAGACCAGGGCGCCGAACAGATCCTTGAACCAGGTCGACCAGGGACGGCCATACCAGACCGAGAAGGCGAGACCGCCCATGCCGTATGCCATGGTTCCCCCTACAGCGACGGGACGGAACACGGCCATATAGTCGGCCCCCGACGGTATGGTCCCGCAAACCATCAGGGCCAGCCCGAACGAAATGACCAGGCAGACCACGAACCACCGGCCGAGCACCGACCCCATGTTGACTACTCCGTTGGCCCGCACGGTCAGAATCGCGTTGGGTCCCTGCGTGTACTTGGCCACCATTTCGTCGCTGGCCATCAGCTTCATGTCGCTGCAGTAAGGGACCGCGTACTCGCCGGGCGAGAGCGGGTTCCTGTTGATCGCGGCCCGGACGCCATCCTCATCCGGCAGCTTGCCGAAATCGTTCTTGTGCAGCGGCAGCACCATGTGAATGATCGCGCTGGCGAAGAAGACCAGGACAGCAGCACCAACGATCGGGATCCAGAGCATGCCGAGGGTAACCATGAGTCAGGCCTCGAGGCTTGGGGGAGTGGAACAGCAGTGAGACGGGAGAACCCCGGACAGCGAAGCAGCCGGTTCAAATTGCGGCCTGACCGGATTCGAGGCAAGAGCGGCTATGCCGAGCGGGGCCGAGTCCTCCACATCTGCCAGCAGAGCCAGAACCCGAGCCAGAGACTGGCGAGGAAGACGATCATCCCGCCTGCTTTGACCAGGCCAGCGATCCTGGTATCGCTCGACAGGGCGTGGAAGTGGTCGAGCAGCCAGTTCCAATCATGCTCGGGGTCATCGCTGAAGCCGACCAGCGGCAGCTCTTCGGCCCGGGCGTCCCCGATGTAGACCGCCAGGTTGGCCATGCTCGACGCCAGCAAGGTCCCGCCGACGGCCACACCGTAGAAATCGCCCTGGCGGTAGAGCATCACGGCCACAAGCATCGGAATGGCGAGTTGGGTGATGCTGCCGCCGGCGATCATCAGCGTCTCGCCGAACGGAGAGAACAGGATATGACCCATCTCGTGGAAGCCGAGGGTCAGGCCAGAGTAGATATGGTAGAACTCCCAGTCCTGGAACTGCCGCCAGCCGGCCCAGGCCAGAAACAGGAGGAGCAGCAACCGCAGTTCCGGCCGCCGCCCCTGGCACCACGTCCTGGCTTCATCGAAGCCGCTCATACAGTGACGATCCGCAGAGTACGCAGACTCCACCGATTGATCATGTCCGCCAGCGCCAATCGCCGAACTCTGTGCAATCGGCGGATATTTCCTATGATCCCATCGCCAGGGCAAACAGCTCCGGCTGGGTATGCCCCCGCTGTGCCAGCGTCAGCGCCTCGCGCAGCTGGCGATCCTTGACCATGGCGTGCCGTGTGGCGGTTGAATCGCCAAACGCGACCCGCGCCACCCGCCACTCGATCAGCCGGTCGAGATAGCTGGCGCCCGCATCATAGACGCCCCGGTCGATCGTGATTCCTTTGGCGGTGAGCCGCTTCCAATAATCCTCACGCCAGGCCGGCTGATAGGTAAAGGTCGGCGTCAGCGTCGGCCGGAGCTGCGTGGCCAGGTCGTACAGCACCAGGTACGCCTCCTGCCCGTGCGGCGCCAGCGCCAGCTGCAGCTTCCGCTCGGCGTCGGTCAGGGTGTCGCCGCGGACGACGAGGTCTGGAGTGATGCCACCACCGCCGTAGACCGGCCGGCCCGACTCCGAACGAAAGACAGGTCGTGCGCTGTCCGCCTTGGTCGAGTCGGTCGGGATCGCTTCGAGCCGGCCATCCGCGCCCCGCCGCCGCGGGCGCTGAATCGAGCGGCCACTGGGCGTCAGCCACCGGCCGCTGGTCAGCTTGAGCAGCCAGCCGCCCGACAGTGGCATTGCGGTCTGAACCAGACCCTTGCCGAAGGAAATCGTCCCCAGCACCAGTGCCCGGTCGTGGTCCTGCAAGGCACCCGCCACGATTTCAGTGGCGGAGGCGGAGCCGCCGTCGACCAGGACAATGAGAGGCAGGTTGGGGGCCAGCGGCTGCCTCGGGGCCCGGTAGATCTCGGGCGCCGGGTCCCGGCTCTTCACCCGGTAGATCTCTTCACCAGCGGGCAGGAAGAGGTTGGCCACCTGCACCGCCTGATCGGTGTAGCCCCCGCCATTGCCACGCATATCCAGGATCAGCGCCTTGGCGCCTGCTGCCAGCACCTTGCGCACCGCTGCCTCGGTCTCGTCGCCCGATTTCTCGGTGAACTGCTGCAGCGGCAGGTAGCCGACCCCGCCGTCGAGCACGATAGCGTACGGCGCTCCGGGAATCCGGACCACCGCGCGCTCGAACTTGAGTTCCATCGGCTTGACCACGCCGGCCCGGTGAAAGGTGACTCTGACCAGGGTGCCGGGCGGCCCCTTCATGGCGGTGGTCACGTCCTGGAACTTCATCCCGGCGGTCGGCTTGCTGTCGACGGCCACGATCTCGTCACCCTCGAGCACCCCGCCTCTTTCGCCCGGCGAATTGGGAAAGACCCGCATCACGGTGAAATGGGTCTCGTGATCCTCCAGCAGCAGCCCCACGCCGGCGTATCGTCCCGCGATCTGGACATTGAAATCGGCCAGGTCCTTGGGGCTCACCAGTTCGGCGTAAGGATCGCCGAGGCGATCGACCAGGCCGTAGGCCGCCTCCTGATACAGCGAATCGACGCTGGCGGAATCGACGTAGCGGCCGGCGACGGCGCCAAGTACCTGGCCGAATAGCCGGGCGCCGTCGGTGCTGGTCTGCTGGCCCGCCAGGACATTGGCGGTGACGAATGAAAGGAAGAGCGTCGACAGGGTCAGACGGCGCGAGGGCATTGGCTCTGGTCCGGGATGAACGGGATTTGGTGGTCCAGCCTTCATGGCAATCTACGCAGGGCCGAGGCCCGATGTTCCAGCCGGGTAACGTCGGGAAATTCCGCAGCGTCCCTGGTGTCGCTGGTCACAGCCGGAGCGCCGTCCGTCCCGGATGGCTGGCCCGGACGCCTCTGATTCCCGACAATGGTGCCGTAACGGTGATACGGTCATCAATCCGGGGAGGTCCCATGTCGCGGCAACATTCCTTCAGTGTCCTCTCGCTGGCCAGTCTGCTCCTGATCGCCGGCTGTGCCGGGTTTGCCCGGGTCACCCCGGCCTATCTCGACCGGATCGAAGCGCCGACACCGCTGGCCGGCCGGATCGATTCGGCCTTGACCGCACTGGAGCGGCAGGGATTTGCCGGTACCGTGCTGGTCGCCCGGGGCACTCACATGATCGTCTATCGAGGCTATGGCGTTGCCGACGCCTCAACCGGCACCAGGGCCTCCGCACTGACGCGCTATCCATTCGGCGCGGTGGTCAATCAGTTCACCGCTGCGGCCGTGCTCCAGCTGCAGTCGGCCGGCCGTCTCCGCGCCAGCGATCGGGTGGGTCAGTTTGATCGTGAGGCCGGCGCCGAGTTGAGCGGCGCGACGTTGCATGAACTGCTCACCCGGAGCCGGGAGCCGCTCGAATACGCCACCGCAACCGGACCGGCCGCTCCGGCCGCCTTTCGGGACAACGCCCCGCTGCTGGCGCTGCCGCTGCAGGAGCAGTTCCGCGCGTCGGGAGTCAGCTACGCTGAACTCGAAAAGGTTGTGGCGGCCGTTTCGGGGCAACCGTTCGCCGACTATCGCCAGCAGCACATACTGGTGCCCAGCCGGATGGACCGGACTGTCGACGCGACTTGGATCGGCTCCGCCGACCAGGTGGCGCTCGGCAACAGCTTCGGTCGGGAGACCGCCATCAAGGCCGCGGGGTTGGTGGGCCCGCTCTCGGATCTGTATCGCTGGCATCTGGCGCTCGAGGGACAGACCCCGCTGGATGCCCGCGCTCGCGACGCGATGATCACACCCGGCAGCAATAGCTACGCTCCAGGCTGGGTGGTCGGTGAAACCGCCGGCGGAGACGTGCTGCTTCAGCATGTCGGAGACACCGAAGGGTTCCAACTCTGGACGGCGTGGCTCCCAGAGAACGACACGATAATCCTGCTGGGCATCAACAGCGATATCGGCTGGCGCAACCTGGCCAGCGAGATGCTGCTCGGGCTGGTAGCGGGCAACCGGGGAGGGCCGCCTCAACGGAGTGCCTCGCGGTAGGTCCCGCGAGCCGTGCAGCACGGCAGGCTTCGAAGGGGCCTGAACCCGCCGCTTCGTCGCATGTGTGAATGATCTTCGGCTCGGGCGTCCTTATCACGCCGTTCGGAAAGGGGCGGCATCGCCTGGCGGGAACCGGTTCCTCTCTTGCGGAACCCCCAGGAGGCTTCGGGGAGGCGGCACTAGCCGTCTCCCCGTTGCATTTGTGTGCACTCAGGCGCGCTCGCTCGTCATCGGTCGGACAACATGCACATCCACGGCCGACTGGTCCCCGAAATGATGCCGTTCGCCCCTCCGAGACCCGGTGGCGCCCAGCCACGAAACGCCGCCCCGGATCGGGGCGTACCGTTCTATCCCGGCCTCGTCGAGTCGATGAACACTAGAACCGGATGGACCGCAGGTCCCGGACCTTCGAATGACCGCTGGCGGCGGGCTGGTGCCACTGCGGCAATCATTGCGGGCGGCTGGACCACCTTTGGCGTGGTGTCATTTGGACAGGCGTGGCTGTTCTACGCCCTGCCTGGCGCCGGTCGCGAGCCGCCGATCCACCTCTTCCTGCTGGCGATGGGCAGCGCCTGGATCTGGGCGCTGCTCACCCCCCTGGCGCTCTGGTGGTCGGCCCGCGTAGTCGGAAGCCCGGCTCGCTGGGCCAGGATCCTTGGGCTCCACATTCTGGCGGGGCTGGCCTTCATCCTGGTGTCGACTGGATTGGAGCGCACCATGGCCACGCTGCTGCTCGGGGTGCCGGCTCCGTCCTTTGCCCGCAGCCTGCTATATCGGTTCGACAGCCGTTTCCTGGCCTACCTCGTCATCGTGACGCTGGCGCAGGTCAACCACTACCTGACGTTGTCACGCGACCGCCAGCTCGAATCGGCCCAGCTCGCCACCCAGCTGGCCCGGGCCGAGTTGCAGGTGCTCAAGATGCAGCTGCAACCGCACTTCCTGTTCAACGCACTGAACGCCATTTCGGAACTGGTGCACCAGGATCCGGGCACCGCCGATCGGCTGATCGCGCGATTGGGGCACCTTCTGCGGCTGTCGCTGGACCAGGCCGCCGGCCATCAGATGGTACCGCTGCGACAGGAGCTCGAATTCCTGCGGGCCTACCTCGAGATCGAACAGACCCGGTTCGGCGCTCGGCTGGCCGTGGAACTCGTGGCCGGGCTCGAAGTCCTCGATGCCGCGGTGCCCACCCTGCTGCTTCAGCCGCTGGTCGAGAACGCCATCCGCCACGGCGCCGCCCAGCGGGCCGATGGCGGCCGTGTCAGCCTGCATGCTCGGCGAGACGAGGATCGGCTACGGATCGTGGTCGAGGACAATGGGCCCGGATTTCCTGAAGCCCAGTCCAGTTTGCCGGCCGGACTCGGGCTGCGAAACACCCGGGAGCGACTGCGCCAGCTGTACGGCGCCGATCATCGCTTCCGGCTGGCCAACGCCCCTGAAGGCGGGGCGCGCCTGCTGCTTGAGCTGCCATTCCGCGAAATCAGCCAGGCCAACACACCGCTGCACCTGCGAGCGGTCACGCCGACGCCCCTCCGGCGATGAATCCGGTCAGTGTCATCGTCGCCGACGACGAGCCGCTCGGCCGCCAGCGCATTGTGCGACTGCTGGCCCGCGAACCCGACGCCCAGATCGTGGCGGTCTGCGCCGATGGTCCCACCGCGCTTGCGGCGGTACGCCGCTACAACCCGGACCTGCTCTTCCTCGATGTCCAGATGCCATCGCTGGACGGCTTCAGTGTGCTCAAGCAGGCCAGCGCCGGTGGCCGGCCCGCAGTGGTCTTCGTCACGGCCCATGACCAGTATGCCTTGCAGGCGTTTGACGCCGACGCGCTCGACTACCTGCTCAAGCCGTTTGATGAGGAGCGGTTCCACCGGGCCTACCTCCGGGCCCGCGAGCGGCTCAACCGGCCACCAGAGAAGGAACCGACCCCGATCACGGATGGGATGCATCCCGACCGGCTGGCCGTGAAGCGTGAGGGGTCAGTGTATTTCGTGAAGATCGCCGATCTCGACTGGGTCGAAGCGGCCAGCAACTACGTCCGCCTGCACACCGGTCAGGAAACCCACCTGCTGCGCGAGTCGATGACCGGGATCGGCGCTCGGCTCGATCCCCGCCGGTTCCTGCGGATTCACCGTACCGCGATCGTCAACGTCGACCGGATCCGCGAGCTGCAGCCGTGGTTCTCCGGCGAGTACATTGTGATCCTCCAGGATGGCACCAAGCTCAAAGTGAGCCGAGGCTACCGGGATGTGGTCACCCGGTGGCTGGGGAAGGCATGCTGAACCCTCTGACGGAACAGGACCCATGAACCGCATTCGATCGCTCGTCATCGTCGCACTCCTGGCCATGGCCGGCCGGGCCACTCTCAACGCCCAATCGGCCGTCCCACAGCTGATGAAGGCGGACCGCGACTTTGCCACGGCAGTGGCGGCGCATGGCGTTGATGCCTGGGTCGCCGCCTTTGCCGCGGACGGGATCCAGATCGATGCGGCCGGAATCACGAAGGGCTCGGACGCCATCCGGCAGCTGATGGCCGGCGCCCTGTCCGATCCCAAGACCCTGCTGGACTGGCAGCCGGTATCGGCGGTGGCGGCCGCGTCGAATGATCTGGGCTACACCATCGGCAAATGGCAGGTCCGGCTCCGCGCCAAACGCGACAGCGTGCTGGCGCACGGCAACTATCTGACGGTCTGGAAGAAGCAGCCGGATGGAACCTGGAAGGCGGCGGTAGATATCGGGAATCCGGAAAAATAGGCGGGCGGGCGGACGGGCGGACCGAAACTAGTTCGAGCATGAATATTCGCTCGACCCTCGACCCTCGACTCTAGATTCTCGTCTCCGTCCGTCTAGCTTCTCCCCATGCTCCCGTCCGACTCCGCTGTCCTGCTGGCCGGCAGCGGTGAGCCCGCCGCCGCTCTGCTGCAAGCCGCCATCACGGTCGGCTTGGCCGTGCTTTGTGCCCAGCTCTATCGCCGCTATCAGAAGCCCTATCTCCGCTGGTGGGCCGTGGCCTGGTCGCTGTACGCGCTGCGGCTCGCGGCCATCATCACCTTCCTCCGCACCGGCGGCAGCGGCTGGCTGTACTGGCACCAGGCCATCACCGGCTGGACGGCACTGGTGCTGCTCTGGACCGCGCTGGTCTTCTCCCGGCAGCCCCGCTGGCGCTCATGGTATCTCATCCTCGTCCTGTTCCCGCCGGCCTGGGCCTTCGTGGCGATCTACGGTCTCGATCGCTTCATGCTGGTCGCGGTGCCCGCGGTGATCTTTCTCAGCATTGCCACGCTCTGGACCGGCTGGGTCTTCTATCGCGATCACCGGGATACCGGCTCGACCGGTTCAGCGATCCTGGCCAGCGCCTTCGGTCTCTGGGGATTGCATCATCTCGACTATCCGCTGCTCCGGGCCCGCGGCGCGCTCAACCCCTGGAGCTATTACCTCGACATCTGCTTCATGCTCGCCGTCGCGACCGGCCTGCTGACCCTGGTGCTGGAAGACACCCGGCGCGGGCTGGCGGCGCTATCGGCGCTGTCGGATGGATTGGCCGAGGCGGCCGATGGCAGTCCTGTCGATGCGCTGCTGGCGGGTGCGGCTTCGCTGCGCGGGGTCCGCGGCAGCGCCATGTACAGCGGCGAAGAACGGCGATTCGTGCGCGGCAATGGCGCCTGCGCCAGCTGGGTGGGCCAGATTCCATCCGGTGCCGCCGCCGATGCGGTCGACGAAGCGCTGGCATCCGGGCGTCCCAAGCTGTCCGCCGGCTGGAGCGCCACCGATGCACCTGGCGGTCCCTACCCGTGGGCGGCTGTTCTGCCGGTACTCCAGGGCCAGGCTCCGGCCGCCGCACTGGTGATCGTGAGCGCGGCCCGCGACCCCTTCACCGCGGTGGATGAGCGGTTCCTCCGCGCCTTTGGCCGCCAGGCCGGTGCCGCGCTGGAGCGGGCCGACCTGGCTCTCCGTCTCCGCCAGCGCACCGCCGATCTCGAGCGACTCTCGGCCCGGATGGTCCGCCAGCACGAGGAGGAACGGCGGCGGCTTTCCCTCGAACTGCACGACGAAACCGCCCAGGTCTTCGCCGCCGTGAAGATGCAGCTTGGGGTTGCCCGCGAGCAGGCTGGACCGGAACTGGCCAGCCGGCTCGACCGCTCCCTCGAACTGGTCGATACCGGTCTGCACAGCATCCGACGGGTGACTGACAGCCTGCGGCCGGCCCTGCTCGATGACATCGGCCTGGTTCCAGCCCTGCGTTCGCTGGTGGCGGACTTCCGGGAGCAGAGCGGTCTCAGCATCGTGGTGCAGGTACCCGACCACGCCCCCATCCTCAATGCCGATGCGGACGTCGCCCTGTTCAGGGCCCTGCAGGAAGGACTGGCTAACGTGGCTCGCCATGCCGCGGCCGTACAGGTCCGGGTTGAACTCACCACCGATGGCACCGACGTGACCCTTCGAATCCGGGACGATGGCGTGGGTCTCGACCTCGGCGTCCTCGCCGGCAAGGCCAGGCAGGGTCACGCCGGGCTGGTCGGAATGCGGGAACGGGTCGAGACTCTGGGTGGCGCCGTGGAGATCGTCAGTGTGCCGGGCGGCGGGTTGCAACTCTCGATCCGGCTACCGGAAGTGAGCGCCGCATGACCTCAGTCATCCGGGTGCTGGTGGCCGATGATCACAGCGTGGTGCGCGAGGGATTGCGCCATGTGCTGGCCGGCGCGCCGGGATTCGAAGTCGTGGCCGAAGCGGCCACCGCCGCCGAAGCCATGACCCTGGCCGAACGCCACGCTCCCGATGTGCTGGTGTTGGATATATCCATGCCCGGCGGGTCAGGACTGGGAGTGGTCGAGGAAATCCGCCGGCGACTTCCCGATGTCCGGATCCTGATGCTCAGTATTCACGACCAGCGCGAGTACGTGGTCGAGAGTGTCCGGGCCGGCGCCCATGGCTACCTGCGCAAGGATTCGACCCCGGCCGAACTGCGGGCCGCCATCACGGCGGTGCATCGTGAAGGCGCCTACTTCAGTCCCTCCGTGGCCCGGCACCTCGGTGCTGCCCTGCGGGGTGATGCTACAACCGCAACCGAAAGCACCGGACCGGTGCTGACGCCCCGCGAGCGCGAGGTGCTGGTCCGCGTCGCCCGGGGCCTGACTAACAAGGAAACCGCCGCCGAACTCGGTATCAGCACCCGCACCGTCGAGGCCCACCGCGACAGCCTGTCCCGCAAACTCGGCATCAAGACCGTGGCCGGCCTTACCCGGTACGTCATGGAGCAGGAGATGGGGCAGTCGTAGGTAGGAAGACGAGAGACGAGAGACGAGAGTTTAGCTTCGTGGGACGAGCATCAAGGTCAAGACTTCGAGTCTTCCCCTTGTATCTTTTCACCCTTCCCTTTTCGCCCTGTTCGCTGTTCGCTGTTCGCTGTTCCCAGTTGGTTACGCGTCCACCCCCGCCCGTAGTCCCATCGCCGCCGACAGCCGGCTCGCCAGCCATTCCGCCGACCGGAGATCGCGGAGCCCGCTCGCGGCACTCCGGCTGCTGCCGTCAGTCAGTGTCAACTGCAGATCGTAGTAGGCCCGGTTGCCGGCAGTCATCCCGACCTTCGGCGCGATCCGGCGGATCTCCGTCGGCGCGTAACGAGTCGTTCCAGCCCAGGGACCGACACCTGTCAGCACCGCGAGTCCGCTCGAATCCGCACTGAGCGTGGCATGCCCGAACCACGCCCACAGCACCATCCAGAGCAGCAGCAGCTCAAAGCCACCAAACACAATGCGAAAGAGCACCGGCGCGTGCGCCGAGAAGAGCATGGCGACCACCCCACTCCAGATCAGGGTGAATCCGGTGATCCCAGCCGCCACTCCCACATTGCGGGCCATCGGAAAATCCACCTCGACTGCGGTCGGCCGTTCGGTGATCCGGAACGGCGCGTTGGCGGGCGGCTGATACTCGGCGATGGCTTGCTGTTCCCTGGCCACCAACTCGGCGGGCGCGGCCTGATCGCTCTCGGCGGTGTGAAACACCGGCACCTCGAAGCTGGCGTCGTAGTCCACACCGGCCAGCACTGCGGAGGCGCCGAGCTGCCAGACCACCTTGTTGCGGGAATCCGATTCGTCGGTGGCCAGCGCCTCGGCCGGAATGCGCATCACAAACGGGATCGTGGCGGAGCCGGAATCCCGGCCAACTCCAGGAATCTGCTGTTCGTCCTGCCAGAGGATCGTGGTGGTGGTCGACGTGTTCTTTCCATTCTGACGGACCACCACCCGCGAGCACGTCAGGGTCAGCGTGACTCCCTCGGTAGCGTCAAAGGCATGGGGCACCCGGATCCGACCGGCGATTTCCCGCCCGATCGGCGCCGGCACCGCCACCAGCTCGAGTACCGAGCGGCCGAATCGATGGGCCCGCATCGAGGCGTGAATGGCGCCGGCCAGCAGACCCAGTCCGATCAGCGGGAACAGCAGGATCAGCCAGGCCGCCTTCTGCTCAGGGTCAATGCCCTGGCTGAGGAACGCGATCGACACCGGCAATGCGATCAGGTTCCACAGCAGCGCGAATACCCAGAGCCCCATCGAGGCGAAGCGGTTGCGGTCCTCGACCCGGCGGCTAGCCCAGTCTTCGCGCCAGAGCCAGGGCTGACCAGGAGCGGCCGCAACCCTGGCGGCTTTCTGCTCGGCGAGCTTGCGGGCCTTGCTGCTGCCGATGATCAACCCGACGCCGATAGTGGTGAACAACAGCCCCGCTATTCCCGGCCCGGCGGCCTCGGTCAGCCGGCCCTGCGTGGCCGGCCGGATGCACTGAACCAGGGCAATGATTCCGCCGGCCGCGAATGGCAGCGCAAACAGGAGCATGCAGCCCTGGGTCAGTAGCGGCGAGGCACCGCTGGTCGGGGCCGGGCGGGGCTGGGTCGGAAGGGTCATGCCGGCGAGGCCGGCCCGGTTTCGACCGGCGTGTCTTCGCAGGCACCCCACTCCGACCAGCTGCCGTCGTAGACCGAAACCGCCTCCGCTCCGAGTTGATCCAGTGCAAGGGCCAGGGCGCAGGCGCTCACCCCCGATCCGCAACTGAGGATGACGGGCCGTCCAACATCGATGCCGGCGGCCGAGAAGCGCCGTCGCAGTTCCGCAGTAGGCAGCAGGCGGCCGTCGGGGCCAACCAGCTCCTGGTGCGGGAGGCTCCGGCTCCCCGGCAGGTGCCCGCCACGCAGCCCCGGTCGAGGTTCTGGTGTGGTTGCTTCAAACCGGCCTTGCGAACGGGCATCGACAATTTGAATGGCACCGGAGTGGACCGCCTGCCGGACCGCCGCCAAATCCCGCACCGCGCACCGGTTGAGCTGCGCATGGAACCGCCCCGGTGGGAGATTCTGCGGTCCCGATTCGACCGGGCGGCCTTCCCGCCGCCAGCGCTGGAATCCGCCATCCAGCACCGTGGTCCGTTGGTGCCCGAAGGTGCGGAGCATCCACCAGACCCGCCCGGCGCTCACGTTGGTCCCCGAGCTGTCGTAGGCCACGATGAGATCGTCGTCCGACACCCCAAGTGACTCCATCCGGGCCGCGAATCGTTCGGCTGATGGCAGCATGTGCGGCAGCACGGTGGCCGGATCACTGCTGGCGTCGAGATCGAAGAACACAGCGCCAGGGACATGCGCCGCCAGGAATTCGGCGTCGGGATCGCGGCGTGCCTGCGGCAGGTACCACGACGCGTCGAGCACTCGGACACCAGGCTCGGAGAGCCAGCCAGCCAGACGATCCGGGTCGGTCAATGTGGGGATGGAGGATGGCAGGGCCATCCCCTATTCTACTGTGTGCCCACCGCCCCGCCCAGCCGCCTGACCCATCTGGTGCTCCTGATTCTCGCCGCCGGTGCCCTGGCGGTGGTGCTGGCCGTGCTGCCGTACCGGACCTTCGAGCTCGATCGTTTCTTCATACCCAAAGAATCGGTGCTGCACGGCACCGCGCTGCTGGCCGGGCTGGTCGCCTGTATCGGGTTGCGCCAGCTGCGCCTGTCCGCGGCCGATGATGTGCTGCTGGCCTTCTTGGCCATCTCGCTGCTGTCCGGTTTGCTGGCCGGCAACGGCTGGCTCGCCTTTCGTGCTATCAGCATCACCCTGTCCAGTCTGATCGTGTTCTGGACCTGCCGCCGCCTGGCCTCCGACGGGCTGGGTCGGCCCATGGTCGCCATCCTGATCGTGGGCACACTGGTCGGCGCCGGCACGGCACTGCTGCAGGCCTACGGCCTCAGCAGCGACATGTTCAGTCTCAGCCGGGCGCCGGGCGGCACATTCGGCAACCGGAATTTCATGGCGCACCTGGCCGCCATCGGCCTGCCGCTGGTCGTGGCTCTCACGCTGCAGGCCCGCAACCGGGTCGCGGGGCTCGCCGGGGCGGCCGCGGTGTTGGTGCTCACCGGCGCGGTGGTCATCACCCGGAGCCGGGCCGCCTGGCTCGGCATGGCCTCCTCGATGCTGTTCTTCGCGATCGCGGGACTGTGGATCGGCGGGTTGGCCCGGGATCCGCAGGTTCGGCGGCGACTCGGCATGCTGGGGGCCGGCGCATTGCTCGGGGCGGCGCTCGCCCTGGCCCTGCCCAACAGCCTCAACTGGCGGTCCGATTCGCCGTACCTCGAAACCCTGCACGACGTAGCCAACTACAAGGAAGGGAGTGGCAAGGGGCGGCTGCTGCAGTATGAAAATACCCTGCGGATGTCACTGGCCCATCCGATCCTCGGTGTGGGTCCGGGCAATTGGGCGGTGAGCTACCCGCGCTACGCGCCAAAGCGCGATCCATCGCTCGATCAGGATGACGGCATGGCGTCGAACCCATGGCCCAGCAGCGACTGGATGACCTTCCTGTCGGAACGCGGGATGCTGGCAACGGCGTGCCTGCTGCTGGCCCTGCTCAGCCTGGGCATCCGCAGCTGGCGCTGGTGGCAGTGCAGTCCGCTCAAGGTTGACAACCTGCAGATCCTGGCCCTGCCCGCGGTGCTGCTTGCGGCGGTGACCTGCGGCGCGTTTGACGCGGTGCTGGTGCTCCCGATTCCGGCGCTGTATGTCTGGGCCGCGGCAGGATTGCTCTCGCCAGTGGAACCCGGGGCCGGCCGGGTGGTCGAGCTGTCAGGGCGGCGGCGCATCTGGCTGGTGGTCAGCTTCGCGGTGTTCGGGGTGGCGGCTGCGGTGCGGAGCGGAATGCAGGCCGCGGCCATGGGCGCGTACGAGCAGGCCTGGAAGATCAGCGATGCCGAACGCGCGGCCCGGCTCGATCCCGGCAGCTTTCGGATCCGGATGTTCCTGGCCCAGCGCTACTACAGTCGAGGGGACTGCGTCCGTACCCGGATTCACGCCCTGAAGGCCCACGCCCTCTTTCCCGAGGCGGCCCGCCCCAAGCGGCTGCTTGCGTCCTGCGGCGCGCCCCGATCCGCCGGCGACAACTGACAGCAAAGGGGACAGAACCGCGACCGCGATCCTGTCCCCATGGCTTCGTCCGGCCGGTCCGCCGCTATTGCTGTGTGCGCGCCTCGATCGCAATACTGACCTCGACATCGTCCCACAGCATCACGCCGCCGCCCTCGACCGCCTGATTCCCGGTGATCCCAAAATCGATCCGGTTGAGCGTGGTGGTCGCCTCGAAGCCGATCGTGCCGCCGGCGGCGCCGAAGCAGCATCCTTTGAGCAGCACTGGCCGGATCACGGGTCCGAGAGAAATCGTTCGGCCAGCTGTTCCATCCGGTCGTTGTGCCGGGCCCGGGCCTGCTCCAGCAGCCGCTGGACATGGGGCCGCAGCCGCGGTTCACCCCAGCGATATCCCGTCGCCGCCTCGGCGCTGGGCGAATCGCCCTGGTTGGCGCCCTCGAGCAGCGCCAGCGCCGCCGCATCGTCATAGGCCGGATCTGCCCGGTCGGGCAGCGAATAGCGCGGCGCGGGGCCGTCAGCGGCGTCTTCGTTGACGAAGGCTCGGGACATGATGCGCGTTGCGCACAGCTATTAGCTGTCAGCCATTGGCCGTTAGCAAACGGCTGAGGGCTAACGGCTAACGACTGCCTTTCTCGAATTCCCGGATGAAACCCACCAGCGCCTCCACCCCCGCCCTCGGCATGGCGTTGTAGATGCTCGCCCGCATCCCGCCAGCATTGCGATGGCCCTTGAGGCCGTCCAGCCCGCGCCTGGTGGCTTCGGCGATGAACCGGTTCTCGGTGGCTTCGTCGGGGCCCCGGAAGCAGACGTTCATCAGCGAGCGGCTGCCCGCGTCGGCCGGCGGGCTGAACATCCTGCTCTCATCCAGCGCATCATACAGCAGCTTGGCCTTGGCCTCGTTCCGCTCGGCCATGGCGGCCAGACCGCCGGTTTCGGTGATCCACTTGAGCACCAGGCCGATGGCATAGATCGCAAAGGTCGGCGGGGTGTTGTACATCGAGCGGTCGGCCGCAAAGGTCCGATACTGCAGCATCGTCGGCAGTGTCTTGGGCGCCCGCTCGATCAGGTCCTTCCGGATGATGACCAGCACCACACCGGCGGGCCCGAGATTCTTCTGGGAGCCGGCGTAGATCAGGCCGTACTTCCGGATATCCAGTGGACGGCTGTAGATGTCGCTCGAGGCATCGCAGACCAGCGGCACCCCCGACGGCGGGGCCGGTTCGTTCCGCCACTGGGTGCCGTAGATCGTGTTGTTGCTGGTGTAGTGGACATAGGCCGGATCGGCCGAGTAGCGAATTTCCGAGGCGGCCGGAATCCGGGTGAACTTGGAACCCTTGCCAGTGGCGGCCTCGTGGGTGGCGCCCAGCCGCTGGGCTTCCTTGATCGCCTTTTCGGACCAGACGCCAGTGTTGATGTAGTCGGCGGTCCGCCCGGCCGGCAGGATGTTCATCGGCACCATCGCGAACTGCAGCGAGGCGCCCCCCTGCACAAACAGCACTTCGTAGTCATCGGGAATGCCGGACAGCTCCCGGCAGGCCGCGATGGTCTCGTCCAGGATCCGGTCGAACACCTTGCCGCGATGGCTGTGCTCGAGGATACCGATGCCGCTGCCGGCAACGTTCCAGATATCCTGCTGGGCCTGCTTGAGCACCGGCTCGGGGAGCACGGCTGGGCCGGCGCAGAAATTGAATATGCGGTCTGCCATGGATGGTTCGCTGGTTAGGGTAGTCGCGGGACGGGATTACTTCTGGATGGTCGTCAAGTCGACCGAGATGACGTTGGGATTGCCCTTGCGAATGGCGGCCATCGCGGCCTCGGAGGGGGCGCCGTCGAGATGGACCCGCACAATAGTGGCCTGGGCACCGTGATACAGGATGCTCTCGACTTCCTCGACATTGATCTTCGAATCGGCCAGCACCCGGAACACATCGGCCAGCACGCCCGGCTTGTTCTGGTGCCGGATCGAGAGGATGTGACTGGCGGCGCTCCGGGCCAGGCGGTTGACGCAGTTGGGTACCTCCCCGCGCTCGCTGTACGCCTGCACGATCCGGATGACCTCGTGGGCGATGGCCACCTGGGCCTGCTCGGTGCTGGCCCCCACATGGTGCGACCCGTATACCCCTGCCGCCCTGGCAACGGTACTGTCGAAGTCGGCCCTGCTGCCGGCCGGCTCATTCTGGAAGACATCGAGCCCGGCCCTGATGCCTTTCGATTGAATGGCCGCCAGCAGCGCAGCTTCATCGACCACCGAGCCGCGGCTGGTGTTGATCAGGTAGGCCCCCGGCTTGAGGGCCGCCAGGAATTCGGCGTTGACCATGTTCCTGGTCTCGGCCGTCGAGGCCACATGGATCGAGACCGCATCGCTGACCCGGGCGACATCGATCGGCGTCTGCGCGTAGCTGATCCCCAGCCGCTCCGCCTCCGCCACCGTCAGATTCCGCGACCACGCCACCACCGGCATCCCGAACGACTTGGCCCGCGCCGCCACCTCGCGCCCGATCTGCCCGAGCCCGACGATGCCGAGGGTCCGGCCGGCCAGGCCACGGGCCTTGGAGTACTCGCCCTTGTTCCACTTCCCGGCTCGCAGCTCCATCGTCTGATCGGCCACCCGGCGGTCACACTCCAGCAGCAGCGCCATCACCAGCTCCGCCACCGCAATCGAATTCTTGCCGGGGCAGTTGGTCACGAAGATCCCGCGGGCCGAAGCCGCGGCCACATCGATCGTATCGATCCCGGCGCCCGCCCGGATGACCATGGCCAGCCCCATTCCCGCCGCCAGTGCCTCGGCCGTGACCTTCTTGCCCCGCACGATCAGGATCGCGGGATCGACCTCCCGGATCAGGGCCGGCAGGTCCTCCGCCTTCACGTCGGGATTGAGGGTGACGTTGCAGCCCAGTTCCTTGAGCCCGTCGAGCCCGACTTTCTCGAATTTGTCAGCTATGAGAACGTTCATCGGAGATTCATTGGGAGTTCGTGGCTATGGGGTCAAGGGTCGAGGGTCAAAGGTCGAGAACAGCGCGCAGCGGGCGCGGAGGCCACTCGCCCTCGAGTCTCGATCTACATCGAATGTACAAACAGTCCACTCTTCAACTTCGGCTCGAACCAGGTGCTCTTGGGCGGCATGATCGCGCCGGCATCCGAGACGGCCATCAGCTGCTCCAGCGAGGTCGGGAAGAGCGAGATGCCGACCGCCATCTCACCCGAGTCGACCCGCCGCTCGAGCTCCGCGGTGCCCCGGATTCCTCCCACGAAATCGATCCGGGCATCGGTCCGAGGATCGCCGACGCCCAGGATGGGGGTCAGCACCACGTTCTGCAGCAGCGACACATCGAGCGAACCGATCGGATCGGTCCGGTCAATCCTGGCCGGATCAATCGTCAGCAGGTGCCAGCGGCGGTCAAGATAAAAGGCCATCGACCCGGATGCCGAGGGGACTGGTTGGCGGGTCTCGGTCAACTGGCCCAGGCTGGACAGTCGCGCCAGAAACACCTGTGGCGTCAGGCCGTTCAGATCCTTGACCACCCGGTTGTAGGCCAGAATCCTGAGTTCCGACGCGGGAAAGAGCACCGCCAGGAACCAGTTGTATTCCTCGTTACCCGTGTGGCGCGGATTGGCGGCCCGGCGCTCCTGGCCGGCCCGCCAGGCGCTGGCCGAACGGTGATGCCCGTCGGCCACGTAGGACAGCGGGATGGCGCCGAAGGCCGAAACCCAGGCGGCCGGATCCGCCACCCGCCAGACCGTGTGGGTCACCCCGTCATCGGAGGTAAAATCGACCAGCGGCTCCGAGCTCATCCCCTCGGCGGTCAAGCGTGCCACCGCCGCCTGATCGCGGTACGTCAGAAATACCGGCTCTGCGTGCGCGTCCAGGGTGAGGACGTGGCGGGTGCGGTCGTCTTCCTTGTCCTGCCTGGTCTTTTCATGCTTGCGAATGATGTCGTTTTCATAGTCGTCGATGTGGACACACCCGACGACCCCGGTCTGGGCCCGTCCCCGCCACACCTGCCGATACAGATACAGACTCGGCTGTTCATCCTGCACCAGCCGGCCCTCGAGCATCAGGCGGTCGAGGTTGCTCCGGCCCATCGCGTAGACGGCATCGGCGTGACTGTCGGTCTCGGGTGGCAAATCGATATCGGGACGACCGACGTGCAGGAAGCTGTCGGGGTTGCCCCGGGCAAGCTCGGCCGCCTCGGCGCGGCTGACCACGTCATAGGGTGGCGCCGCGATGCGGGGAGCGAGCCCGGCTGCGGGCCGCCAGGCACGAAAGGGATGGAGTCGCATTGCGGCGGCCCGGTATGGAGTCGTTGAACCGGAATCAGGAATCGTTCAGCAGATCGTCCAGCACCCGGTCGATGACCTCGTGGGTTTCGCCGGTCAGTACGGTGTGCAGCAGGTCCTTGGCTTCGGCCCCGAGATCATCGGGAAACTTCCGGTCCCGAGCCACCCGGACCAGGACGCCAAGCGGGAACATGGCCCGGCGCTCCTCGCCGTCCTCGACCTCGGCGTCTTCGAGCGAATCCTCGTACCGCGGCACGCTCTCGGCCCACGGCTCCGCCTCTTCTTCGGATTCTTCCTCGAACGGGCCGCTGGGCACCAGAGCATACAGGGTGCCCTGGATGCCGGGGCCGCCAATGGCGACGTGAAACAGCAGCGGAACGGGCTCGGAGAACAGCTCCGAGATCGGCAGCCGCTCGACGAATTCGGTTGGAAACGTATTGCGGGCGATCAGCCGTTCACCCAGAAACGAGCCGAGCCCCGCCTGCCCTTCCGGCACCCGCTCGTCGTCGAGCGCACGCAGGACCAGGGGTACAGGCGTGGTGCTGACCGTCACACCGTCGTCGGCGGGGCGGCTGGCATCTTCGGCGTAATCAGGCTCGGACATTGGCTCCTCCTAACGGTAATGTAGCCGGGCAGGGGCCCGGGTGCCGTGCACGGTCCGGTCCCTCCTGTTAAGCTTGACACGGCCGCAAATCGCTGCCGTCTGCCCGGAGTCCGGGCCGGCCCCACCACCTTGCAGGAGTGAGCATGGTCTTCAGCTACTCGCGTGCGTACCCCGCGATCCTGGCAGCCAGTATGGTTCTGGCCGCATGCAATACCCCAAAAACCGGATCACCCTTGGGCGCCGCCGACAACGGGACCACCGTTGCCAACGCTCCCGCGATGGATTCCAGCGCGCTCAAGCTTTCTGCCGAGAAGGACAGCCTGCTCCGGGAAGTCACCGAGAATGCCCAGCTGATGAGCCAGATCAGTTCGGAACTGGCCAAGGTCAAGTCCAAGAAGGGGCAGATCCCGGTTGTTGCCGGTGAAGGTGTACCGACCTATCGTGACAGTGTGCTGTCGCGGATCCGGGAACTGAGCACCAGAGTCAACGAGAGCGAGTCGCGGCTGGCCTCGAGCCGGCGTCGGATTGCGGCGCTGAGCACCGGTTCGGATTCACTCAAGTCCGAAGTGGCCGGATTGCAGACGATGGTGGCCAATTTCCAGTCGGCCATCGACGATCAGAAGAACACCATCGAAAGCCTCAACCAGCAGCTCGGGGCACTCCAGGATGAGAACCGCACTCTGACCGAGGCCAAGGTCGCACTGACCGATACAGTGAGCAACCTGGTGGTCGAGAAGCACCGGATCTGGTATGTCATCGCTCCGAAGGACAGCCTCAAGGCGGAAGGCCTGGTTACCGAGGAGGGCAGCAAGTTCCTGTTCTTCGGCAGCAAGGCGCTGGTGCCGGCCCGGTCGCTCGATGCCTCGCGCTTCACCGAGGCGGATCGCCGCGAGCTGATCCAGCTCACCTTCCCGGATTCGACCAAGACCTATCATATCGTGTCCCGCCAGGACCTGTCGGCGCTGATGAATCCCCCGGCCAAGGATGGCAAGATCAAGGGCGGCATCGGCATCGCGGATCCGATCAAGTTCTGGGGCCCGTCTCCGTACCTGATCATCGCTCAGGATTGAGTCCACTCATCCGGTAATCGTCCCGCGGGTGACCAGCCGGTCACGCTGACAAACAAATGCGGGGGTGGCTCGAGAACTTCGAGCCGCCCCCGCATTTGTTGTGGACCGGCGGCTCAGTGAATCGAACCCGCCTGCCGATATTTGTCGTCCCGCCAGTCCGCCGGCTGGGAGCGGCGGCCAGACTCCGGCAGCGGTCCGGGACTCTGGTTCGGCCTGCAGCCGCCCACTTCCTATTTGTCAAATAAATTGACAATCGCCTCCAGTAATTTTGCAAAAAGCAGACTAGCCTGTCATCAGCATATAGCATAACATATTATAACTAAACGACTTACTCGTGGCCTATCAGTTGCATTGGTATATCTTCGTAATGGCGGTGACTAACCGATTCTTTTGCAAGACATACTCTCCGGCACCCGCCGCTGAGTGACGCGAGGAAGACAATGTTCCGGATCAGGCTCCCCAACGGGGTTGAGATGGTGTTTCCCAGTGTCGAGGCGTTCCAGGCCGCAGTCGCCAACGGCGTGGTCACCTCGGACTCGGAGATTTTTCACCAGAGGGCGGAGCGCTGGGTACCGATCGCCTCTCACCCGACCTATCACCGCGCGGTCAGCGCTGCCCGTGCCGCCGCCACCCCGTCATCGGCCGCCCCGGCGGCACCCGCTCCGCCAGTACCTGTTCCGCTCGCGGCCGCTTCGGCCCCGGCTCCAGCACCCGCCGCACCGCCGATCCGCCGAGTGGTGCCGGTCGCTCCGGCCGTGCAGGCCTCGGCGGCTCGCCCGATCGCGGCGGCGCCGGCGTCGTCACAGCCAGCGCCGCGCCCTGTCGTGATCCGGCCGATCCAGAACTCCGCTCAGCGAGCTGCTGCTGCGCCGAGTCTGGTGCCGCCACTGGCAGTTTCGGCCCAGCGGCCGGCGATCGTCGTTCCCGCTCCGGCACCGCTCCCGGTTGCGGCCGCTCCCGCCCGCCCGGTACTGCGCCCCATGGCACCGCCTGCGCCGTCGGCGCCGCCGATGCCGGCGCCGCCTGCGCGTCCGCTTGCACAGCCGCGAGGCAACGATCTCAAGTTCATGGAGCTCGACCTGCCCGAGGCCGAGCCGACTCGACCCGCTCCGCCGCTGCAGGCCTCGGCGCCCAGACACATCGTGCACTCCGCGCCCGCTCCGGCGATTGTGGTCCCACCGCCGGCCCGGGCCGACACATTGGCCGATCTCACCGCCGAATTTGAAATTCTTGAGGGATTCGGGACGGAAGACTCGGCCGCTACTACCGAACTACCGGTGCGGGCGCCCGCCCCTCGTGCCGAGCCGGTTCATCACGCACCGCCACCACCGGCATCGATCCGGTCGGCGCGTCCCGCCGCGGTCCATCATCATGAACCTGCGGTTCACATTGCGCCAGAAACGCATCATCTGCCCGCCCCGGCTCCCGCTGCTTCACGGTCTGGCAGCGGCCGGTGGCTGATCGCAGCGGGTCTCGGTGCGGCCCTGATCGGCGGCGGGGCCCTGGTGGCGTGGCGGTCCGGCGGCGCCAAGCCGGCCGCGGTGCAGCTGGCCTCCAACGCCACGACCTCGGCGTACACCCAGGTTCCACGGCCCGAGAGCACACCGGCCGTGACGCCGAGCGGACCAGCTCCGAGCTCGACGACGCCAACGTACGTCGCCCCGATTGCAACACCGCCGGCCACCCAGAAGCCGGTGCAGCAGGTGGCGACCCCGCCGGCGCATCAGGCCGCCGCTACCCCCGCTCCCGTGATCGACAGCGCGCCGATCCTGCCGGGGCGTCCGCAGTCATTGTCGGTCGATCTTGATGTCTCGGGTGCTGCGGTGGGAACCACGGCGGGCGGCGGCGCGGCTGCCATGTCCGGCCCGAGCCTCGGCAGCGTGGCGGATCACTACGCGGATGCGGCGAGTGATGCCGGCAAGCAGTTGGAAGCCCGCCTGAGCGGGATCGGATTCTCCCGGGTGATCGCGCCGCTGCGGTTCGGATCGGTGGAAAGCATGGAAGGAGCCCGGCACACGATTTCCTCCGCGGTCGGCATGGTGGCGGCGTATCGCAGCCGGATGCAGGCCCTCGAGAAGATCTATGGCGACTCGGCCGCCCAGGCCCAGCGCGGCAGCAAGGCGAGTCCGAAGGAGATGATGGCCTGGGATCACCGGCTGCCACAGCGCGAGTCGGCCGAGGCGGCCCAGGCCGTGGACCTGGCGCTGAGCAAGTCCGATCAGCTCTATGCCGCGCTGCTGGCTCACCCGGAGCAGGTGAAGGTAGACGTCACCAGCGTATCGATCTCGGATCCGGAACTGGCCCGCCAGTATCAGTCGCTCCGGCTGTGGCTGGGGCAGCGGTTTGACACCTGGGCAGGCACTCCGTTCGACGCCGTACCGCCTACAGTCCGGCAGACCATGAAGGCCTTCAGCGACGCGCTGACCCACTAGTCCCAGGCCGCTACGGGGTCAGCAGCAGCTTTCCTGTGGTCGCGCGCCCTTCCAGGCTCTGGTGGGCGCGCGCTGCGTCGGCCAGCGGCCAGGTACCGCTGATCCTGGTCGTGAGCCATCCCGCCGCCACCCAGTTCTGCAGGTCTGTCACCCGCTCCACCAGGGCCGCACGGCCTCGGACGTAGTCTCCCATCCGCGGGCGGGTCATGAACAGCGAGCCGTGCTGCGCCAGCAGCGACGGACTGAACGGCGGGACCACCCCGCTCGATTGTCCGAACAGCACCATCACGCCCCGCGGCTTCAGCACGCCGAGTCCCACCTCGAAGGTGGTCTTGCCCACCGAGTCGTAGACCACATCGACCCCGGCACCGTCGGTGAGGCGGCGAGTCTCGGCCGCAAAATCCTGCTCGGTATAGAGGATCACTTCCGAAGCTCCCGCGGTGCGGGCCAGCGCCGCCTTGGCGGCGGTCGAAACGGTGGCGATGACCCGGGCACCCCGCCGGGCGGCAATCTGGCAGAGCAGCATCCCCGTCCCACCAGCCGCGGCGTGAATCAGGCAGATATGACCAGGTGCGAGAGGAAAGGTCGAGGTGGCCAGGTAGTGGGCGGTGATTCCCTGCAGCATCAGTGCGGCGGCATCGGCGGAACTGACGGTGGGATTGACCGGCACCAGCCGGTCGACTGGCGCCACGATCAGTTCGGCGTACGAGCCTGTCACGTCAGCCCAGGCCACCCGATCGCCGGCGCGGACATCGGTGACACCATCGCCGACCGCCAGGACCGTCCCGGCGCCCTCGGAGCCAGGCACCAGTGGCAGGGGCAGCGTGTAGAGCCCGGTCCGGTGGTACACATCGATGAAATTGACCCCGGCGCTCTCAACTCTGATCAGCGCCTGGCCCGGTCCGGGTGAGGGATCGGGGAGGTCGACATAGGAGAGGACCTCAGGTCCACCGATCGACCGAATCTGGATGGCTTTCATGTTCGAGACTCCCCGCATGCCGTGATGCCGAAGCTGGCGATTCCGGCATCCCGGCATCGAGATGCAGCGTCGATCGTCAAGGATGCCAGGTTGTGGTGAGACCAAGGTAGTAGCGGCGCCCGTAGAGGCCGCGCCAGCCGGCCGGCTGGGCATCGAACAGGTTATCGACCCCGGCCGAACATCCGATGCTGCGGACGACCTCGAGACGGAGCTGGAGGTTGGTGGCGAGATACGCGGCCTGGATCCCCTCGCTGCCGTCAGCCTCAGCCGCGGGGGCGGCGCCGGTGTAGACCAGGATCAGGTCAGTGCGGAGGCCCTGGAGCAGGCCGAACTGCCGCCCCAGCGAGGCCCGGGCGCTGTGCGAGGCTCGGCGGTCGAGTGTCTGGCCGGTGCCCAGGTCTCTGGCATCGAGATAGTTGTAGCCCAACGAACTGGCCCACCGCCCGCTGGTCCACTTGAGACCGAGCTCAACACCCTGGGTCCGGGCGTGGGACACGTTGCGGGGGGCGTACCGGGTAAAGCCGGTCGACGGGTCGGTGCCATCGGGATCGAGTTCGATCAGGTCCTGGACATCGTTGCGATAGACCTCGGCATCGGCAACCACGGTGGGCAGCAAGGCCCACGACGCGCCGGTGGAATACTGCCATGAGCGTTCGGGAACCAGGTCCGGGTTGCCGAGGATGATGTAGTTGGCCAGCGGGTTCGAAAAATCCCAGGCCAGCTCCTTGAAGCTGGGCGCCCGGAATCCGCGGCCGGCCGCGGCCCGCCAGCGCAATGTGGGTGACAGGTCCCATGCGGCGCTGACGCTCGGTGTCAGGGCCGTGCCCCAGCGGGAATTCCAGGTGACCCGCGCCGCCGGCGTGAGCAGGAAAGGGCCGGCGGTCCAGCTGTCCTGGGCGTAGCCTTCCGCCATCCGATCCGAGACCGATCCCTGGACCTTGCCGGGCGAATCGATCGACCGGGCGGACAGATCGACCCCGCCACTCAGCGCATGAAGGCCCAGCCGATTGGAGTACCCCAGACTGACCTTGGCCATCTGCTCAGTCTGGGTCGGGGCGGTATCACTGGCAATCGGCAGGCCGGCCTGGGCCTGTCGAAAGCGATGGGTATAGTCCTCGAGGTACAGCCGGGTCGACCAATGGCCATCGCCAACCTGCCCGGCGGCTTCAACCCACCCTGATGCGCCAGTATTGTCGTTGAAGCCGTTGAAGCCATCAGCCGAGAGCTGCCAGCGCTGGCGTTCCCGCAACAGGGTGAGATCACTGCGCAGCTGAAGCCCGGGACTGACGGCCAATCCGAGTGACGATCGAAAATCGTAGACCCGGTCGAGGGCATCGGTCGGCTGGTCGATGCCGGCCACCGCCAGATCCTCGCGCCAGCCGCCGTTGAGCCGGTAGCTGAACCGGCCACCGCCCTCCGCGCCCAGCTGCGCCTCACGGCGGCCGCCGTCCCCGGCTCGGCCAGCCGCGGTCAGGGACAACGGTCCACTCGGCCGCGCGGTGAGCAGATTGATGACCCCACCGAGCGCATCCGAGCCATACTGCGCCGACAGCGGACCCTTCACTACTTCGATCCGCTCGGCCGCAATGGTCGACAGCCGGCTGAGGTCGCGGTTTTCCAGCAAGTTGCCGAACGTCGGCTCCCCGTCGATCAGGACCAGGACCCGGGCACCATTGATGCCGCGGATGGACAGGTCGGCGCCAGAGGGTTCGGTCGGCAGCAGCTGAACCCCCGGAAGCTGGCCCAGGATCCTGTCGGCCGATGCCGCGGCGGTAGCGGCAATCTGGTCCGCGCTGATGACCATCACCGGCACCGCCGTCTCAGCGGACCGCTGCTCGCGCCGACTGGCTGTGACCACCATGTCGGCCAGGACCGCCGGAGCCGCGGTCAGGAGGATCCGGAGCGCGGTCGTTCCGGTGGGTGCCACGAATTGGGCGACCCGAAATCCGAGCGCCCGGATCCGGAGCGTATCGCCGGGCAGGATGGAAATGCTGAACTGGCCGGCTTCGGTGGATTCGATGTGGGCATGACTCAGCAGCGCTTCGATCCGCGCCCCGGCGACGGGGCTACCGTTGGCCGCGTCAGCCACGGTGCCCCGAACGACCGAAACCGCCTGCCCGAATGCGGCAGACGGTCCCGATAGCACCGCGAGGAACAGGAGCCAGTACCGCCGAATTGGCCGACTCACCTGAGTTTGGCGTACCGGATCGAGGGATGACCACCGGCCCCGGTGGCGTTGTAATAACCGATCAACTGGAACTTGTAGACCGCATCGCCAACCTTGACGAGGTAGATGTTGAAGGTCGGAGAGAGACGGTTGTCACCGGCCAGGTTGTAGAGGAAGGGGCCCGCCGGGTCGTCCAGCGCGGTCGAGAACGGAATGGGACCGGTCAGGCCGGAGAGAAAGAGCCCGTAGTCCAGCGCGTCGCCGGCGGTGGTCAGTCCCGCAAAACTCTGAGCCGCGTCGAGCGGGAAGGTGCCGACGTCGCAGGCCGCGTTGGTCGCGATCGTGAAATCGGCGCCCACCTCGATATCCCAGTCGCAGCCGGAGGGCGCCGCGGCCGTGCCGGTCGCGAAATCAAGCGCGTTGCTGCCCGAGGCCACATCAATGGTGAGGGTATCGGCGGCACCGAGAGTGCCATCGGCCGGCTGATAGCGCCACTCGACCGTGGCGGTCGCGAGGCCAGCCGTTTCCGGAGTCGATCCGCCAATGGTGACCGCCACGACATGAAATGCCGCAAACCCGCCCCCGGCCGTCCGGCGGACTTTCCAGGCCGCGCTGGTGTTGGCCGCCGGGGAGCCGCCCGCAAAATTGAGGAAGCCGAGCGGGTTGGCCACGAGGCGCTCGGTCACGAAGGAATCGGCGACCGGAATGTCCGCCACGCCAATCGCATCGAAGGCTGCCTTCTGGTTCTCCGGCGTGAAGGCCAGCACCTGCTGGTTGGTGGCCCCGGCGTTGTTGGCCAGGTTGTAGCCCGAGACGCCGCCTGGACCCGCCACTCCACCGTTGACCCTGACCTCGTAGCGGCGGAAGGCCAGGGTCCATGTGGTGGAAGTGCTGGGAGCGGCCACCGTCACGGCCTGACCCGCGGCAAGATCGAAGTAGGCGTACAGCGTGGTCGAGCTGGCGTCGAGCTCCACGATGCCGGCGGGATTGGTCGGGCCCGGGCCCGAGCTGTCACCATTGCAGGCGGACGCCACCAGGACGGCGCCGACCAGACTCCACAACTTGAGACGCATCACTACTCCGATGGATTGGTATTATTGTGAGTTCGACCGGCGGCCTGCGGGCTCGATTGCGGCTGCCGGACGTGAGGCCAAAACTCTTTCTCAAGTCGGGACCGGACAATCCGGGATAGTACGGAGAACCGCCCCGCTTCTACGTGGAGATACTGATGTCATTTACTCGCCTGCCAGCTCGACCCTGGCGCACTCAGTCCCTGATGGCCCTTCTCTGCATCGGTGTGGCCACCTCGGCGTTCTCGACTCCCGATGCAGCCTTGATCCGCCCGGGTATCACCGATGCGCAGGATCCCGACAAGCTGGCCGACCGGGCCAAGCGGGCCGGTGAAGTCCTGGCCGAACTGGTCCGGGTCAGTGACAGCGCCCCGCCCTCCTCGATGCTTCGGCAGGCCACTTGTCTGGCCGCGGTGCCAGGCGTGGTGCAGGTGGGACTGGGTATTGGTGGGCGGGTGGGCTTCGGCCTGGCCAGTTGCCGCCAGGGCGGCGGCTGGAGCGCACCGACCTTCATGGCGCTCAAGGGCGGCAGCATCGGACTGCAGATCGGCGGTCAGTCGGCCGACATGGTCCTGGTCTTCATGAACGAGAATGCCGCCAGGACCATTTCCGCCTCGACCTTCAACCTCGGCGGACAAGCCTCAGTGGCGGCCGGCCCGGTCGGACGCAACGTCAGCGCCGAGACCGACTACAAGGCCCGGGCGGAGATCTACTCGTACTCGAAGACCAAGGGGCTGTTCGCGGGGATCGATCTGGCGGGAACCAAGTGGGAAGTGGACACCAAGGCGAATGAAAAAGTGTACGGGGCCCTGCCGACCACGACCGCCGACCACGACGGCGTGGCGGCACTGCTGGGGCGGAGCGGCAGCAGCGCGCCTGCCCTGGTACAGCCGTTCATCGCCTCGCTGGAGAAGAACATGCCGGCGATGAACGGCCAGTAACCGATTTCAGGGGTTCACGAACAACGTACCCCAGTCCCGCCCATCCATGACCACCAGTTTGAGATACAGCAGGTGGGCGGTACCGTCGTAGTAGTAGCGGTTCCCGGTGCTGGCATTGAGCTCGGACAGTGAAGCGGCAGCCGCCATCTGGTTTCCGCCGTAGTAGTCCCTGACGATGCTGGTGGGTGCCGCGGCGTATGGCATCGTCACGAAGGACGCGTCCCCGGCCACTCCTGAATTCAGGTAGAACCTGGGATTGGTCGGCGCAGCGCCGGCCCACTGCATGGTGTAGTGGGAGCCGGGAATAGCGGTGAAGTAGGCCGCCTGGGTGTAGCCTGGCACGCCGGTCATTGCCAGGGTCGGTCCGGCATCACGCTGAATCGTGAGGCCGGTGATGCTGCCACCGCCGCCATCAACCATGGCCAGCTGCACGAACCGCTGATGGCAGATGTACGCATTCCAGCTCGCCCGCAGGCTGCAGTTGCCGTTGGCCAGCAGTGGCACGTTGGCGGTCACCCACTGCCCCGCGGTGCCGGTGACCCGGCCATCACGATCCAGGAAGGCGGCCGCCTTGTCACCATCCTTGTCGCTGAGCGGATTCTCGAGGTAGACCTGGTTGGCGTTGATGAAGGTCAGGTGGCCGGCAAAGTTCTGCGGGTCAATGGGAAAGGCATTGGTGCGGTTGTACCCCAGCGCGCTCGCGGGCACCGTGGTGGCCGCGTCGTAGTTGATGAAGGTTACGTTGTCGGCCGAGACCAGGCCATCGTAGAACTCGAAACCGCGCGACTGGGAGGCTGAGGGCAGCGCCGCCGGGATCCCGCTGTGGCCGATGAACGTGCTCATCCGCACCGTGGTTTGGTTGGCGGCGAAGGTGGCACCGATGGCGTTGTCGCTGAGGACCGCTCCCTGCAAGGCCAGGTGAGCGCCCCGAAGCCAGACGGCGCGGCCACGGTGCAGGTACGCGTGAAAATTCTTGAACACTGCCTCCACCGGATCGGAGCTGTTGGCCGGATCGACCCGCGGGGCAAAGTAGGTCGTCTCGGTATTGCCATCGGCCATCGGGCCGTTGTCGACGTTGAGGCCGGCATTGTTGTTCGAGTGAGCCACGTTGTCGCTGAATTCACGCAGCGGCGTGGTGCGTGGCAGGTTGGGTTCACCGGTGGACAGGCCGGTCGGCGCGGCCGGAAAGGCGCACCAGAATCCGAAGCCCCTGGAGCCGGCCGCCACGTTATGGGTGTAGCTGTTGTCCGGATTGGTGATCCAGTAGGTGGCCGGCGTGCCGTCGGAAGGCAGGAACCGGTCGGCGCCCTGCGGAATCCGCGAGACCAGCCCCAGGTTCCCCGAGAAGGTGTTGCCGGTTTCGGCGCCGTCCTCGAGGAAGTAGCCGTGGCCGGTGTGGTCGTAGCAGACGTTGTCGCTGACGGTGGCGTTGTCCGACCCATGCACCGTGACGCAGCGGTTGAAGGTCCGCCAGACGCTGCTGGAACGGAAATACTGGCCGTGGACGTCGCCGGCCATGTGCCAATGCATCGGATAGCGCGCCAGGTGGCCCCGCTGCCCCATCTGGAACAGCTGGACCCCTTCGATCCGCGCCTGTGCGCCGGCCAGGATCATGATGTGGCCGCCGTAGCCCGGCGTGGTGCCGGTATCGCCCTGAACCGTGATATTCCGGGTCAGCAGGCCGACTTCGGCCCGTTCATCGATGGTGACACCGTTGAGCACCGCGGTGACGCCGCCATGGGCGTTGTGCAGTGGGGCCGTCAGCGTGACGCTGGTGCCGGAGGCCGAGGCAATGACCGCTTCTTCCGCCTTGGCCGGGTCATAGTCAGTCGAGGCCAGGACGATCCGGTCGCCGGCGCGCCAGCCCGGGTTGGTGGCGAACTGCAGCGTGGTGGCACCCGCCGGGGCAGTGACATCAAGGTGAGTCCAGCCGGTGCGGTGCTGGCCGTGCATATCGATGATGCCGGAGACTCCGAGCACCTTGTTGCCCATGCCGTCGATGTTGCCGTCGTCGGGTGAACCGGTCAGTGTGATCGTGATCCGGTGGCTGACCGGAGCGGACTCGGTGCCGATCCTCAGCGTGCCGCCGACCACGATCCAGCCGCTGGTCAGCGACAGCGTCTTGTCATCCACCACCAGGGCGCCGTTGATCCGGAGACTGGTCAGGGCTGGCGGCGAGGTATCGAGGTGGACTGCCAGCCCTTCGGGGATGACCACATTGTCGCCGGCCACGGGAACGTGCCCGGACGGCCAGGTGGAAGGGCTGGACCAGGCCTTGGCATTGTCGATCGGATCGTTGCCCGGCCCGCTGGGGCCGGCGTTGTCAGTGGCGCAACCGATCAGGATGGCAGCGAACAGTGCGGGCAGCCCCGCACGAAGGGCGTGACGATGAAACATGGCAACCTCGGATGTCCTGCACCCCCAACCATTCCCGACCGCACCACCACACTTGGGTCCGAGTACTATCATGCAACAGTGCCGGGAAATCAATCCGGAAGAATTAACTATGTCAAAATATTATACAGTATTCTGAGAGACAAACTGATCATTAAGTGACAGCTAATCGATTCAGTCGCCAGACCACCGACTGACGATTGTCTCCCGACCCCAGACGGCCAATGACCACACGCCTCTACTACCAGGACGCCACCCTCCTCGAGTTCGAAGCCACAGTGCTCGATCGAGCGGATGATGGCCGACGAGTCTACCTGGATCGCTCCGCCTTCTATCCCACCTCCGGTGGCCAGCCCAACGACACCGGAACCCTGGCCGGCATCCGGGTACTCGATGTAGTCGACGAGGAAGAGCGCATCGCCCATCTGCTGGCTGAACCACTCACGACCGACCAAGTCCACGGTCAGGTCGATCGGGCCCGGCGCCGGGACTTCATGGAGCAGCACACCGGGCAGCATCTGCTGTCGGCCGTGTTCGAGGAACTGTTCGGCTGGCGCACCATGAGTGTGCATTTCACCACCGAATCCGCCACGATCGACTTGGCAGCCGGCGCCATCAGCGCCGGGCAGGCGCAGCAGGCGGAGACTCGGGCCAACCAGGTCGTGCGGGAAAACCGCCCGGTCACCGTGACCTCGGAGGACGCCGCCACGGCCACCGGCCTTCGGAAGGGGTCCGACCGTCGAGGAATGCTCCGCATCATCACGATCGCCGACCTCGACCGGAGCGCCTGCGGGGGTACCCATGTCGGGTTGACCGGTGAGATCGGCTCGATTCAGCTCCGCAAGATCGAAAAGGCCAAACAGCTCATCCGGGTGGAATTTCTCTGCGGCGGGCGGGCCGTGACCGCAGCCCGCTTCGGCTACGACCTGTTGGCGGAGCTGGCCGGCAGCCGCTCGGCGGCCATCCCCGACCTCCCGGCCCTGCTGGAAAAGGAACGCGGCGAGTTCAAGGCGGCCGGCGCCGCTCGGAGGGAATTGGAACAGCAGGTCGCCAAATACCGCGCGGCGGAACTGCACGCGGCAGCGGTTCCGAATTCCGCAGGGGTACGCTGGCTGGTCGATCGACGGAGTACCGGAGGAGCTGAGGCACTCCGGCCGCTGGCACAGGCTGTCACCCAGTTGGCCAGGGCGGTGCTGGTGGCAACGGTCGATCAGCCGCCGACGATACTTCTGGCCAGCACGGCGGATTCCGGAGTTGATGCCGGAGAGCTACTCAAGGCAGGATTGCTGGAGGTCGGTGGACGCGGGGGAGGATCCCCCCGCGTGGCGCAGGGCAGCGTACCGGACCAGGCGGCGCTGGCGAGACTCACCGCCAGGCTGCTGGATGGTTGATGCCCTGCGCGGGCGGGTCAGCCCGCGATGGCCGCGGCGAGAAAGTCGGTGACGGCGCGAAGGTGCAGGAACAAGTGGCGCATGGCGTGCCTCCCAAGCGAAGCGTCGATTCCGCAGTGTGCGGGTGGCGCACCGCTACCTGATTGCAAAGCATGTACCGCAATCAATTCTGCTCTAACTCCTTCAGCTCACTGTGTTTCCTCCACAGGCAACCAGAGGCCGCGGGTGCGTTGCTGCGACATCGCGGCGGCGACATGGCCGCCGCATGGGCTTAACCGGGCCGCGGCCGGACCCTTCGCGTCGGCTCCGCGATCAGCGGATCTTCGGGCCAGTAGTGTCTCGGGTAGCGGCCCTTGAGATCCTTTTTCACCGCGTGATAGGTGTGGCGCCAGAAGCCGGCCAGGTCCCGGGTGACCTGCACCGGCCGCCGCGCCGGCGAGAGCAGGTGCAGCACCACCTGCACCAGTCCCCCTCCGACAGTGGGCGTCTGGGTCAGTCCGAACACTTCCTGTAATCGTACCGCCAGCACTGGCGCCGCCGGATCGCTGTAGTCGAGCGCGATCCTCGAACCGCTCGGTACCACCAGGTGACTCGGTGCCAGCTGCTCCAGCGCGGCCCGCTGCTGCCAGCCGAGCAGCCCCAGCAGTGCCTGGCTCAGATCAATCCGGCTCCACTGGTCCCGCCGGCGGATGCCGGTCAACTGGGGCCCCAGCCACTGCGGCAGCCGTTCGAGCAGTGCCACATCGGAAAGGTCCGGCCAGGCCGGGTCCAGCCGGTGCAGAAAGGCGATGCGATGCCGGAACGCCTGCGCCGGTTCGTCCCATGGCAGCCGGTCGATTCCCTCCAACCTGATGGCGCCGAGCATGACCTCGACCAGCCGCTCGGGATCGGGCTGATGCAGCGCCTTTTCGTCGATGATGACTTCGCCGAGGCGCCGGACTCGTCGGGCCCGAATGGCCCCTTCCGCCGGGTCCCACTCAATCTCTTCGCGTTCGATGACGACATCGGCGTGAGAGCGTTCGAGATCGCCGAGGGAGACTGGTGCGGCTCGCCAGATCCGGCTTTCACGCCGGTCGCCATCGAGGTCAGCCACGACCAGCCAGTCCGCCAGCAGAAGTGAGGCGGCAGTCGTCGAGGCGCCTTGCCCGCCGCTCAGGAGGAATCGACCGGCCTGATTGGCCCGACGGCGCCCGATTCTATCGGGATAGGCAAACGAAAGCAGCAGCCCGGTCGATTCAACCGAACCCTGGACTCTGGGCCAGGGGCCGAGGCGCAGGTCGCTGAGGCGCTGCCGCGCCTCCTGACGCACCCGGCGGAGCAGATCGCGATCGACCAACTGGCCATGCGCGATTTCCGAGCGAGACTCAGCCGGCGCGAGCACCAGTTCGACGCGCAGTCGGAGGTCGGGATCAGCCGAGCCACCATCGCCGCGGAGAAAATCCCGTTCCTCCAGCACGGCGACCAGGGCGGCACCCAGGGCGCCTTCTCCCAGCTCAGCGGCCCGGACCATCAGGTGGCCCAGCCTGGGGTGGATGCCGAGTCCGGTGAGTCGCCGTCCGTGGGCGGTGATCCGGCCCGCCATATCGAGCGCGCCGAGCGCGAGGAGCAGGGCTCGGGCTTCGGAGAACGCCGCGGACGGTGGCGGGTCGAGCCAGCGGAGACGGGTGGGATCCTCGATTCCGGCGGCGGCCAGGTCGAGGACCAGTGGTGCCAGATCGCTTTCGAGGATTTCTGGCGTGGCGCGCGGAAGGAGGGTGAGGTCGTCGGCGGCAGACCAGAGCCGATAGCAGACCCCACGTCCGGTGCGGCCGGCCCGTCCTCGTCGCTGGTCCGCCGAGGCGCGGGAAACCCGCACGGTCACCAGCCGGGTCATCCCGCTGGCTGGGGCGTACCGCGGCACCCGGGACCAGCCAGCATCGATCACTACACCGATCCCTTCGATGGTCAGGCTGGTTTCGGCTATGGCCGTGGCCAGCACCACTTTTCGATGTCCGTCAGCACTGGCGGCGAGGGCCCGATCCTGGGCGCTGCCGGTCAGGCTGCCGTACAGCGGCACCAGATCGATGCTGGTCCCGAGCGCGGCCTGCTCCAGCTGGTTCCTGGTGCGATGGATTTCCGCCGCACCGGGCAGGAAGACCAGCAAATCCCCGGAATCGTGATCGATCGCCTCACGGATGACACCGGCGACCGCCGATTCGAAACGCTGCTCGGCGCTGACGGGGCGATGCAGCGTTTCGACCGGGAAGCTCCGGCCGGTACTGGTCACCACCGGGGCGTCACCGAGGAGCCGGGCAATGGGAGCGCCCTCGAGGGTAGCCGACATGACCAGGATGCGGAGATCAGGGCGGATCACCTGCTGGGTTTCGAGCGCCAGGGCCAGTCCCAGGTCGGCTGCCAGGTTTCGCTCGTGGAATTCGTCGAAGACCACGAGGCCGTACTCTTCCAGCGCCGGATCGGCGTTGATCATCCGGGTCAGCACACCTTCGGTGACCACTTCGATCCTGGTCCGGGGACCAACCCGGGTCTCGCGACGGATCCGGTATCCGACGGTGGCACCGACCGACTGGCCGAGCATGGCAGACATCCGGTGGGCCGCGGCGCGGGCCGCCAGCCGCCGGGGTTCGAGCATCACGATCTTCCGCGGAACGAGCCATGATTCCTGGAGCAGCGCCAGCGGCACCCCGGTGGTCTTACCGGCGCCCGGCGGGGCCTGGAGGACCGCGGAGTTTCGATCTGAAAGTGCCGCCTGAAGTTCAGGCAGCACCGGCTCGATGGGGAGCGACACGTGGACTCGGCGGCCTCTGGCGCGGGGGGTTGGCGTCCAGCAAGTTACTGCGGTCACCTGGAGATTTTCCCCCCATGCATCGTCGCGAGCTGCTCCGCCTGCTGGGCGGCGCCGTCACTCTGCCGGCCTTTGCCGGCCTGACACCCGAACGCCTGCTTGAGCTGGGCCGGGCCACGCACGCGCGGGGTTCAACCGCGTCTGGCACATCGGGGAACCCCAATGAGCTGATCGCGGCCCTGGCCGAACTGATTCTGCCCGAGAGCGAGACTCCGGGCGCGGGGGCGGTCGGGGTGCCGGCCTTTATCGAGCTGATACTGACGGAGTGGCAGAGCGACGAGGAGCGGCAACAATTTGTGGCCGGACTCGAGGACATCGAACGGCAGAGTCATGCCCTGGGTGGGACGTCCTTCGTGGCGCTGGGTGCGGATGCGCAGCAGCGGCTGCTCAACACCCTCGATGGGACCACCGGCCAGCCGGGCAGCGCGGCGGCCAGCTTTGCGACGCTGAAGAGCCTGACTGTCTACGGGTACTTCACCTCCGAGCGGATCGTCACCGAGGTCCTCAGGACTCCAATGATTCCGGGCCACTACGACGGCGCCGCGCCGCTGCACAGCCACTGATGCCACCGGGTACCCAGAGGGACAAGCGGTCGTTCGACGCCATCGTGGTGGGTTCTGGTATTACCGGTGGCTGGGCAGCCAAGGAGCTGGCCGAACGTGGGCTCAAGGTGCTGGTGCTGGAAGCGGGGCGCTCGATCACCCCGGCGCAGGATTTCGTCGAGCATGTGCCGCCCTGGGAAATGCCCTATCGTGGCAAGGGCGATCGCAAGACACTGCAGCGCGACCAGGCCATTCAATCGGAGTGCTACGCTTGCGACGAGTACTCCAGCAAGTTCTTCGTCAGCGACCTCGACAATCCCTACAGCACCACCGCCGGCAAGCCGTTCAAGTGGATCCGGGGGCGCCAGGTCGGCGGCCGCTCGATTACCTGGGGGAAGCAGGTCTACCGCTGGAGTGATCTCGACTTCACGGCCAACGCGAGGGACGGCCACGGGGTGGACTGGCCGATCCGGTACGAGGACATCGCGCCGTGGTACGATTACGTCGAGCGGGTGATCGGAATCTGCGGTCAGGCGGAGGGGTTGAGCCAGCTGCCCGATGGCCAGTTCCTGCCGGCCATGCCACTGAATTGCGCGGAGCTCAAAGTGCGGGATGCGGTCGCGGCCCGGTGGGGGCGGGAGCGGGTGCTGACAGCGGGCCGGGCGGCGATCATCACCCAGGACCACGGCGGCCGGGCCGCCTGCCATTACTGTGGCCCCTGCGAGCGTGGCTGCATCACCGGGTCCTATTTCAACAGCCTGAGCGTCACCCTGCCCGCGGCCGCGGCGACCGGACGGATGACCCTGCGACCGAACAGCGTCGTCGAGAGCCTGCTGTACGACTCGGGCCGCGGCCGGGTCAGCGGGGTCCGGGTGATCGACGGATTGAACGGTGACAGTCTCGAATTCCACGGACGGATCATCTTCCTTTGTGCGTCAGCGCTCGAATCGGCCCGGTTGCTGCTCAACTCGAAGAGTGCCCAGTGGCCGCAGGGCCTGGCCAATGGCAGCGGCGAGGTCGGCCACAACCTGATGGACCACTGCTTTGGTGCCGGCGCCCACGGCACGATTCCCGGCATGGAGGACAAGGTGGTGTACGGGCGGCGGCCCAACGGGATCTATGTGGCGCGATTCCGCAACGTCAGCCGGGCTCACCCTGATTTCGTTCGCGGTTACGGCTTTCAGGGCAGCGCCGGGCGGAGTGGCTGGGACCGGCCGGTGCCCGGGTATGGTGCCGAGTGGAAGCGAACGCTCATCGAGGAGCGGGGGCCCTGGCGGATGGGGCTGGGCGGATGGGGTGAGTGCCTGCCGAACCACAACAACTTTGTGGCGCTCGATCCCGAGCTCAAGGACCGCTGGGGTGTGCCGGCGCTCCGGATCGAATGCAGCTTTGGCGCCAACGAGCGGGCCATCCTGGCTGACGTGCAGAAAACCGCCGCGGAGATGCTGGACGCGGCCGGTGCCACCGATATCAGTACCTACGATGACCAGCTTGCGCCGGGGTTCTGCATTCACGAGATGGGCACCGCCCGGATGGGGCTGGACCCCGCGACCTCAGTCCTCAATCGGTGGAACCAGGCCCATGAGATCAAGAATCTGTTCATCACCGACGGGGCCTGCATGGCCAGTTCTGCCAACCAGAATCCTTCGATCACCTATATGGCTCTGACGGCCCGCGCCTGTGACTACGCGGTCGGTCAGATGAAGCGCCATGCACTCTGACCACCGCGAATTCATCAACCGCCGCGCCTTCCTCGGGCTGTCGTCCGCCGGACTGTTTGCCCTGACGTCCAGGCAGCTGGCGCTGCGGGGCGCCGGCGCCGACCGGCTGGACAAGATCGGACTGCAGCTATACACCGTGCGTGACGCGATGGAGCGCGAGGTCGAGGCCACCCTGGCCAGGGTCGCGGCCATCGGATATCGCGAGGTGGAGTTTGCCGGATACTTCGGGCGGACGCCGGCTCAGGTCAGGGCGCTACTGACCCGGAATGGGCTCACCGCACCGTCGGCTCACGTCGAGTACGGAACAATCATCAAGGGCCAATGGGACCAGGTCCTCGACGAGGCGCTGGCGGTCGGGCATCAGTACGTGGTGGTCGCCTGGATTGATGAAGATCAGCGGTCGACCCTCGACGCCTGGAAGCGGGTGGCCGAGCGACTGAACACCGCGGCCGAGGCGGCGAAGCGCCGCGGGCTGCTGATGGCGTATCACAACCACTCGTATGAATTCGACCGGCTGGACGGTCAGACCCCCTACGACCTGCTGCTCGCCACTACCGATCCGAAGCTGGTCCTGCTCGAGATGGATCTCTACTGGGTGACCAAGGGCGGGCGTGATCCGCTGGACTACTTTGTCCGCTGGCCGGGCCGGATCCGGCTGGTCCACATCAAAGATTCGAAGGGACCGCCCGATCATGTCATGACCGAGGTCGGTGCCGGAGTCATTCCGTGGGCCAGTATCCTGGGTCGGCACCGGCAGGCAGGGATCGAGCACTATTTCGTGGAACATGATGACCCCAAGGACTCACTCGCGAGCGCCGAGGCGTCGTACCGGTATTTGAGGGCGCTGAAGTTCTAGGGGGGGCAGGGGGGCAGGGGGGCAGGGGGGCAGGGGGGCAGGCAAAAAATATTGTGATCGCCAATCACCAATGGGGTCAATGACGGATCTCTCTCGACGCGAACTGCTCGCGGCCTCGGCAGGAATACTCGGGGGAACTGCGCTTCTGTCCGCCGCAGAGCACGCCGCCCCCCTGCCCCACCGCCCCGCCGGTGCTGCCCGGCTCAAGCAGTCGGTGAGTCGCTGGCCCTACGGCTCGATCCCGCTCCCTGAGTTCTGTCGGCAAGCCAGCAGGCTGGGGCTGGCGGGAATCGATCTGCTGCAACCGGCGGAATGGCCGGTGGCCGCTGATGCGGGGCTGGTCTGTTCCATGGGATACCCGGCTGATCGTGACGATTTCATCGCGACGGGATTCAACGACCCGGCCAACCACCGGCAGCTGCTCACCGAGCTGGAGCGGACGATTCCGCTGGCCCGCCAGGCCGGAGTGCCGAATGTGATCACGATGTTCGGCAACCGCCGGGGCGCCAGCGACGCCGAAGCGATCGATCATTGCATTGCCGGACTTTCGAGGATCAAGCCGCTGGCGGAAGAGCAGCAGATCACTGTCTGCGTCGAACTGCTGAACAGCCGAATCGACCACAAGGGATACCAGGGAGACCACACGGCATTCGGGGTGGCGGTGATGCAGGGGATCGATTCGCCGCGGGTCCGGCTGCTGTACGACATCTACCACATGCAGATCATGGAAGGCGACGTGATCCGCACCATCCGCGACAATATTGGCTGGATCGGGCATTTTCATACCGGCGGGGTGCCGGACCGGCACGAGCTGGACGATCACCAGGAGCTGAATTACCGGGGAATCGCGATGGCACTCGCCGAGCTCGGCTTTCAGGGCTATCTGGCCCACGAATTCATTCCCACCCGCGCGCCGCTGCAGTCGCTGCAGGACGCGGTCGAACTGTGTCGAGTCTGAGAAAGGTGTTGCCATGAATTGCAGGGCCGTCACCGCCCTTGGGTTGGGGTTCGCTCTCATGCCGCTGATTTCCCTCCGGGCCCAGCAGCCGATGCCGGAGGATTATCCCATCCACTCGATGGCTCGTCCCCAGCCCAAAGTCATCTCGCCAGGCCGCTCGGCCGCCGATGCGCCCTCGGACGCCACCATACTGTTCAACGGCAAGGATCTCAGTGCCTGGCAGGGCGATTCGGCCAAGCCGGCGCCGTGGATCGTGCAGGATGGCTATGTCGAGGTCAAGCCGGAATCAGGCGGGATCCAGACCCGGGCCAGCTTCGGTGACTGTCAGTTGCACATTGAGTGGTCAGCACCGACTCCCGCCAGCGGCGAAGGCCAGGAGCGGGGCAACAGCGGAGTGTTCTTTGGCGGCGGGCGCTATGAAGTCCAGGTGCTCGACAGCTACAGGAACGAGACCTATCCCGACGGCCAGGCCGGCTCGATGTTCGGCCAGTATCCGCCGCTGGTCAACCCGGCCCGTCCTCCGGGCGAGTGGCAGAGTTACGACATCGTCTTCCACCAGCCGAAGTTCTCGGCCGACGGCAAGATGACATCACCGGCGCGGGCCACCGTGATCATGAACGGCGTGGTGGTGCAGGACAATGTCTCACTGACCGGCCCCACGGCGTACCAGCACCGGCCGCCATATGAGAAGCATGCCGACCGACTACCCATCGTGTTGCAGGATCACGGAATGAAAGTCCGGTTCCGGAATATCTGGATTCGTGACCTGCCCGGCCCCCGACCCTAATCGACGAGCCCATGTCCGCTCATTCCGAAGATCGCTACGACGTCTGCATCGTCGGGTCCGGCGCCGGTGGCGGGATGGCCGCCCACCAGCTGACGGCAGCGGGTGCCAGGGTCCTGGTCCTCGAGGCCGGTGCTCCATGGGACAACACCAAAGACTCGGCCATGCTGAAGTGGCCGTACGAATCGCCGCGGCGCGGAATGAGCACCCCCGAGCGCAACTTCGGCGAGTTCGACGCCGGCCTGGGCGGGTGGTCGCTGCCGGGTGAGCCGTACACCAGCGCACCGGGCAGCCACTTCGACTGGTTCCGGGTCCGGATGCTGGGCGGGCGGACCAATCACTGGGGCCGGATTTCGCTGCGATTCGGCCCCGACGACTTTCAGCGCAAGACCATCGATGGGCTGGGAGAGAACTGGCCGGTGACGTACGACGAGATGAAGCCGTGGTACGACGAGGTTGACCGGCTGGTCGGAATCTTCGGCAGCAATGAAGGGCTGCACAACCATCCTGATGGGATCTTCCTGCCGCCGCCCAAGCCGCGCTGCTGGGAGCTGCTGGTGAAAAAGGCGGCGGACCGGCAAAAGGTCACCTGCATTCCCTCGCGGCTTTCGATCTTGACCAAGCCACACAACGGACGGGCGCCGTGTCACTATTGCGGCCAGTGCGGCCGCGGGTGCAAGGTCAACGCCAACTTCACCTCCACCAACGTGCTGCTGATCCCGGCGCTGGCCACCGGCAGGCTGACCATGGTAACCGGCGCCATGGCCCGAGAGGTAACCGTCGACAAGAAGGGCCGGGCCTCCGGGGTGGTCTACATCGACAAGGCGACCGGCCAGGAGCAGATGGTCAAGGCGCGGGTCGTGGTCCTGGCCGCCAGCGCCTGCGAGTCCGCCCGGATCCTGCTCAATTCGAGATCGTCGGCGTTTCCGCAGGGACTGGCCAACAGCAGCGGGGTGGTGGGCAAGTATCTCACTGACACCACTGGCACCGACGTGGGCGGGTACATCCCCAGCATGGTCGATCATGTGCCGCACAACGAGGATGGCGTGGGCGGGGGGCATCTGTACATGCCGTGGTGGGTGGACAACAAGACGCTCGATTTCCCCCGCGGCTATCACATCGAAATCTGGGGCGGCCTGTCACAGCCGTCCTACGGCTTCATGGGCGGGATCCAGAGCTATCCGCCCGGCGGCGGCTACGGCCAGGCGCTCAAGGCCGACTATCGGAAATATTACGGCGCCACCATCGGTTTCTCCGGCCGCGGCGAGATGGTGCCCAATGAAAATTCCTACTGCGAGATCGACCCCGACACCGTCGACCGCTGGGGCATCCCGGTCCTCCGGTTCCACTGGAAATGGAGCGACTTCGAATACAACCAGGTCAAGCACATGCAGACGACCTTCCGCAATCTGATCGCCGAGATGGGCGGAACGGTCTGGTCACCGATGCCGTCAAAGGAGGATGGCTACGGAATCAGCAGCGGCGGCTCGATCATTCACGAACTGGGCGTGGTCCGGATGGGGAATGACCCGGCCAAGTCGGTGCTCAACGGCCATTGCCAGGCCCACGACGTCAAGAACCTGTTCGTGGCCGATGGCGGGCCGTTCGTGTCGCAGGCGGACAAGAATCCGACCTGGACGATCCTGGCGTTGTCGATGCGGACATCGGACTACATCGCCAAGGCGGTCAAGGCGGGCGAGCTGTAACCATGGAAACACCGAGGCACAGAGGACCCCACTCGGCTTCTGACATCACATTCCACACGGAGTTCTCAGGGACTCTGTGTTTCAACTTTCCCAGGATAAGACCGTGAACCAACTTTCCCGACGCGACGCATTGCAGCTGATGGCCGGGATACCGCTCCTGGCCGCCGGCCTCAGCCCAAAGACCATCACCCGCGCCGTTGAGTCCGCCCGGGCGGCACAGGCGGCGGCCACCGCAGGTCAGGCCTTCACCCCGGTCTTCTTTACGGCCCACGAGCTCGACACGGTCAACCTGCTGGTCAACTACATCATTCCCAGGGATGACCGATCGGGCAGCGCCACCGACGCCGCCGTCCCCGAGTTCATGGACTTCATCCTCAACGACCAGCAGGGGATGCAGACCCCGACTCGTGGCGGACTGGCCTGGCTCGACACCGAGTGCCGCGAGCGGTTCGGCCAGACGTTCGTCCTGGCGAGTGACCGCGACCGGCGCCAGCTGCTGGACCTGATCGCCTACCCGGCCAAGGCGCCCAAGGAACTGAGCCAGGGTGTCAGCTTCTTCAACGATTTCCGCGACCTGACCGCCTCAGGCTTCTTTTCCAGCAAGATGGGAGTCGAGGACCTCCAGTACCTCGGCAACGTGTTCGTGCATGAGTGGGAAGGGTGTCCGCCCGCCGCGCTTGCGAAACTCGGCGTGAAATACGACCAAGGCTAAAAGCGGAGGGAGGAAGGCGAATGGAAGACTCGCCTCCGGCTTCCCCCTCCTCCGTCCTCCTTCCTCCTTTCTCCATCCTCCAGATCCCGGATCCCGGATCCGAAGCACATCACTATGCAAGCTTCTCCCCTAGGCATCGGCTTCATCGGCAGCGGATTCAACGCCCGGTTTCATATGCAGGCCTTTACCGCCGTGCGGCATGCGGAGGTCCGCGGCGTCTGGAGCCCCAACGCCCGCCGGGCCGGCGAGGCGGCGGGGCTGGCGCGCTCCCTCGAACTGGGCGACACCCGGTCCTATCGATCAATCGCGGCCATGGTCGCCGATCCGGGCATCGATGCACTCTGGCTCTGCGGTCCGAACCAGGCCCGGGTCGAGAATGTCGAGGAGATTTGCGATGCGGTGATGCGCGGCAAGGGAGAACTAGTCGGGATTGCCTGCGAAAAGCCGCTGGCCAGGAACGTCGCGGAGGCGGTCAAGATCACCAAGCTGGTGAAAAAGGCCGGACTGCTGCACGGCTACCTCGAGAACCAGCTGTTCGCTCCCGAGGTCGAACATGGCCGGGCCATCATCTGGGCCAGAGGTGCCAAGCTCACCGGCCGGCCCTACCTGGCCCGCGCGGCCGAGGAGCACAGCGGTCCGCACATGCCGTGGTTCTGGCAGGGCAAGCTGCAGGGCGGCGGAGTGTTGAACGACATGATGTGCCACTCGGCACTGGTGGTCCGCCATCTCCTGACCCCACCCGGCCAGCCACGCGAATCGGTGCGTCCAGTCAAGATCACCGGTCACATCGCCAGCCTGAAATGGAGTCGGCCCGAATACGCTCGGCGCCTCAAGGCGGCCATGGGCAAGGAAGTCGACTACCGGAAACATCCCGCCGAAGACTTTGCCAGCGTCATGATCGAGTTCGAAACAGCCGATGGCCACACCGTGCTCGGCGAAGCCACGACCAGCTGGAGTTTCGTCGGGGCCGGGCTCCGGCTGTCGGCCGAGCTGCTCGGCCCCGAGTACTCGATGAGCTGGAATACCCTGGACAGCGGGCTCAAGTTGTTCTTCAGCCGCGAGGTCAAAGGCCGCTCGGGCGAAGATCTGGTCGAGAAGCAGAATGCCGAGACGGGCCTGATGCCGGTGGTGGCTGGCGAGGCGGCCGCCTACGGGTACGAGGCCGAGAACCGGGTGATGGTCGATGCCTTCAGGCGGCGTCAACTGCCGTGGCTCAACTGGGACGATGGCGTTGAGGTGGTCCGGATGCTGATGACGGCGTACATGAGCGCCGAGCAAGGCAAGACCCTTCCCTTCCCGCCCCGCGGTCTCGACGGCTTCCAGCCGGCGGTGGCTCGCGGTACCTGGAGGCCCTGACCATGTCGATTGCCCGGACATTGCTGCTCAAGGCATCGCGGAGCCAGTGGCTCGCCAAGCAGGCGTCGGAGCGCGCCTTTGCGAAGAAGGCCGTCCGGAAATTCATGCCCGGTGAGGAGCTGTCCGATGCACTCGACGCATCGGCTGCCCTCAAGGCTGCCGGATTCGGGGCGGTGCTGACTCAGCTTGGGGAAAGCCTCACCGGTATTAGCGAGGCCGATGCGGTACGGGATCATTACCTCGCACTGTTCGACGAGGTCAAGCGGCGCGACCTGCCAATCCAGGTGTCGGTGAAACCGACCCAGCTGGGCCTCGATCATTCCATCGAGGAGTGCCGCGCTCATCTGCTCACCCTGACCGAGAAGGCCAGGACCACCGGCGGATTTCTCTGGCTCGACATGGAGGACTCGAGTTATGTCGACCGGACGCTCGACCTCTACCGGTCAATGCGGGCCAGCTACGACAAGGTCGGACTGGCGCTGCAGGCCTACCTCAGGCGCACCCCGGCGGATGTGGCGGCGCTGTTGCCACTCAAGCCTTCGATCCGCCTGGTCAAAGGCGCGTATGCCGAACCGGTTTCGGTAGCCTTCGAGGCCAAACGGGAAACCGACGTCGCCTACTTCGATATCGGGCTGACCCTGCTCGGGGCCAGCGCCAAAGGCAACTGCTACACGGTCCTCGGCACCCATGATATCGGCCTGCTGGCCCGGCTCACGGCGCGGGCCGCGGAGCTCGGCGCCAAAGATGGGGACTGGGAAATCCACATGTTGTATGGCATCCGATCGGCGGACCAGCGTGCCCTCAGCTCGGCCGGGCGCAAGGTCCGGGTATTGATCAGCTACGGCCGGAAGTGGTTCCCATGGTACATGCGACGGCTGGCCGAGCGTCCGGCCAATGTATGGTTTGTGGTCAGAAGCGCACTGGCCGGCTGAGCCCCGCTCCGGCGATCCGGCCGAAGCGTTCCCGGCACCATGATTGCCTTTCATCCCGAACAACGAAGGTGCCGTGTTGTCCCGCCTTCACTTAGCTCAATCTCATGCCCCTGAAGGGTTTCGAGATGGAGCTTTGTCTTGCAGAACGCGATATGACGGCCTCATGCCGGTGAATATTCGGGAGACAATTCTTGCCTCATGGTTGACCAAAGCGAGTCTGCGGGAGCCAGTGCGTCGTTAGCCGGTGAGACGAGAGGTCTCCCGGTCGGACCGGTCACGCTGCTCACCGCGGTGTATGCACTGCTCTACCTCTTCTGGGAGCGGAGTGGATGGGGCAGCGACCTGGTGCGCGAGGTCGTGGGCACCGTCGGGTTCATGCCGCTCAACCTGGCCGCGGCCGCGCTGTGCCTGATGGCTTCGCGTCACCAGATCCTGGACCCGGGTGTTCGCCGGGCGCTGCGGCTGTTCGGCTTTGGCTACATCGCGGTCTTCATCGGCAACGCCATTTCGACATCGTACATCCTGCTCACCGGCGAAAGCCCCGCGGTGAGCTGGGCCGACCTGTTCTACATGTCGGACAATGGCCTGATGCTGGCGGCGCTGCTCTCGTTTCCACTGACCCGGCGGATCCGCGAGGAGCGCTGGAAATTCGGGCTCGACGCCGCCATGGTGCTGGTCGGTGGCGGCGTGGTCATCTGGTACTTCACGGTCCGCCCCGGGCAGGACGTCAGCCAGAGCACGCTGGCGCTCACCATCCTGACCTCCGCCTACCCGCTGGTCAGCCTGCTGCTGCTGCTCGGCATCACAACGGTGTTGCTGAGAGACCCGATCGACCGGAACCGCACGGCGTTCGCCCTGGTCGTGACCAGCACCCTGATCAGCATTGTCGCCGACCTGACCTTTGGCCTGGTGCAGATGGATACCGGGGACCGGAGCGCCAGCTGGACCGACGGCGTTTACCTGCTGATGTACCTGCTGGCGGTGGCCAGCGCGGAGCTGTATTACCGCCAGCCGGTCCAGGGAACCAGCGCCACTCCGGAGAATGCCTCCCGGTCCCAGGCCCTGAGTCCGCTGCCCTACCTGGCCATGCTGACGGTGTACGGGCTGCTGCTCACCGCGGTCCTGACCCACTGGGCCGATCCGGTGAGTGGACTGGCCATCGGCGCGCTGCTGATCACCGCCCTGGTCGTGGTCCGTCAGCTGCTGGCGGTGCGACAGAACGTCCGGCTGCTGGCCGAGACCTCGGCCCGCCAGAACGAGGCGCGGTTCCGGGCCCTGGTCCAGCACTCCTCGGACGTTATCATCGTGGTCTCCGCCGAAGGCGAGATCCGATACGTCAGTCCGTCTGCCTCCCGGGTGCTGCGCTACGACCCGGAGCGGCTGCTGGGACTGCAGCTGACCTCCCTGCTCCAGGTCGACGATCGCGAGCGGGCCAGGAAGTTCATCACCGAGGCCACAGGCGGTCACAGCCTGCTGGCGCCGATCGAGCTGGAGTTCCGCCAGCCCGACGGCTCGCGGCTGCAGGCCGAAATCATTGCCACCAACCTGCTCGATGAGCCGACGGTGCGCGGCGTGGTCCTCAACACCCGTGACGTCAGCGAACGCAAGCGGCTGGAGTCCGAGCTCAAGCACCAGGCGTTCCACGATCCGCTGACCGGACTGGCCAATCGGGCCCTGTTCCGTGACCGGGTCAGCCACGCGCTGACCCTGGCCCAGCGCCAGAAGCGGCCGATCATGGTGCTGTTCCTCGACCTCGACGACTTCAAGAAGGTCAACGACAGCCTGGGCCATGCCGAGGGCGACCGGCTGCTGGTGGCCGCGGCGGAGCGATTCGAATCGTGCTCCCGGGCCACCGATACGGTGGCGCGGCTCGGTGGCGACGAGTTTGCCATCCTGATCGAGGATGTGCCCGCCGTCGAAGACAAGGACCGGCTGATCGAGCGGCTGACCGCCGCGATGCAGCGCCCGTTCGTGCTGAGCGGCAATGAGGTCCACATCAATGCCAGTGTCGGCATCGCGACGGCGATGGGCAACGAGACGGCCGACGACCTGCTGCGGAACGCCGACGTGGCGATGTATACCGCCAAGCGCCGGGGCAAGGGACGCTTCGCGACCTACGAGTCGAAGATGTACTCGGATATCCGCGAGCGGCTGGAAATGGAAGCGGCCATGCGGGGATCGATCGAGCGCAACGAACTGGTGCTGCATTACCAGCCAATCTTCAATCTCAAGAGCGGCCGGATCACCGGGGTCGAAGCGCTGTTGCGCTGGGATCACCCCAAGTACGGTCATTTGCTGCCCCAGCATTTCGTGCCGCTGGCCGAGGAGACCGGGTTGATCGTGACCCTCGGGGGCTGGGTGCTTCGGGAGGCATGCCGCCAGGTCCAGGTGTGGCGCAACGCCTATCCGGAGCTGGACCTGATCATGGCAGTCAATATCTCCGGCCGCCAGCTCCAGGAGCTGGACATGGTCAGCGAAACCCGGGCGGCGCTGGCCGATACCGGGGTCGAGGCGTCGGCCATCGTCCTCGAAATCACCGAGAGCGTCCTGATGCAGCAGACCGGATCGGTGCTCGACCAGCTGCAGCAGATGAAAGCCCTCGGTGTGGGCCTGGCCATTGATGACTTCGGCACCGGGTATTCGTCGCTCAGCTACCTGCAACGATTCCCGATCGACATCCTGAAAATTGCCAAGCCGTTCATCGACGAAGTCGGCGCCGGAATCGAGAATTCCGCGCTGGCCCGGGCCATCATCGGCCTCGGTGATACGCTCAAACTCCGGACTATCGCCGAGGGGATCGAGATTGCCGAGCAGCGCGGGGCGCTGATCACCCTCGGCTGCGAACTGGGGCAGGGCTACTATTTCTCGCCGCCGCTGCCGGCCATTGGCATCGATCGGCTGCTGGCCCAGCCGACGGCCGCTCCGGTGGAGGTGCTGGGGGCGGCGTGAGGCGTGAGACTCGAGACGAGAGACGAGAGACAAGAGAAGTCGAGAGTCCTTCATGCTCCTAGCCCCTTCGCGCCAGAGGCAGTCGAGAGTCGAGAGTCCCGCTTTCGACTGTGCTCTCGCGGAGGGACAGAACCTTCTGTATCTTCGTGGCGTGCCAATATCCCAATTCGCCCCGGAACAACTCGTCCGTCTCGTCCGCCATGCCCGTCTCGCCAGCACCTCACCCAAACTCCGCCTCTCCCATGCCTGATATCGGTCAGTTCCATCCCCAGCTGGTGCATTTCGTGGTGGCCCTCGGAATCGTGGGAGTGCTGTTCCGTCTCATCTCGCTGAGCGGCAAACTGACCTGGACCAGTCCCGCGGCAACGGCACTGATCCTGGCCGCTGCGGCGGCCTCGTGGCTGGCCGTGGAATCGGGCCACCAGACGCATGGAGCGGCCGAGCGGATCCCGGGCGCCCGTGACGCAGTGCAAACCCACGAGGAGCTGGGGGAGGACACCCGCAACGCCTTTCTGGCGGTGGCGGCACTGGAGCTGATCGGCCTGGCGTTTCGGAACCGGCAATCGGTGCGGCGCTGGGTGCTGGTGGCGTCCGCGGCCGGGGGGGTGGCCGCCTGTTACCTGCTCTACGAAGCGGGCGAGCATGGCGGACAACTGGTCTATGCCTTTGCCGGCGGAGTCGGTACCCGCTCGGGGGATCCCGAGGATGTGCACCGGCTGCTGGTCGCCGGTCTGTATCACGAAGCGCGGATGGAGCGGGCGGCCGGCCACCTCGACGCCTCGGCCCGCCTGACCGACGAGTTGTCCCGGCAGATGCCGAACGACGCCAGCGTGAAGATGCTGGTGATTGAATCGACCCTGAAGGACAGGAACGATCCCCACGCAGCGATGGCCCAGCTCGACTCCCTCACGCCGCCGCCCGATGATGACCGCTTCGCGATGCGCACCGGAGTTCTCCGAAGCGAAGCCCTGGTCGCTGCCGGCCAGAAGGACTCGGCCCGGGCGGTCCTGACGGCGCTCTCGAAACAGTACCCTGACAGCCGGTTCCTGGCCGACGCACTCAAGCGATTGCAGTAGCCGGCATGGCTGTCACGGCCGTCGTCCATCCGCCAGGCCGGTCCGGGGTTCGCTGGGTCATCCTGACCCTGCTGTTCGTGGCCAGCTTCGTGGCCTATGTCCTCCGGACCAACATGTCGATCGCCGGCGACCAGATGAGCGCCGACCTCGGACTCTCGAGACTGCAGCTCGGCATCGTGCTCGCCGCCTTTGCGTGGGGCTACGCGATCTTCCAGTTTCCCGGTGGCGTGGTGGGCGACCGGATCGGCGGCCGCAAGGCACTGACCTGGATCGCGATCGGCTGGGGCGCGCTGAACCTGCTGATCGGGTTCGTGCCCAGTGGAGCGGGGTCCGGGCCGATGGCGGCGCTGATCTCGCTGGTGGTGCTGCGGTTCATGATGGGGGCGGTCCAGGCACCACTCTATCCGGTCACCGGTGGCGGTACCACCTGCGCCTGGTTCCCGGTTTCCGGCTGGGCATTTCCCAACGCGATCAGCAATGCCGGATTGACCGTTGGCTCCGCGGCCACCGGTCCGCTGATCGTCTGGCTTATCGGATCGGTGGGCTGGCGCAATTCCTTCATTGTGACTGCTCCCCTGGGGCCGCTGATCGCCATCATCTGGTGGTGGTACGCGCGCGATACCCCGGCCGAGCACCCCAGCGTATCGCAGAGCGAACTGGAGCTGATCGACCGGGATCGCCCGCACCCACCGACGACCGCGGACGAGCGGGGCGACTGGCGTGAGGCGCTGCGGAACCCGCAGGTCCGATGGCTCACCGCCGGGTATTTCTGCAGCAATTACCTGTTCTACTTCTTCTTCAACTGGCTGTACATCTATCTGGTCGACAACCGGCACTTCAAGGCCCTCGAAAGTGGCTGGCTGAACGCGGCGCCGTGGCTGGTCGGGGCAGTGGGTGCGCTGGCCGGAGGGGTCTGGTGCGATCGGCTGGCCAAGACCAGGGGCATCAAGGTGGGTGCGCGGCTCCCGGGTGCGATCGGCCTCTTGCTGGCCGCCATTCTCATTGTCGCTGCGGCGCTGGCACAGAATCATTACATGGCAGTCGTCTTGCTCTCGCTCTGCCTGGGCTTTCAGCAGTTGACCGAGGGCGCATTCTGGGCGGCGGCCATTTCCGTCTCCGGCCGTCACGTCTCCGCCGCGTGCGGCGTGCTGAACACCGGTGGCAATGTTGTCGGGGGAATCGGGGCGCTGATGGTGCCGATCCTGGTCGAGCGGCTGGGATGGCCGGCCGCACTGGCCAGCGCGTCGGGGTTTGCCCTGCTCGGCGCGCTGATCTGGCTCCGGATCGATGCCCGGCCCCCGGAAACGGCCGCTGCGGTTGGGTGAAACGGTGGCCCGGTTGCCGCCGGGATTGGCGGCTGGCGGAACCGGTCCGGCGGGGGCATCCTTTCCTCGTCGAACCCGTTTCTGAACAAGGAGGCCGCATGACGCTCGCCGATCTGCTCACGACCTCGGTCCCGGCCATACCGGGAGTCAAGCCGCGCGATGACGAACTCGATCTGTTCGGGCTGACGCACCCCGGGAAGGTTCGCCGGGAAAACCAGGATCACTTTCTGCTGTGCACCGTGCATCCCCAGGTCGTGATGCACGGCACCAGCCTGCCCAACCCCGACCAGCTGCCACTCCGGGGAGAGCGGCTGGCCACCATCCTGCTCGTGGCCGACGGGGTGGGTAGCGGCACCGGTGGCGGCGCGGCGAGCAAGATCGCCGCCGAAACAATCACCGGATATCTGTCCTCGTCACTCCGATGCTACCATGCGGCCGGCGCGGCTGATCGGGCCGAGTTCCCCGATGCACTCCGGGCCGCGGCGCTGGAGGCCCACGCAACCGTCCGGGCAGCGGCCGTGGAGCAGCAGGTCCAGAAGATGGCCACCACCCTCACCCTGGCCATCGCGGTCTGGCCGTGGATGCATGTGGTGCAGGTGGGGGACAGCCGCTGCTACTTCTACTCCGGTGGCAAGCTGCGGCAGGTGACCCGGGACCAGACCATGGCACAGGACCTGGTGGACCAGGGCGTGCTGCCGGCAGAACGGATCAGTCTCTCGCCGTTCAATAACGTGCTGGCCAGCGCCATCGGGGCCGACGAGGCGATGCCGGTGGTCACCCGCCTCGGCATCGCAAAGGCCGGATCGGTGATCCTGCTCTGCAGCGATGGACTGACCAAACATGTATCGGATGAAATGATTGCCGGGGAGATCAGCCGGATGGATTCGTCGGAACAGCTCTGCCGGCGGCTGCTCGATCTGGCGTTGGACGGCGGCGGCAGTGATAACGTGACGGTGCTGGCCGCGCGGGCGGTGCGGCAGGCGCAGGACGGGTAGGACAGGCGGACAGACGGACCGGCGGACCGACGCGAGTCCATCGGGTCGAAAATCAAGGTTTATCCCTTCCGACCTTCCGACCCCTCACTGCGCTCGGGACAGGCGCTTCCGACTGTCATCCCTACCTGGGAAACGCCTCCGGCAGCCCGCCATCGATGGTCAGGATATCCCCCGTGGTGTACTTGAACTTCTCGCTGGCCAGCAGCACCGCGAGATCAGCCACCGCCGCCGCCGGAATCAGTGAAACGCCCATCAGGTTCCGCTTCCGGTACGCCTCAAGCTGTTGCTCCACCGAAATTCCCCGCCCCGCCGCCCGCTCACTGACGAACTTGAGAAACAACGGTGTTTCGATCTGATCGGCGTTGAGCGCATTGACCCGGATACCATCGGGGCCAAGTTCAACCGCCGCGACCCGCAGCGCCTGCATCATCGCGGCCTTGCTGCCCCCATAGGCGGCCGCATCCTTGCCAGGAACCACCGCGGCCTTTGAAACCGACGCCACGATCGACCCGCCGAGTCCCTGGCGCCGCATGATCCGGGCGGCACCCGAGACCGCCATGACGGCACCCAGATAATGCACCTCGATCTGGCGGAGCAGGTCTTCCCGCTTGAGCTCAACGACCGGGGCAAACCGCGGGGCCAGCCCGGCCGTGTAGAACAGGCAATCGAGCCCGCCGAACTCGAGAACCGTCCGTCGGTAGAGCTCCGACAGACTGCGGTCATCGCGCACGTCGACCGCCACACCGATGGCCCGGCCAGGCCAGCGGGCGGTAATCTCTGTCGCCACTCGCTCGGCCGCCGCCATATCAAGATCGGCGACCACGACGTGGGCTCCCTCCTCGGCAAACCGTACCGCCGAGGCGTGACCAATGCCGCTGCCGCCGCCGATGATCACCACGATCTGGCGGGGCACCAGCAGTCCTTTCCTGTCCCGTTCGATTTCCTCCTCGATCTTGCGACGCTCGAGCGGCCAGTGCTCGAATTCGAAGACATCCTGATCGGGAAGAAACCGGAAGCCATCGACCGCTTCGGCGTTCTCGATGGTCTGCAGGGTGGCGCGATAGCAGAGGTTGGCCGTCTGCGCGCCGCGCTTGTCCTTGAAGGCGGTAACCATCCCCAACCCTGGAATCAGGACCACCTTGGCCCAATCGGCAATCGGCGCCTCACCGGCTGGCGCAAAGCGACGGTGATAGGCCTCGTACTCGGTGCGCTGAACGGCCAGTTGCACCCGGACCGATTCGGCCAGTTGGTCTGGTGCGGCGTCGAGATCGAGTTCGAGCCAGAGCGGGCGCCGGCCAGCCCGCAGAATATGTTCGGGCGTGGCCACCCCTCGAGCGGTGACTTCACGAGTTCGTTCGGCGCCCAGTGCCTTCAGCAGGTCATCACTGGAATCGAGATGCAGCACCACACCACCTGTCGCTCCCAGTGCGCCGCGAATCACCGGCAGGATCGTTTCAGCCGAGCGCTGGCGTGTGACGAGCGGTGCCGCGGTGCGGCGGGCGGGACCGAGGATCAGGCGGCCGCGGCGGCGGCCGTCGAGGTAGGCTTCGATCTGGCTGACAGCGCCGAGCAGGCGGGCGTGGCACTCGCGGGGTTCATCGGCCCAGATGACCAGCCCATGATGCGCCAGGGCCATCCCTTTGGCGTTAACGGGAATCCGAGTTGTGAGCTCGCTGACGGCCTTGGCGAGCGGGAAGCCGGGGCGAACGTACGGGACGTACACGATGTCTCCCCCGAAAACCTCACCGACCAGCCGTTCGGCGATGCCGTCCTCGAGGTTGGTCAGGCTCATCGTCGCCACGTCATGGGTATGGGCAATGACCCGGTG
>JBDTTF010000169.1:0-47617 GCA_039930765.1 Gemmatimonadota bacterium | reverse complement strand
CGAGGTTGGTCAGGCTCATCGTCGCCACGTCATGGGTATGGGCAATGACCCGGTGAGGCAACAGCGAGTGCAGGGGCGTCTCGACGCTGGGGGTGGGACCCTCGCGGCCCAGCATGCATTCGGCCATGAACCGCATCATTTCGGCGTCGGTCATCGTGGCGGCGCCGCGCAACGCGCCGAGGCCCGCGAGTGAAAGGCGGGAGAAGCCGGCCCGGCCCACCGTTTCGAGATCGGTGCCGCTGCCCTTGACCAGCAGCGTGGCGACGGACCGACCGGCCGGGTCGGCCGATTCGGTCTTGATCGAGGTGTTGCCGCCGCCGGGCTGGACCAGGCGGGTTTCGCGACCGATCAGGTTCGAGAGGTGGACCAGCTGGTCCAGTGGGTCGGCGGTGGCGATCGGTCCCCGGGACCAGAGTTCATCGTGGGGGGTCGGCCAAACGGTCTGGGTCATGGGGCCGAAAGATGGCAGTGACCGCGCTTGAGCGCGAGGCGTCTGGGGGGTTGGCTTCCCGCCCCCCTCAGAGAATATCGGAGCAGGCAACTGAAATCCACTGAAGGCAGGGAAGCCACTGAGCAGTGTCCTGCTGCCTGCTGCCGCTGCTCGCGTGGAGCAAGTCGTACGTCTGGATCACCTGCAACAGCCGTCCGCAGATGACGCAGCTTTCACCGATTGATGACTCCGACCCATGGTTGTTGATTGCGGCTCGATTCGAGTTCGAGTGTCTTGGGTAAACAGCCACAGCATTCCCAGTTTCAGGGGTGAGGCCAGATCGCAGAAATCCACTGAGGGCACAGGAGGCACTGCTTGGTGCCTCGACTGCAACAGCCATCCGCAGATGACCCGGATTCCACCGGTTGATAATTCCGAGCCATGGCTGATCAGTACGGCTCGATTCGGGAACGAGTGTCGGGGGTAAACAACCACAGCATTTCCCCGATCATGGAGAAGGCTGAAGGTTGTGACGACCTGAATGGCGGCACAGGCGCCGCGACTGGCAGCCAGCTCAAGGCCCAACAAATCCTGGCGATCACGAGGGTGCCGCGGGGGCCCCCCCTTCAAAGAATATCGCACGGAAATCAGCGGAAATTGTCACCCTTTTTACGCCGGCTTGGGCTTCACAACGCAGCCGGGAAAACCGCAGCTACCCGACCGCTCCACCGGCGACTAGCGCCCCGCACCGGTCGAACCCATGTTGCAGCTCCCTTGCCACGGAATCGTGCATGCGCTCGCGCCATCTTTGCCTCGCTCTCGCCCTCGTCGCGGGACCACTCGCCCGCGCAACCGGCCAGTCAGCGGCACCGCTCCGAGGCCCCGCCATCCACGTCTCACGAATCGCCGGACTCGACACCGAATCCCTCGACGGACGTCTGTTGATTCTGCTCTCGACCGATTCGACCGCTGAGCCACGGAATCAGATCGGTGAAGGACCCGAAACCCAGCTCATCTTTGGCCGGGATGTCAGTAGCTGGAAGCCAGGGTCGACCGAATCGGTTCTGACCGACGCCACCGGCTTCCCGCTCCGCCGCCTGCGGGACGTGCCGGCCGGCCGCTACCGGATTCAGGCGGTATTCAACCGTTACGAGACCTTCCACCGCAGCGATGGCCGCACCGTCAGCCTGCCCCCCGACATGGGCGAGGGCCAGCACTGGAACAGCAAGCCGGGCAATCTCTACAGCACGCCGCGCTGGATCGGCTGGAATCCGAAGGGTGGCGCCTCGATAGCCGTCACCCTTGACCAGCGCATCCCGCCCATCGACCCGCCGAAGGACACCAAATACGTCCGCCACGAACGGATCCAGAGCGCCCTGCTCACCAGATTCTGGGGCCGGCCGGTCTTCATCGGCGCCCACGTGCTGCTGCCGGAGGGATTCGACACTCACCCGGACGCCCACTACCCCCTGGTCATTGACCACGGTCACTTCCCGGCCAATTTCGAGGGCTGGCGCGAGACACCTCCTGATCCGGACCTGAAGCCCGACTCAAGCACCCGATTCCGGCTGTCCGGCTATAACCGGATCGAACAGCAAGCGGCCTGGCAGCTCCACAACGACTGGACCGGTCCGGGCTTTCCGCGGGTGCTGCTGATCCAGATTCAGCACCCGACCCCGTATTACGACGATTCCTACGCCGTGAACTCGGAGAACAACGGCCCTTACGGCGACGCCATCATGACGGAGCTCATCCCGTACCTCGAGCACAAATACCGTGGCCTCGGCCAGGGATGGGCCCGGTTCAGCTATGGCGGTTCGACGGGCGGATGGGAAGCGATGGCGGTTCAGCTCTTCTATCCCGACGATTTCAACGGCACCTGGGCCGCCTGTCCTGACCCGATCGACTTCCGTTCGTACACGGTGGTCAACATCTACTCCGACTCCAATGCCTACTTCATGGATAGTCACTGGAAGCGGACGCCCCAGCCCGCCACTCGTGACTACCTGAGCCGGAACGTCGCCACACTGGCCGAAGCCAATCATCTCGAACTGGCCATCGGATCCCGCGGCCGCTCCGGCGAGCAGTGGGATATCTGGCAGGCCGTCTTCAGCCCGGTCGGCGCCGACGGCTACCCCAAGCCGATCTGGGACAAGGAGACCGGCCGGATTGACCGCTCAGTCGCGGAGTACTGGCGCGACCATTACGACCTGAGCTATAAACTCCAGCGCGACTGGAGCTGGCTCGGCCCCCAGGTCCGGGGCAAGCTCCACATCTATGTCGGTGAGGCGGACAACTACTTCCTCAACGATGCGGTCTATTTCGCCGAAGACCGGATCAAGTCACTGATCAACCCCACGGCCGATGCGGAGATTGACTACGGCGTCCGAGCCGAGCACTGCTGGAATGGCGACCATACCCGGAGCAACGCCTACTCACGGCTCCGCTATGCCCAGATGTTCATACCGCGGATCATGGACCAGATCCGCCAGCGGGCGCCGGCGGACGCGGATACTGTTAGCTGGCGGTACTAACAACGGGAAAAGCGAACAGCGAATAGCGAATGGGCCGGGGCACCACAACGTCCCCTGCACCGGGCCATTCCCGATTCTTTCGTTCGCTTTTTACTTTTCGCTTTTCGCTTTTCGGGTATCACATTCTCACCTGTCCAGATCATAGTCACTTGCTCAGCCTCCTCCTGCTCCTCCAGCAAACGCCTGACAGCGGATACTCCAGCGCGGCGCTGCGTGCCACCATCGATCGGGCCGTGGTCCAGAACGCCGTGGCCGCGATCCAGGTCCGCTCATTCGCGGCCAACTACCAGAGCTCCATTGCGGTGCTGAAGCGGCTGCCCGAGCACATCGAGGGAAGTTCGGCGGTCGATCAGGTGGCCGGGGTGTATCGCTGGAGCCGGAGCGGGGTCTACGAACAGCATGTGATTGGTCGTCGGATCCGGACCACCGGCAAGGCGCTACCACCGACCGGTCTCCCTGCCAATGGCTGGGTAATCCCGCCACCGGTCGGCGAGGCGTTCTGCCCCCTGGTGCCGAGCCGAGCGGTGGTGACAATGGCGGTGATGGACTCGCTGGAGTCACCGACGTGTGACGGTCCGCTCCACCCGCTCTCCCTCGACCGTGATGAGTTGTACCGCTTCAGCGGTGGTGACACGACAGCGCTTGAGCGCCATGACGGCAGGGTCGAACGTCTGGTCCGGATCGAAGTCTGGCCCCGCGCCGATTTCAGCGGGCAGGCGGCGGCCTTTCGGGGATCGATTTATCTCGATCCGGAGAATGGCCATTTGCGCCGGATTCGTGGCCAGGTGCTGAGCCTGGGTGGTCCGGCCCCAACCGGTCTCGCTGGCATACTGGCCACCACCTTTTCGAGCGCCCTGATGATGGACCTCGAGCTCGATGAGGTACCCGGCGTTGGACTGGTGCCGACCTATCAGTGGATCGAACTGCAGGTCCGGCAACCGCTCACCAGCGATATCTACACCGTCATCCGGATGGTGACCCGGCTGCGTGACCTGAGCTCCACCGAGGCACCGGGCGGCGGCCCGCTCAGTCCCCAGGTGGCCGGAAAGAGCTTCGCGCCCGACGATTCGACTGGGGACTTCCGGGCCTGGACCTCGGCCCCTGGTTACGACATCGGCCGGGTGCTCGATCGGGACCTGGCCGATGTGGGGCCGCTTCGCAGTCGGGCGGTCGGGCAACCGACCCTCACCCCGCGGGCCTCCGGCGGCTTCGACTACTTCCGCTACAACCGGGTCGAGGGAGTGTTCATCGGCGCCGTGGCCACTCTCCGACTGCGTGACGCGGCGCCCGGCCTGTCGTTCAAGGGCGGTGTGGGATACGCGACAAAGGAAGAGGTGGTCCGGCCCCAGCTAACGGTGAACTGGAATCACGACCAGTGGTTCTTGACAGCCCGGGGAGAACGAACTCTCGACCTGGCCACCAAGTTTGCCGATCCGCTCGACTACGGACGCGGTATCAAACCGCTCATTTCGTCGGACAACTACGATTACATCGACCGGTGGAATGCGGCGATTGGCGTCGGCCGTTATCTCCGCCGCCATCGGGCCGGCCTGGCCCGCGTCGACATCGGCTACGCCCGGGATGGCGCCACCCCCGCGCTGATCGGCAAGGGACTGTTCGGCCAGACCTTCCTTCCCAATCCGACGGTCGAACCCGGCTCGTACCTGCGGACCGTGGTTCGACTCGACGTCAGCCCCGATATCAGCTCGCGGTTCACCAGAACCGGCCTGTCGCTGCGGATTCGTTACGAGCGCGGCGATGGCGACTTGAGCTACAATCGCTACCAGGCCGGCTTCAGCGCCCGCGCCAACCTGCGCCGAGTGGTGCTGACACTGGTCGGCGATGGTGGAATCGCGACCGGTGCGGCCCTGCCGACCCAGCAGCTCTTCCTGCTCGGCGGGCAGGGGTCGCTGCCCGGCTACCGATTCGACCAATTTGCGGGCGATCAGGCCTGGCTGGCGCGCGGTCTCATCTCGGTCCCCATTCCGATCTTCGACGATCCGGTCCGGCTGGCCGGCCGGTTCAGCCTGCCGGCCCCGTCGCCTTCGATCTCGTTCCGGCTCTATGCCGGCCAGACCGAGGTGAGCTCTGCCGCGATGCAAGCCGCCGTCACCCGGCTCGGCACCCGGGCCAATCCGGATGGACCGGGCACCATTCCCTATGCCGCCACCACCGACGGGATCCGCGCCTCGGCTGAATTCCGGCTCAGCTTCTTCGGCAATCTGTTCGGGGTGGGCTTTGCCAAGCCGCTCGAACCCAGCGGCAAATGGAAGTTCGAGTTCTCCGTCGGTCAGACCTTCTGAGCCGCGGTCCATGGTGTCGTGGAACCGAGTAGCTTGGACCCCGTGAATATCCTGCCCTTCGGTTCCCCGCTGAAAGCGGCCGCGTGACCACGGCCACCACGACGCGCACCGATCTGCGCCAGGTGGTGCTCGATTTCTTCCCGGCCGACCGCCGGGTGGCCGTCGACGTGCGCCAGCTGGCCCGGCGGGTGAGCAGCTTCATCGTGGCGGCGGACGAGGGCGACCGTCACGATGCCTGGCGGGACCTGATCGCCTGGACCCGCGGCAACAATCGCGACGGCGAACGGTTGCGGATGCTGGTCGCATTGCTCGATGGCGCGGAGCCGATCCGGACCGGTGTTCTCGCCTCACTGACCCAGCTGCTGAGCGAGACCGACGCCACGGGGCTGTTCAGCGATGCCGGGATCCCGACCGAGCGCGGCTTCGTGGCGGAGCTGTCCGAACGGGTGATGAATCATGTGCTGCCGGCGCCCCGCAACGATGAGGAACTGGCCCAGCTGCTGAGCCGGCTCTTTCCCGGCGAAAAAGAGGTCACCGCTCTCCGCGAGACCCCGGCCGAACTGTTCCATCGGGTCGTGGTGGTGCTGACCCCGGCGCAGCAATCCGACATGTGGGCCCCGATCGAATCGGCGTTTCACGACGGTTTCCGGCTGCTGGCCGTCCGGGTCGCGGCCCAGGGCCTCGAACGGGCCATCCGGCTGCGCAGCACCGCCGGGGTCGTGACCGATTCACCGTTCCACCGCCAGCTGCAATCGGCGTCGGCGCTGCTCGAGGCGGTGAGCGCCGGCCAGCCCACCGAGGCGGCAACCAAGGCATGGCGGGCCGACATGGTGGCCTGCCGCGAGGAGCTCAACGAGGTCCACCGGCGGCTGGACAACGAAGGGGTCAGCGTCGATATCGTCTACAGTCTCGAGATTCTCGAGCGCGCCCTGACCCGGATGGCGCTGATGGTCGAGATCATGAACGAGCCGGCCGGCTTCCGCCGCTCGGCCACGATCCACCGGCTGCTGACCCGGCTGGCCGACTTTGCCTATCAGGATCGCAGCATCCGCCACCTGTTCCGCTGGAACCTGCGGCTGCTGCACCGCAAGATTGTCGAGCGCTCCGGCGCCACGGGTGAGCACTACATCGCCTACAGCCGGAAGGAATACCGCCACATCTGGCTGGCGGCGGCCGGTGGCGGGGTGCTGACCGCCGGCACCGCCGCCATCAAGGTGGCGGTGCACCACTTCGGGCTGCCGCCCTTTCCCGAAAGCTTCCTGTACGGCCTCAACTACGCTGTCAGCTTCCTCCTGCTCGGTGCCTGGGGGCTGATGCTGGCCACCAAGCAACCCGCCATGACTGCGGCCACACTGGCCCAGCTGCTGCGCGACAAAAAGGGAGACCGGGTCGACGAGCTGGTCAACTTCACCGCTCGGATCTTCCACAGTCAGCTGGCCGCCGCCACCAGTAACGTCATCGTGGTCTCGGCCACGGCCTGGGTGTTCAACCTGCTCTGGGAGCTGGCGGCGGGACACCCGTATGTCAATCCGGAGGACGCCGCACACATCATCAAGACCCTGAGCCCGCTCAACAGCGGCACGGTCTTCTTTGCGGCGCTGACTGGCGTGATCCTCTGGCTCAGCAGCGTGGTCGGCGGGTGGTTCGACAACTGGTCGGTCTATCACCGGCTGCCCCAGGCTATTGCCGAGCACCCGCTGGGGAAAAAGCTGGGATTCGACCGGCTCAAGCACTGGGCGGCCAAGCTCCGCCATAACGCCGGCAACTGGGCCACCAGCATTGCGCTGGGGTTCATGATGGGAATGACACCGGCGCTGGGGACCTTTTTCGGATTGCCGCTCGATGTCCGCCACGTGACCCTCTCGACCGGCACACTGGCGCTGGCCTCGGCGTCGCTGGGGCAACGGATGTTCGAGAACGGATTCTTTCGGGGACTGGCGGGGGTGGCAACGATGTTCGTGCTGAACCTGGGTGTCAGCTTTTCATTGTCGCTGTACACCGCCACCCGAGCCTATCAGCTGGACCCCGGTGAACTCAAGGAATTCGTCAAGCGGTTGTTCCGGCGGATCAACCAGCACCCGCGCGATTTCATCCTGGCTCCCAAGGATGACCTGATCATCCCCGGCGGGTCGGAAACGGTGCTGGATGTAGCAGCAGCATTGGAGGCCGAGGAGAAGCAACACTGACCCTCTGTCCGCCTGTCCGCCTGTCCGCCTGTCCGCCCGCCCGAAATTACAGACTCCATCCGCTCCGGTATGTCGGTCTCAGCCATTCGGTCGGAACCGGATTCCCCACCAGTTCGCCGGTTGCCGGATTGACCTCAATCGTCTTGCCCGACCGCACGGCCAGCACGCCGAGCAGCACCAGTTCAGTAAGCGGGCCGGAGTGACCGGCGAAGTTCGAATTTGGGGCCGGCCCGCCCTTGATGGCGTTGATCCACTCCTGATAGAGCCCCGGCGAGCGCGGATACTTCTGTGCCGGCGGATTGGCCTTGAGCTCCTCGTCCTTCACCGGGTCCACCAGCCGGGGATTCTCGGCGTACATCCCGGCCAGGATCGCGCCCGCGTCGCCGATCCAGAGCTGCCCGCCGATGTCCTCCGGTGGCCACGGCACACTCTCTTCCAGCGCGCTGGGCCGCACCGGCCAGAGTCCACCATCCCGCCAGACGACCTTCACCTCCGGACGGCCCTCCCTGGCCGGGAAGAAGTAGGTGACCCGCGAGGACTTGGGCCCCGACTCCGGATGCAGCTCCGTGGTCTCGGCTTCAATTTTTGTCGGGTAGCGGAGGCCGAGACCCCAGAAGGCTGCGTCCATGCCGTGGCAGGCCATATCGCCCAGGGCGCCGGTGCCGAAGTCCCACCAGCCACGCCAGCTGAAGGGACAATACGTCGGCGCATAGGGGCGCTCGGGTGCCGGCCCGAGCCAGAGATTCCAGTCCAGCGTTGGCGGCACGTTGTAGGCCTCCACCGGGCGATCGATGCCCTGGGCCCAGATCGGCCGATTGGTCCAGTAGTGCACCTCGCGCACCGGACCGATCACCCCGGCCTCGACCCACTCGCGGATCTGGCGAGTGCCCTCGAAGGTGTGGCCCTGGTTGCCCATCTGGGTTGGCAGCCGCCGGCGCGAAGACTCCGCCGCCAGCAGCCGGACCTCGGCCAGGGTGCGGGCCAGCGGCTTCTGGCAGAAGGTCGGCTTGTTGAGCTTGATCGCCATCATGGCAGCCACGGCGTGGACATGGTCGGGCGTCGATACCATCACGGCATCGATATTCTTGGCCTCCCGGTCCAGCATCTCCCGATAATCCTTGAACCGTTTGGCCTTCGGGTAGTGGATGAAGGCGTCTTCGGCGCTGTGCCAGTCGACATCGCACAGGGCGTAGATGTTTTCGCTGTTGACCCCCTCGATGTCGCTGCGGCCTTTGCCACCCACTCCGATCGCCGCGATGTTGAGCTTGTCACTCGGCGCTATGAAACCGCGACCGCCGAGCACGTGGCGGGGCACGATGGTAAAGACCGCGCCGACCTTGGCAACGTCGGCGACGAAGTCCCGACGAGTGATCCGCTTGGGCATTCCGATAGTCTCCGGTCAGGATTCAGTTGTTACCGCGGAAGAACGCGGACAGGGAAAGCCGCGAAAGGCCGCGGACCGCTCCCGGGCCAGCCGGTTATCCGCGTCGATCTCGAGACTCATCCAGAAAAATGGCGGCGCCCCGAGTAAGGGAGCAGCAACCGCAACCGCCGGACTCCGCCGGGGATTCCGAAGTGCGGAAGTTGATCGGAGCCATCCGTGGCCTTCCGGGTCCGCCAGGTCCGCGTTCTTCTGCGGCTGGTCCGTCAGGCCGCAGACGCGGCCGTCGGGGCCGGCTTGAAGCTGAACGCGAACAAGATCAGCACTGCGAGCGCACCCGCCGCCGGCACCAGCCAGATGGTGGCCCAGTCGTGGGTGACCTGCAGGCACTGGCCGGCCGCGCCCGCGGCATCGCTGCAGGCGGCGTTGGCAGTGGACCAGCGGTCGACCACCCGGCCCGACACAAAGGCGCCGATGAAGTAACCCACCCCGTTGGTCACGAAATTGATCAATCCCTGCGCCGCGGCCCGGATCCGGAGCCCGGCCCGCTCGTCGGTGTAGATCTGGCCGGCCACGAAGAAGAAGTCGTAGCAGACGCCGTGCAGCAGGATGCCGATGTAGATCAGCCACATTCCGGAGGCGGCGTTGCCCTGGCTGAAGGCCGCGTAGCGGAGCGCCCACGCCAGCATCCCGACCAGCATGATCGGGCGGATCCCGGCCCGGCGGAGCGCCAGCGGCAGCAGCAGCATGAACCCGATTTCGGACATCTGGCCGAACGTCTGGATGAACGCCGGCTGAGGCGCCCCGATCTCGTTCAGGAACGGATTGGCAAACGAGTAGTAGAACTGCAGCGGAATGCAGAGCAGGAACGACCCCAGCACGAAAATCAGGAACGAGCGGTCCTTGAGCAGGGCCAGGGCATCGAGGCCCAGGGCATCACGCACGCTGAAGGGGGCCCCGGCCGCCCGCGGCGGGGTGTGGGGCAGCAGCAGCGAAAAGAGTCCCAGCACCACCGACGCGATGGCGCCGATCCGCATTGGCAGAGCCAGCGCGTCCGCCTTGAAGAACGACCCGACCAGGATACCGGCCGCGATCCAGCCGATGGTACCCAGCACCCGGATGACTGGAAACTCCCTGGCGGGATCCTTCACATGATGGAAGGAAATGCTGTTGGTCAGCGACAGCGTGGGCATGTAGCAGAGGGCGTAGACGATCAGCATCGGATAGAAGCTGCCAAAGGTGCTCAGGGTGGAGACGTACCAGAGCACCCCGCCACCGACCAGGTGCAGTACCGCCAGCAGCTTTTCGGACGCAAAGAACCGGTCCGCCACCATCCCGACAAAGAACGGCGACACCAGCGCCGCGATGGCGGTGGCCCCGTACGCCAGGCCGATCTGGGAGCCGGTGAAATGGAGGGTCCGTCCGAGGTAGGTGCCCATGGTGACGAACCAGGAGCCCCAGATGAAATACTGCAGGAACATCATGGCCGACAGCTTGCCCTGTACCCCGGCGGCCGAAGGTTGCGGGTTCCGCGTCCCGTGATGTTCTGCGCTCACGGGAGGGCCTTGATCCGGATATTTCGGTACGCCACCCGGTCACCGTGGTCCTGCAGCGCGATGTATCCGGTCGGCGAAAGGCCATACCCCGGCCACTGCTTGAATTTGCTGTTGGCCAGCCGGGCCATCCAATCGGGGCTCTTGAGTTCGTACTCGACCACCTTGGTGCCGTTGAGCCAGTGCTCAACATGATTTCCGTTCACGATCAGCCGAACCTGGTTCCACTGCCCCGGCGGAAGCACAATTCCCGCCGGCGAGGGGTACATCCCATAACACGACCCGGCCGAGGTGAGCCGGTTTTTTCCATCCGGATGCCTGGCATCGTCCAGCACCTGCATCTCGGGCCCGGTTTCATAGGTCTGCTCCGCCGCTTCGGTGACCCGGTAAATGATCCCGCTGTTGCCACCCTCCGAGATATTCCACTCCAGCCTCAGCTCGAAATTGGCGTACTGTGTTTTCGTGATCAGATCGGCACCGGATTCGACTCGGGTCAGATTGCCGTCGATGACCTGCCACCCCGTGGGCACCGTATCCATCCGGAACCCGCGCCAGCCATTCGTGGTCTGGCCATCGAACAGCGAAACGAACCCGCCAGCGCCCGCAGGCGCGGGTGTCATGGCCTGGCCGGAAGAGTGGTGGCAGCCGATGAATGCACCTGCGGCGAGAAGGGCGAGCGCGGGGCTCATCCAGCGTGAGGGCATGGTCCGTCCAGGAATGGTGGTCGAGAATTGGAACTGCGCCAGGGCAGGCGGTCAGGCTCGAAAGTAAGGCGCGCATAAACCGCCCGCCAGTACTGCGGCCACGGATATAGACGGATTGTACCCTGAGACCGTTGGCTCCCAGCCCATGGCCAGCGCATTGAGGGTGGACCGGGCCGATACACAATTGTTCTTGTTCCGTGTTCATCCGTGGCGCCTTTTGTTGCACTAGGTTTCGATATGCCCGAACTCCCCGATATCGAGGCCTACCTCACCGCGCTCCGCCCGCGGATCCTGGGCCAGCCTCTGACCAGCCTCACGATTGCGAATCCGTTTCTGCTCCGGACCTTCGATCCGCCGATCTCGGACCTCGCCGGACGCACCGTCCACTCCCTCGAGCGGCTCGGCAAGCGAATCATCTTCGGCTTCGACGACCAGTTCTTCCTCGTCCTCCACCTGATGATCGCCGGTCGGCTGCACTGGATCGAACCCGGTTCGACGAAAAAGGGTGGCAAGGCGCTGGCCAGCTTCGAGTTTCCCACCGGGAAGCTGACTCTGACCGAGGCCGGCACCACCCGCCGTGCTTCACTCCACCTGGTCCACGGCCGTCAAGCGCTGCTGGCATTCGACCGCGGCGGACTCGAGGTGCTTGACCTGTCGCAATCCGATTTTGCGGCCCGGCTGACCAGCGAGAACCACACCCTCAAGCGCGCCCTCACCGATCCCCGCCTGTTCAGCGGCATCGGCAACGCGTACTCGGATGAGATCCTCCACCGCGCTCGGCTTTCACCAATGGCGCTCACCAGCAAGCTCTCCGGAGAAGAGACGGTGCGTCTGCTTGCCGCGATCAAATCGGTGCTGATCGAATGGCGTAATCGATTCACTGCCGAGGCAACCAGGGCATTCCCAGAGAAGGTCACCGCATTCCGGCCCGAAATGGGAGTGCACGGACGCTTCGGCAAACCCTGCCCGGTCTGCGGCACTCCGGTTCAGCGGATCCGCTATGCCAGCAACGAGACCAACTACTGCCCCACCTGCCAGACGAGCGGCCGGCTGCTGGCCGACCGCTCGCTGTCCCGGCTGCTCAAGAAGGACTGGCCTCGGAGTCTCGAAGAGATGGAAGAATTGACGGCGGACAGCCGGAAGGTCTGATGGTCGGATGGTCGGATGGTGGTTCGTCCGAGTTCGGAGTCAGTTTCACCCGTCCCAAGCCGCTATCCGTCCAATCAACTCGCCCGGCTCGCCCGACCCGCTACGGCCGTACCGGCTCCAGATGGAAGTAAAGAATGGCCGTATTCGGCTGCGGCACTGGATTGGAAAAGTCGAAGAACGCCCCCTGGGATACGACCCCATCCGGGGTGTACCCGTCCAGGGTGGGCGGTACCCCGGTGAGCACGGAGTACGAGGCCAAATGGGCACCGTTTGCGAAGACGCCCATCCCGGCGGAACGCCAGTCGCCCAGCGCGGCCACCCCTTTCTGGATCACACCGAAGGGAAGGTCCTGATCCGTGGAGTGCACCCCTTCGTTGGGCCCCGGCAGAGTATGGACTGCATGCTCGGTGACCTTGAGGGTGGCATGGACGGATGGCGCGGCCAGGAACCGGAACGTGCAGGCCACCGTGTCGATCTCCAGACGAAATCCATCGACCCCGGGCGTCGGGACCGGTACCGCGTCCGAGGTCACGTCGATCCGTTCGGTCGGATCGGACAGCGTATCGACAGTAACTTCGGCCATCTTGAGCGGAAACGGCGCGCCTCCATCGGAGGCCGGCCCCGGAGTGAGTTCTCCGATCCACTCGAGTTTTCCCAGTACCGTGGTGGTGGGAAGCAGGGTCGCCGCCAGTGATCCTTGATGGAAGGCGGAGACGAAGCCGCCCGGTGTGGCGTTGGTATTGCCGTAACCGAATTCCAAGTTGGCCTGCCATTGAGCCACTGCCCCGACCCCGGCACACGCTGCCGCCACAACCACGATGGTGACCGTATCCTCTTTGCCATTGGCTGACGCGAGTACCTGGGTCAGGCCAGTGCTCTGCCCCGTCACGCTGCCGGTCCCGCTGACCGTGGCGATGGTGGAATCGAGTGAGCCCCAGCTGAAGCTGGTGCCTGCCACCACATTGTCGGCCGCATCGCGGGCCGTGGCGGTCAGCATCCCCGATCCACCCTCAGGCAGGGTCAGTCCGGCCGCTGGCGTGATAGTCACCGTGGTCACGGCGCCTCCTCCGCCGGGGCCGCTGGGACCTCCACCGCAGCTGATCAGGCCAACGGTCAGGGCCAGCGTGACGAAGCCTATCGGCCAGGTGCTGCGGCAGTTCTCGTTCATGGTGCCTCTGTTCCGGGAAATGATCCGACCCAGGGATCAGTGCCAGTGTACGCCGCTCGGGGCGTCCACGCCAGCATTTCCCCTGCCCTTGCCAACCCGGTGTCCCGCCCCCACCCTCCAGCCATGACCACCGCCGAAGAATCATCCGCTCTCGAGTCAGCCGCATCCGACGACAGCGCCGGCCCGCCCAGGCCGAGCCGGCAGAACATCGATGTCTTCGGAATGACCCATCAGGGACTGGTCCGCAAGGAAAATCAGGATCAGTTCCTGATTGGCAGTGTGCACAAGGCGTTGCAGGTCCACCAGAGCAGTCTCCCCGAGGGAGAACTGGGCAGTCTGTTGAGCCCTTCACGGGGCTGGCTGTTTCTGGTGGCTGACGGTGTGGGCGGAGTGCCGGGCGGACAGCAGGCCAGCGGCACCGCCCTCAAGGCCATCGCGGCCTACGTCACCTCGGCCATGGCGCTGTACACCGAGTTCAGCGACGAAACCGAACCGGCGTTTCTGGAAGACCTCCGCAAGTCGGTCGAGAAGAGCCATGAAGCGGTGCTGGCGGCCGGCCAGGAGGATGGGCTGCACGCAGGCATGGCCACGACGCTCACGATGGTGGCGGTTCGCTGGCCCCGCGCCTACCTGGTCCATGTGGGCGACAGCCGCTGCTACCGGCTGCGGGACGGGGCCCTCGAGCTGCTGACCCGCGACCAGACCCTGGCCCAGGCGCTGGTCGATGCCGGGGCCCTGCCGCCCGAAGCCACCGAGCAGTCCGGGCTCAAGCACGTGCTCTGGAGCGCGGTCGGTGGCAGCGAGGCCAAGATCGAGGTCCGGGCGTCGGACCAGCGCTGGGAAGACGTCATGGTGCTCTGCAGCGACGGCCTCACCAAGCACGTCAGCGATGACGAGATCAAGGCTCAGCTCGAATCCGGCGACTCGGCCGAGGCAATGTGCCGCCAGCTGATCGAGCTGGCCCTGGGCCGCGGCGGCACCGACAACGTGACAGTGATTATCGGTCGCCTCCGGCGCTGAGCGATCTGCTGGCCTTTCCCTCGGCGAGGGCCTACTTTGAGATCGGTCTGCACCAAGCAGACCGGCCCTTCGTGCCCCTCCGCCAGAGCAATTGACCGACACCCTCGAACGCCTGCAATCGGCCATCCAGGACCGCTACCATCTCGAACGCGAGCTGGGAGCCGGAGGCATGGCAACGGTATTCCTGGCCGAGGATCTCAAGCACGGCCGCCGAGTGGCCATCAAGGTGCTCCACCCGGAGCTGGCTGCCTCAATCGGCACCGAACGGTTCGACCGCGAAATCCGGCTGGCCGCCAACCTGACCCACCCCCATATCCTCAGCCTGTACGATTCCGGGGAAGCCAACGGCCTGCTGTACTACGTGATGCCGTACGTGGTCGGCGAATCGCTTCGCGACCGGCTGGTTCGCGAGCAGCTGCTCCCGATCGATGACGCGGTGCAAATCGCACTCGAAGTGGCCGACGCCCTCGGCCATGCCCACATGATGGGCATCGTCCATCGCGACATCAAACCCGAAAACATCCTGCTGTCGGGCGGTCACGCCCTGGTCGCCGACTTCGGCATTGCCCGGGCCGCCAGCTCGGCCGGCGCCGAGAAGCTGACCCAGACCGGGGTGGCCATCGGCACGCCACTCTACATGAGTCCCGAGCAGTCCGTCGGGGACGTTGTGGGCCCGACCGCCGACATCTACAGCCTCGGCTGCGTGCTGTACGAAATGCTGGCCGGCACCCCGCCGTTCGTGGGTCCCAACTCTCGGGCCATCATGGCCCGGCATGCCATGACGCCTGTGCCAGGACTCCAGGACGTCCGTGAAACGGTGCCCGACGAGGTCGAGGATGCGGTCATGGCCGCGCTCAACAAGGTTCCGGCCGACCGCCCCCAGACCGCCGCCCAGTTCTGCGCCATCCTCGGCACCCCGCTCGGTACCACCTCGACCCGGCGCACCGGCGTCCGGCTGAGCAGTGCCCGGCTCCCCAACGTCCGCCGGACCACTCGCCAGATGGCGGCCTATGATCCGGAGCCCGAACCGCTTGCACCCAGCCGGCGCTGGGCCTGGATCGGCGGCGCCGCGGTCCTGCTGCTGCTGGCGGGCTTCGGGATCTGGAAATTCCAGGCGGTCCGGCAGATTGGCGGAGTTCCCAATCCCCATGACATTGCTGTCCTCTATTTCACCGACAAGAGTCCCAATCACGACCTCGGGTACCTGGCCGATGGTCTGACCGAAGGACTGATCGCGGCGCTCTCCGGCGTGCGAGGTCTCTCGGTGGTGTCAAAGGGCGGATCCGCCCAGTACCGTGGCCACCCCGCTACGGTGGACAGCATCGCCCGGGCACTGCAGGTAGGGACGGTAATCACCGGCAGCATCGAGCCGGACGCCGAACGACTCCGGGTCACCGTTCGGCTGTTTGATGCCGGAGGGACGGAGTGGCAGGCGGCCACTTTCGAGCAGCCGGGGGGGAACAGCCTGGCCATGGCGGACTCGGTGGCCCAGGAAGCGGCTGAATTGATCCGAACCCGGCTCAAGGAAGCGGTCCGGATCCAGGAACAGCGGGCCGCCACCAGCAGCCCCGACGCGTGGGCCATGCTGCAGCGCGCCGAGCTGGCCAGGAAGCAGGGCGATTCGCTGTACACTGCCGGTCAAGTGGCGAGATTCGATCGTTACTACACCGCCAGCGACACCCTCGCGGCCGCGGCCGAGCGGCTCGATCCCGCATGGATCGACCCGGTGGTGCTCCGGGGCACCCTGAGTTACTGGCGGGCGCGTCGGGCGCTCGACGACGCCGGGCTGGCCGGGCGGATGCTGGATTCCGGGATGGTGCACGCGGAACATGCCCTGGCGCTGAACCGGGACGACCCCGACGCACTCGAGCTCCGCGGCAACCTTCGCTACTGGCGCTGGCTGTTCCCGCTCGAGCCGGATTCGGTCAGGGCCAAGCAGCTGCTGCACGATGCCCAGGCCGATCTCGAGCGGGCCACCAAGCTCAATGGGAACCAGGCCGGCGCCTATGCCACCCTCTCCCACCTGTACAATCAGCTCAGCGACAAGACCTCCGTTGATGTCAGCCTGGCGGCCCGTCAGGCGCTCGAGGCTGACGCGTACCTGAGCAATGCCGACGTGATCCTCAACCGGCTCTTCCTGTCGGAATACGACCTCGGCAACTACTCCCAGGCCCAGAACTGGTGCCGCCAGGGGCACCAGCGGTTTCCGGCCAATCCGAGTTTCGTCGAGTGCGAACTCTGGCTGATGACCATGAAGCAGCGCGAACCGGATCCCACCCTTGCCCGCAACCTGGCCGATTCACTGCTGCGAATGACGCCGGAGGCAGACACCGCCTTTGCGGGTCCCCAGGCCAGGGTACTCACGGCAGTGGTACTGGCCCGGGCCGGCAAGCGCGACAGCGCCCGTCGCATCCTGACCCGCAACCGGGACAACTCGGACTTCGACCCCCAGTATGACCTCTCCTACATCTCGACCTTTGCCTGGCTCATGGCGGGTGACACAACCGAGGCCTTCAACAACCTGAAGGCCTATCTCGTCGCCAATCCGGCGCGGCGGCATACGTTCGCCGACGATCCTGGCTGGTGGCTTCGGGGCATCCAGAACGATCCCCGATTCAAACAGCTGGTCGGCGCCGACCGCTGACGAGGCGGAGGAGCCACACCGGCTGTCGCGAGCGGTCCCGCCTGCCCGATTCCGGTCCGGTCGACGTGCTCCGGGTCCGGGCCTGATCCCCCGATTCCCCAATCGCTTAGCCGACGTCGGAGCCGCAAACCCATCGTGGTGCGCCAATTGCGCGGACCCGGCCTGACCAGCACATTTGCGCACCGATCCCTGACCACAATCGATTCCGCTCCAGCCCGAACCCCGGGCCGGGCTCCATTCCTCCTGGACACTCCACGATGAGCCGCAGACTATCGTTCGCTGTCGTTGCCGCTGTTGCGTTCGCGGCCTGCTCCGACCCGTCGGGGCCCACGCCGAGTGCGCCGGCTGACAAACCCGATGCCGCCATCTTTGCCACCGCTGGCTGCCCAAACGATGTCACGATCATCAAGCAGATCGCGGCGCTGTTTCCCAAGGGCCAGGGCCTCGAGGCAATTGCGGAGATCAAGTTCCTCGCCATCCGTCTGGCCATCACTCTCAGGAAGCCGGCCACAGCGCAGACGCTGGCCTACAACCTCACCGACTGGACCCTGCAGCTCTACAACCAGGGCAAGCTGGTCGGCGGCAAGTCGGTGGCCAACGGGGCCCGGGTGTCGGCACTGATCAGCGCGGTGTACTGTGTTGCCGGCTTACCCGATCCGGCCATTCCTGCGGCCGCCCTGGGCAATGACGGCGCCGCCGCGGTGATCCTCCCGACTTCACCGACCACCACCATCGTCACCCCCACGCTGACGGCCGGCATCACGATCGCGGGTGGCTCGGTGACGGTGCCGACGATCATTACCGTGACCCGGCTGCCCGATGACCGGCGGTTGCTGACCCCGCTCGACCAGTACCCGCTGTACTACCAGTTCACCGCCACACCAGCGCTGACCTTCGGGTCGAATGCGGTGGTTGGCGTCTGCATTGCCAGCAGCCTCAATCCGCCGGATCTCAGCCGCCTGCGGGTGGCCCACAACGTTCCCGATCCGCTCCCGACCACGATCGAGATCCTGCCGCTGGCCCCGGCGCCGTTCCTCAACTGCACCAACGCGGCACTCGCCCTCGGACCGAACCCCAGCCTGCGCGAATTCGCGGCATGGGGCCTGTCGGTCGTAGGCAATCAACTGGCCAAGCTCGTTACCCCGGAGCCGCTCTACGCCATGTTCGGCGCCACCGGCCTGGGCGGCACTACCCGCAAGCTCAGCCCGTTCGGCGTGGTCGATACCCTGCTGATGCTCGACGCGGTGTCAACCACCGCGCTCACCGGCACGGCTGGCTCGTCGGTGGCGTCATCCGACCTGCCGTCGGTCCGACTCCACACACCGACCAATGTGCCGGTCACCAACTATCCGGTGACCTTCCGGGTGCCGACTGGCAGCCAGGGCACGATCACCGGCTCCGCGGCGACCACCGATGCCAACGGCGTCGCCACGGTCGGCAGCTGGACCCTGGGCACCGCGCTGATGTCGGACTCGGTCTTTGCCGCGGCCGCGGCGCCGCACCTGAACAGCGGCGTACAGCCCTTCACGGTCCTGTTCCAGGACAACGTCACCTCGGCCACTGTGCTGAGCTACCAGGCCACCGGATATCGCTACCTCACCATCGGCAACGACGCGGCACCCTCGAGCTGGGAAACGGGCGGCTACAGCGATGCCTCCTGGTCGCAGGGCTCGGCGGCATTCGGATCCGGCCCGGGCTCACCCAACAACTGCAGCCTCGACCAGACAGTGCAGTCGCTGTGGCCTGCCGCCTCGGTCGCGCCGGTTTCGGACATCCTGGTCCGGCGGTCCGTCGTGATCCCGAACGGCTTCACCGGCTCGTTGCAGATCAGCGTGGCCGTCGATAACGACCTCCAGATCTTCGTCAACGGTTACGACATTACCCCCTCGGGCGGGCAGCCCCTGCCAGCCGCCGGGTTCTACACCCATGAGGGGTGCGCCACCCTGGGCTCGGCGGTGTTTACTGCCCCGGCCTCGGTGTTGTTGCCCGGCCAGCCCAACCTGATCGCGGTGCACGCCCGCGACCGGGCGGGCACCAGCTACTTCGACATGGCAGCCACGCTGGCGCCGTAAGGGCGGGTCATGATCCGCCCCTGCGGCGCCGCGTCGTGACAGAAACAGACAACCCCGCCTCTCGGCGGGGTTGTCTGTATCAGGACCTCGGAGCGCTCACGACCGATCGGACGGCGGTGGCGGTGGCGTCGGCTGCCCCGGCCGCTGCCGGATGAAGACCTTCGGCTGACCGGACATATCGTCATCCGAATTGCCCCCGTCCATCCGCCACATCACGTTGTTCCGTTCCCTGGGCGCTGACCAGGTTACGGTAATCCGTTTCTGCTTGCGCATGACCTCGGCCTTGATCGATTCACCGGCGTCATACGAATCGAGAATCCGCTGGGCGTGGTCGGCTGACTTGGGCTTGCGGCCGTCGAGCGACAGGATCACGTCGCCGGCCTTGAGCGGCACCGTCGAATCGCGCGGCGACGAGACCACCAGCACACCGTCCCTGGACCCGAAGTACTCCCCCAGATCGGAGTTCAGGTCGATCAGGTCCAGGTTGCTGCTTCCCATGTGTCGCAGCCAGCCGGCACCGGGGCCACTCATGCCGCGCAGGGACATGGTGCGGGGAATCTCTCCCATGGCCGGCATCCGGAAGTTGAACGAGCCGGATTCCGGACCCTCGACTTTCCAGCGCTGCCCGAGCGTGGCGCCGTCGAGTGCCTTGGCGACAATCGTCGCGGTCCTGGTCTCGGCCCCACGGCGGTACTCGACCTTCACGGTGTCACCGTCGTCGAGCTTGCGGGCCAGGTCGATGAGCTTGCCGCCGGGGCCCGAGGCCTCGTCGTCGTCCGACTTGACGCCGCCCAGCGAGGTGCCATTGAATCGGGTGATGATGTCGCCGCTCTTGAGTCCGGCCTTGTCCGCCGGACCATCGGGCGTGATTTCACGAATCCTGGCGCCGAGTTTGTCATTGTCGGCGTCGGACCGGACGTCGACCATGACACCGAGCCTCGGCCGGCCCGTTTCCATCAGCCGCACCCGGCCCTGGGCATGGGCGGAGGGAGCGAGGGTAGCCGCTGCGGCACAGAGTGCCGAAGCCAACATGAGGTGCCGCATTGCATCGTCTCCTTGGTGGGCGAGAGTTGCCAAGGGGTAGATGCGTTCAGCGCCGGGAGGGTCGCGACCGGGCCATTGGGGGCAGTCTGGGCGGAGCGGGACGTTTCATGGCCCGCTAATGTGGAACGGCGGGACCCGGCTCAAAGCCGGATCGGGATCGAGAAAACAGTCGCTGAATTGCAGCGCAACCACCGCGACGATTGCCAGCGTCAGCGCCCAGTACTTCACCGAAGTACTGCCGCGGAGCCAGCGTTTCTGGAACGAATTCTTCCACTTGGCCGCTCGGCGCCGCCACTTCGAGCCGGCCAGCCGTTCATGGCGCTGCCGGTTGGACTCCAGGCACCGATCGATAACGGCAACGAGATCGGCCCGGCCCCGGGCCACCGCCGGGTCTCGCAGGTCTTCCATCAATCGCACCGTGGCGGGCGTGCCGAGCCGGACCGTGGCGGCCCGTTCGAGCGAGAAATCCGCCGGATCGAAGCAGCTGGAGTGGGTCCGGGCGCCAAGCATCTCGAGGGCCAGCTGGGTTCGGACACATTTCTCGCATCGGCCGCAGTTGCGATCCGAGGCGTCTTCCCAGCAGACGTGCAGATGCCGCCGTACCGCCTCCGAATCGGCGATGTACGCGGTCTTGTCGAACCGGGTGAACTCCGCACCATAGTGAACGAAGCTGGTCCGCCCGGTGGACATCAGTGGATCGGTCAGCGGGTGGGCGCCAAAGCTCTCCCCCGACTCCCTGGCCAGCGCGGCCGACAGCAGCATGGTGGAGTATCGTCCTTCGAGCATCAGCGCCGCAGCCCCCAGCGCCGCGCCATGCGTGACCCTGGCCCAGTCGAGGCGTCCCAGCCGGGTTTCCCGAAGATTGGTGGCCAGGAGGACGGCCCGCTTGCCAAGCTGCCCGGCAATCCGGTTCAAGGCCTCGGCCTTCCGTGCAAAGGCCGGCCGGTTGCTCAATGGCAAATCGTAGCCCCAGATGAACAGTAGGTCGTCGACCACCTCCCTGGGTTCCGAGGTGGCATCGTAGTGCAGCGAGCTGAAGAACGAGTCAACTCCACCGGTGAAGAAAAGTCCGGTGCGGGGCAGCGCGCCAACCACCGGGCTGGTCGCGACCGGCACCTCGAGCCTGACCGCTGGATATTCCGGATGCCAGCGACCCCAGATGGCACTGAGACGTTCGCAATTGGTGAGCAACACCTCGTCAACCGGCGAGGACAGCTGCAGCGGCTCGCGCATCCGCAGCGCCAGCGGCAGCAGTGCTACCAGCCAGCCGTTGTCGGACTGGTCCAGGCCTTCGGCCATCTCGGCTGGCACATCGAACCAGAGCAGCTCCGGGTTGGCATCGCGTTGCTGGTAGACCACCCGTCGGGCCAGCCGGACATGATCCGGCAGCAGCGCCTGCTGCCGGGGCACCCGCTCAACCCGCATGGTTCGAGCCTCCCCATCCCCGAAGCACACGGACCAGCCTCGCCGCGGCGGCCCGCCGCTTGGCGATCGAGTTGCGCCATTTCCTCACGGTCCGGTGCCACTTCGAGGAAGCCAGCCGCCGGGCGTCGCGCTGATTGGCAGCCAGGAATTCGGCTGCCGCGCTGAATACATCATCCCGTCCCCGTGCCATGGCCTCCCCACGCAGTTCTTTCATGTAATTGAGACCGTCGTGGGTCTGGACCCGCAGTGTTGGAACCAGCCGGAGTGAGTAGCGCTCCGGCCGGAACACCGTCGCCTGCATCCGCTTCCCCAGCAGGTCCAGGGCCATCTGGGTCAGGCAGCACTTGAGGCAGCGGCCACAGTTGCGGTCGGACTCGCTGCGCCAGCAGACGTGCAGGAACTCCAGCGCCACGGCCGATTCCGCCAGGACCGCTGTCTTGGCGATGCGCGAGGTCTCGATGCCGTAGTGGCGAAACGACGTCCGGCTGGTGGACATCAGCGGGTCGGCCAGCGGGTGAGTTCCGTACGGCATCGAGTCGAGCCGGGCACCGCTGGCCGAGATCAGCACCACGGCTGGCGGCCGCCGGAGCAGCAGCGCGGCGGCGCCGAGTGCCGGCCCATGGATGACCTCGGCCCAGGAGATCGACCCGAGCCGGGTTTCCCGGAGATTGGTGGCCATGGAGATCAGCTGCCGGTCGAGCCGCCGGGCCAGATTGTTGAACCGCGCCGAAATCCTCTGATACTCGCGCCGGCTGGTCAGTGGCAGGTCGAATCCCCATATGTGAATCAGGTCGGCGATCGGCGGGGAACCTCCGGCCCTGGCGGTCCGGTCAAAATCCAGCAGCGAAAAAAATGAATCGACCCCACCGCTGAACATCAGGGCGGTGCCACCGGAGTCGCGGGCCGCGACATCGGCCAGACCCGCGATCTCGATCGGGACAGGCCGCCGCTCGGGAACCCACCGGGTCCACAGCTCCTGGAGCCGGTGGGCATTGGCAAGCAGGACCGGATCGACACTGGCCTCGAGGCGGAGCGGCTCGCCGAGGTGAAAGGCCAGTGGCAGCAAGGCCACGAGCCAGCCGTTTCCGGTGCCGCTCGGCTCCGCCAGTGCTTCAGGCATGTCGAACCAGAGCGTCTCGGGCTGGTGCCCCGGCCTGTCGTAATGCACCATGACCGCCACCCGATGGTGACCAGCCAGCAGCGCGGGCCCGGCGTGGATGGTTTCGATTCGCATGGTGCCTCAAGATAATGCCACCCCCACCGGGGCCGAGATTGACCCGACGAGCCCGGTAGTTACATTGAGGTCAATATTTATGTCAATACAAACCTCCACCACCCGCCCGCGCCGTTCTCCGCCCCCGGCCGCTCCCGGCACTGATGCGGAGCGGGTGGTGCAGGGCCTGCGTCGAGTGGTCAAGGCGCTGCAGAGCTTCTCGCAGGAGATCTACCGCAACTACGGACTCACCGCGCCCCAGCTCTGGGCCCTCAAGACGCTCCGCCGCGATGGCTCGATGCCAATCGGACGGCTGGCCGAGGCCCTGGCGGTGCATCAAAGCAGCCTGTCGCTGCTGGTTGACCGGCTGGCCGACCGTGGATTGGTCCGCCGGCGGCGGGGCCAGACGGATCGACGGGTGGTGGAACTGGTCCTGACTCCCCGGGGCCGGACCCTGGCGGATGATGCCCCCGAGGCGGCGCAGGGCCGGCTGCTGCACGCGCTGGGAAAGCTTCCGGGTGGGCGGGTCCGGGAAATCCGGACTGCCGTCGATCAGGTCGTCGAGGCCATGGAGGCCGGCGACGTCGAAGCCCGCTTCTTCTTCTCCGACAGTTGAATGGCATCGACTGACCGGTCGGAACAGCGGGTACTGCAACTCAGCGGGTTCGGTGTGCCGGCCACCCCGGCAACCGCCGTCACCCGGCACCTGACGGCGCGTGATCGCATGGTGCGGGCTGCCAAGGCATTCGGGCTGGCGCTGGCATCGGCCCTCATCATGCTGCCGATTCCAATCATCCACCTGATCGGCCCGCCGGTCGTCCTCGTGATCGGCCTCGTGGTAGCCGCCAAGCGCCTCGGCCAGGGTGAGATCTTCGCCTCGGCCGAGGGTGAGTGCCCGTTCTGTCACGTGACCCAGCCGCTGGGACTCAGAGACAGCCGATTCCGGCTGCCTGTCGACCTGATCTGCCGCTCGTGCCGCCAGCCGCTCCAGCTCGATCGAAGCCCGGAGCACCGTTCTCATCCCACCGCATGACACCCTGAGCGGCTAACCGCCGACCGCCGACTCTTCGTCACCGGCGGAACGGCCATCATGATCGGTGCCCGGAGCAGGGATTGGCCGCCGGGGTACGGCTGATGGTGCTGGCCACCAACCTGGCGTAATACCAGCGATTCTCGGCCGCGCCGTCGGTACCGTCAGGTCACCAGGTGGGCGGCTGGGCGGGCCGGACCCCGCGGACAGCGGGCTGCTGCTCGGACTGACGGCCCGGTTCGGATTGGCCAGGAGTCGAGGTCAAGGTCCGGTCCCACCGTCGCCGAGCAGGAAGCTGGCCGGGAGGAGGGGGCTGACCGCACCGATGCCAGGCTTGCGGCGCGGATAGGAGACGCCATCGATCGACCGACAGGCCCAGACCCTCCGGCATGACCCCTACCATCGATGGTAGTTGCGCAACTCAAGTCTGTATCCCATCGTACTGCTTCCCTGGGTGCCCTTTGGGCTGCCCGGACCCGCCAGGTAAAAGCCAGACCTCGCAACAGCTCAGAGCCTTTTCCCGCCCGCCGACCCTGGCGGGTTTGTGTAGTTTGACCTTCCAGCCGGAGACCTCCGATGCCGACCCCGCCACAGCGCAACCACCGTATCACCCTGGAGCAGGGCATCGAGTACACCACCCGATTCCGCAAGGCCGCGCCCGACGCAATCAAGGCCTCCCTGTTCTGGAGCATTGGAGGGCTGACGGAACTGATGGCCCAGAAGGATTGCGCTGGCCTGCGGATCTACAACGGGCTGGATGAGGCGGGAATCGCGGTCCATGTTCTGGTCGCCGTCGATAGGGAGGGCAATGACATGACCGCGGGAACGATTCTCGAACTTGCCTGGCCTTGTCCTCCATTCTGTGGCGAGATCAGCCAGCTTCAGACCGGATGATCGAATACGGAGTCGTAGCCTACGCCTCCAATGCGTCGGAACTCCTGCCGCCGCTGGCGATACTGCTGAAGCAATCGAGACAACCGGCCCGGTTGAAGGTCGGCCTGTTCTGCCTCTTTCTCTTCCTGTTCGATATGTTGCTCATTGCCTTCCGGCATGTCGGCAGCCAGGGCAACCTGTGGCTGACCTACTTCTTTCACCCCGTGGAAGTCCTGTTGGGGGCCTGGTTGTTGTCCGACTGGCAGGTCAAACCGGGCGCGCGCAGAGTCCTGGGATACCTCGTTTCGGTGTATCTCGTGGCCGTGATCGGCCTGACAGTTCTGGTGGAACTGCCGGACACATTCAGTCTGATCACCGGTTCACTCTCCGGGGTTTTCATGCTGTGCCTGGCACTGTTTACCCTGGTGACTAATGGTCTGGCTGAGCCCGGCGAATTGCGCCGCCGCGACTGGTTCTGGCTCTGCCTCGGATTAGCGGTGTATTTCAGTGCCGAGACCGGCGTGGAGCCGCTGCAGCGGTTCCTGATCGGCACGGATGTCCAGGCCTTCATCCGGATCCTGATGGCTTCACTGATCGTGCAGATGACCGCCATGCTGCTGATCACTCGTGGAATGATGTGCCCGGTTCGGCCGTTCGGCCAGGATAGTGTCCCGGCCCGATGAGCAGCCTGTGGATTCGCGACCACCGGAGTGCCGTGGGCGCTTCAGCCCAGTGCCGGCGGCCGTCGATGCAAATGGCGATGACCTGACGTCGGGAACGATTCTCGAGGTCACCATCCCCTGCCCTCCGTTCTGCTCTCTCACCAGTCGGCTTTATACCGGATGATCGCCGCAGTTTACTTCTTCGCCTATCTCTACTTCGCCTCGGAACTCCTGCCGCCATTGACGGCGCTGCTCAGGCGCCCGGTCGATCGGACTCGTTCGAAAGTGGTGCTCTTCTGTCTGGTGATGTTCCTGTTCGACATGGTGCTGATCGGCTTCCAGCACAGAGCGTCAGGGGGAAACGTCTGGCTATCCTATATCGTGCATCCGACCGAAGCAGTGCTGGTCTGCTGGATACTCAGCGATTGGCAGGTACGACCCGGAACCCGGAGGGCCCTGGGGTATCTGGTTCCGGTCTATCTGATCACCATGACCATCCTCACTCTGACCGAGGAACGTTCGGACACTTTCAGCCTGATCACCGGATCGTTGTCGGGCTTGGCAATACTCTGCCTGGTGCTCTACACCCTCGTGTCCAACAGCCTCCTCGAGCGAGAAGAGCTGCGCCACCGCGACTGGTTCTGGGTCTGTCTCGGCTTCACCGTCTATTTCTGTGTCGAAACCGGAGTCGAGCCGGTAGAACGTTTGCTACTCTCGATCGATCTACCAGCGCTCATTCGGCTCGCGATCGTCAAACCCGTGGTGGAGACCGTGGCCATGGTGCTGATTGCGCGGGGGATGTTCTGCCCGGTCCGACCGCCAGGGCAGGATCGAGTTCTGGCCGGATGAACGGCCTGAGGTGGGCGGTCTACGTGGCGATAGCGTCGCAGTTGCTTCCGCCGGCCGTGGCGCTGCTGCGACCCACGGCCGACCGGACCCGGTCCAAGGTCGTGCTCTGGTGCCTGGTCCTGTTCCTGTTCGATATGCTGGAGTCCGCAAGCACGCGACTGGGGTATTCCTCCAACCTCTGGCTGGAGTACATCTTCGAACCGACTCAGGCACTGCTCACTTTCTGGATCCTGTACGACTGGCAAGCTGGCGAGCTCTCCCGGCTGGCCATCCGTTTCCTGGCCCCGATCTTCCTAGTGGCCATGGTGTCCCTGACCCTCCTGGTGAAGGAACTCAGGACCTTCAGTCTGATGACCACCAGCCTCACCGCGCTGGTGTTGCTGTGCCTCGCGCTCTACACCTTGCTGACCAGATCCCTTTCAGCCGGGGAGAATCCGGCCCGATTCGACTGGTTCTGGATTTGCAGTGGTTATTCGCTCTATTTCATCGGGATGATAGGGTATGACCCGATCCTGCGACGGCTGATGGGCGGCAATCCGGATGCCGCCTTCGCGGTGCCGGCCGCAAAATCGGTATCCGACACCATCGCCATGCTCATGATCGCCAAAGGCCTGCTGTGCACGATTCCACAACTCCGATCGCGTGGGTCTTCGTCGCCTCGCTCCTCGCGGCCGTTGTCGTTCTCGTAGCGTTCGGCCTGGCCCTGCTGGTCTACCAGCGGCGGTTCCTGGCCATGCACCGGGAATATTCCAGCCAGCTGCTGGCGGCGCAGGACGAGGAGCGGGCCTGGGTGGCCCGTGAAGTCCACGACGACGCCCTGCAGCGGATTGCCCTGCTGGACCACGAGTGCAACCGCCTGATGCCCATCATCCCCCCTGGTGGGGATGGCCCATCGGTAGACGGCATCCGCGGCGAGATCAAGGACCTGGGCGTGGTCCTCAGGGGGTTGGCTCACCGGCTGCACCCCGCCCTGCTCGACCGCGGCGGCCTGTGCGTAGCTTTGGGGAACCTGGGTGGCGAAATCGAGCGCAGCAGCACGCTCCGGGTCCTGGTCACCGTCCCGGCCGCCGTACCACGGATCACGCCGGCCCAGGCACTGGCCATGTACCGGATAGCCCAGGAGGGGCTCCGCAATGTGGCCAAGCACGCCGGAGTCGCGGAAGCCCGGCTGGAACTCGCCGAATCGGCGGACGGATATACCCTCTCGATCCTCGACGAGGGCAAGGGGTTCGATCCTGGCGCCGCCATGAGTGGCAAGCGCGGGTTGGGGCTCGTCACCATGAAGGAACGGGCCTTTCTGGCCCAGGGCCACTATTCCATGACCGCTCGACCGGACGGCGGCACCGCCGTCCGGGTACGCTTTCCCAAGCTGGCGGAGGGCACATGAGCAACAAGGTCACAGTCATTCTGGTGGAAGATCATCACCTGGTCGCCGAAGGGATGAAGTCCGCGCTTCAGGATGATCTGGATATCCTGGCCTGCGTCCACACGGCCGCGGATGCGCTGCTCGCGGCGGTCCAAATGGCGCCGGATGTCATCCTGCTGGATCTCAGCCTCCCCGACCGCAGTGGCCTCGAGCTGATTTCAGAACTGAGATCCGTTGCCCCGGACTCACGGATACTGGTGGTCAGCATGCACACCGACCGCTCGCTGGCGGAGGCAGCGATCAGCGTGGGGGCCCAGGGCTACGTCCCCAAGGACGCCGGGATCTCCGAGCTGCTGGTGGCCATCTCGGAGCTGATGGCCGACCGCCGCTTCCTTTCGAGCCTGCTTACCCGGGAGCACTTCAAGACCCGGGTCGGGCCAACCCAGCTCGGACTCTCCCGGCTCACGCCCCGCCAGCAGCAGATCGTCCGGATGATCGGGCGGGCCCTCTCCTCCGCCGAAATCGCCGATCAGCTCGGCCTGAGTCTTAATACCGTCGCCTTCCACCGCAAGCGGATCCGTGCGGCGCTCGGCATCGATTCCGAACTCGGGCTGGTCAAGTACGCCTGGATCATCCAGATGGGGAATGAGGGCGCCGCCGAAGTGGTCGAAGGGTGACACCACTGCCGACCGGGAACCCGCTACTGCTCAACCGGCTCGGCTCCGCGGGGGCATTGCGTGATCAGCCGGCCCTCCGCTGGCAGTCTGGCACCAGTTCGGAACGGATCGAGCGGATTGCCGAGGAGGTGCCGGTCGCCATCGGGTACAACGGCCAGGCCCACGTGGTGATGATGGCCACCCCGGCCGACCTCGAGGATTTTGCCCTGGGTTTCAGCCTGACCGAAGAGCTGATCGCCTCGATCGCCGAATTTCGTGGAGTCGAGGTGGTGCGTTACAGTCGTGGAGTTGAGCTGCAGGTGGCGGTTGATCCCGCCCGTGACGCGGTGATCGCCGAGCGCGGCCGCCGGCTGACCGGACGGACCGGCTGCGGCATCTGCGGCGCCGAGAGCGTGGACGCCGTGTTGCGGCCGGTCCGTCCGGTTCCCGACGGACTGGTCATTGCACCAGCGGCCATTCACCGCGCGCTGGACGCACTCAGCGCCGGACAGCGGCTCAACGCCGAGTCGGGTGCGGTGCATGCCGCGGGCTGGGCCGATTCGGATGGAAGCGTCGGGTTGGTGCGGGAGGATGTAGGCCGGCACAACGCGCTGGATAAACTGATTGGCGCCGTGGTCCGGAAGGCTATCGATCCGGCCAGCGGTTTTGTGGTCGTCACCAGCCGGGCCAGCTTCGAGATGGTACAGAAGACAGTGACGCTCGGCGCCTCCGTGCTGGTTGCGATTTCGGGCCCGACGGGACTGGCGGTGCAGGTGGCGGAACAGGCGGGACTGACGCTGGTCGGATTTGCCCGGGCCGACCGTCACACCGTCTATGCCAATCCTCATCGAATCCAGGGTTGACCCCGCGACTCCCCGCGCCACCCGATCAGCGATGTGACAGGCTGATTTGCTTCTCGATGGTCCCAGCCAATTCCAGCGTCGATGCCAACCGGTGCAGCTCACGTCCCGACGGGGTGAGCGGCTCGCGGTCCGGAACCACCAGTCCCACTGTATGGGTGGGTGAGGGCTTGACCAGCGCGGCGGCGCGAATGTGGCTGATCTCGCCAAGCAGGTACAGGTAGGTCTGGGGCAGGATGGTGGACCACTGGCCGGTCCGCAGGTGATCACACAGGGTCAGGATCGAGTTGGTCTCCAGACGCGGATTGACGTCGGCCCCCGCCTCGTGAAAATGCAGGTCGATGATCCGCCGGTTCTGCATGTCCGGCGTCAGCAGGCAGAGCGGCGTCTGCGCCGCATCGAGCCAGCTGACCGAGTCGCGCCCGGCCGGTGCGGCGTCTTCCGGAGTGAACAGGTAATAGCGTTCGCGGTAGAGCTCGAGGGTCCGGACTCGCTGCAGTGGCTCATTATCCAGGTAGGTCAGTCCGCCATCGAGGCTGAAATCGTCCAGTCCGCGCTGGATATCTATCGAGGTCATCGAGTGCACGGTGATGGTGACCTGGGGGAACTGCTGGGCAAATGGTGTGGTCAGCAGGGGTACCACCGGCAGCGCGACCGGAATGGCGCCGATCCTCAACCGTCCGGTGAGGCTGGCCTTCATCTGGCTGACTTCCTGGTTCAGACTGTCGCAGTCCGCCAGGATCCGGCGGGCCCATTCAAGGACCCGGGCTCCCTCCGGAGTAAACCCCTGGAACCGCTGGCCCCGCTGAACCACCAGGATGCCAAGTTCCTCCTCCAGCTGTTTGACACCGGCCGACAGGGTCGGCTGGGTGACGCCGCACCGGGTGGCGGCCCGGGCAAAGTGCTGCTCCTGGGCCAGGGCAACGAGGTATTGGAGGTTCTTGAAGATCATGGCAGCTCTCCGCGGCTGCCGGAACCTTAACTACAGGGCACAGGAGACGGGAGACAGGCGAGAGGAAAGGAGGAAGGAGGAGGGGGAACGGCGCCGGGATAGCGGCCCTGGCCATTCCCCTTTCCGCCTTCCCCCTTTCTCCCTCCTCATTCCTCCATCTTCGATCGGTTACTTCAGGTTGGCCAGGATCCCGGTGACCCGCTGCTGGTTGGCCGGATCGGTGTACAATGACAGCGCCTTCTGGTAGTTGGTGCGGGCCTTGGCCTTGTCGCCCTTGAGACCGTAGGCCTCACCGACGCTGTCCCAGCTGTTGGCACTGGTGGGATGGTCCCGGGTATTCCGCTCCAGCACCGCAATGGCTTCATCGTACTTCTTGGCCGCCAGCAGCTGGTAGCCGTAGGCATTCACATCTACCTCAGACGTGGCCATGGCGCCGGCCCGGGTCCGGATCTTGTCGGCCTCGACCTTGTCACCCCGGCGCTCGAGCAGGTTGGCCTTCATGGTCAGGTTGAGGAAGGAAGGTGCCAGGTTGATCGAGCTATCCGCCCAGTTTTCCGCCAGCGCCATGTTCTTGGTGTTGGCCATGGCCCAGCCTGACGCCTGAGCCCAGGCCGGCGGGAAGAACCGGGCCAGGTTGCGCAACTGCTGCTTGAGGCTATCGAGCACCACCTGATCCCGATCGACGCTTACGGTAAAGCCGACCGCCACCTTTTCCCAGCGCAGCGTCACGGTGACCGACTTGTCGGTCGGGTCATCCATGGTGTACTCCAGTCGCTCGACATTCTCCGAGGCTCTGGGCGTGGCCGTGATCCGGAGCGCGTCCTCCGATTTAGCGTAGCTGAATGCGCCCCACGCGTTGGCTTCCTTGCTGAGGATCACGGTCCACTTGTCCTTGGCCGGGATCATGAACAGGCCGTAGCGTCCCGCCGGCAGTGCCTGACCCGACACCATAAACGGACTGGTCACGGTCAGGACAGTGTTGATGTTGGCCCCGGCCCGCCAGACCGAGTCGTAGGGAACCAGGCTGTCCCAGACGATCCGCCCGTTGATCCCCGGCCGGCCGTAGTCGATGGAGACGTCGGTCAGGCCGACGGTCTGGGAAATGGTGGCCCGCTGACTGGCGTCCGGAAAAACCAGCCGGAAATTCTGGGCAGCGAGTGGAGCAGTGCCGAGGGCGAGAAGACAGAGCGCGGCGACGAGCGGCCGGCCGGTACAGCGGACGAGCGATGGCATCGGATGGAGCTCCAGGGTCTGTTGGGGTGCAGGCCATACGGGGGGATGGGGTCGGGGTTGCAATCGGATCGCCCCGATTCGAAGTCGTGAAACGGTGTGTGGCCCAGCCAGGGCCGGACGTCCTGTTCCTTTCGGCTCGCGCGGAGCGGCTGTAATTTCCTTGCGAATGGGTACCCCTCCTCCGGCGCTCGCCGCTCCCCCGCCCCGCAAAGACGAGGCAGTCCGCAGAGCCGAACTCAAGGCAATGAAACGGGTGGCCACCGGGCTGCTCGCGGTGGCGCTCCTGATCTTCATCGTGGCCCTGATCTACGAGCCCCGCTACCCCTGGCTGGGGTATGTCCGTGCCACCGCCGAGGCCTCGGTCGTCGGGGGCCTGGCCGACTGGTTTGCCGTGACCGCCCTGTTCCGCAAGCCACTCGGCCTCCCGATTCCGCATACCGCGATCATCCCGACCCAGAAGGACCGGATCGGCAAGATCCTCGGCGGTTTCGTCCAGAATCACTTTCTCAGCCGTGATGTGCTGGCGGCGCGGCTGCGGTCGATGAACCTGGCCGAGCGCAGCGCCCGCTGGCTGAGCGACCCGGACCACAGCGCGGCGCTGGCCCGTCACGCCGCGGTCGGGCTGGCCCGGGCGGTTCAGTCCCTTCCAGAGGGAGAAATCAGCGACCTGATCCGCACCAACGCGGTGGCCCGGCTGCAATCGGTTCAGCTGGCGCCTCTGCTGGGACGGTTGCTCTCGGTCGTCGCGACCGATGACCGGCACCAGGTGCTGCTCGATGAGGCCCTGGCACTGGTGCTGAACGGCCTGGAGCAGAACCGGGAGGGGCTGCGGGAAAAGATCCGGGAGGAAAGTCCCTGGTGGGTGCCGGCCCCGATGGATGCCGCCTTTCACAAGCGGCTGGTGGCCGCGGGAACGAGGCTGATCGAGGAGGTCAAGGCCGATCCCCATCATCCGCTGCGACTCAAGTTCGACGTTTCATTCCGGGGTTTTGTCGACCGGCTGGAGCATTCGCCCGAAGTCATCCGGCGGGCCGAGGCGCTCAAGCTCGACCTGCTGGCCAGCCCGGTGGTGGAGGAGTTCGCCAGTTCGCTCTGGGGCAAGGCCCGGCAGGCCGCCGCGCGCTACTCACCCGACGGGGATGGCGCCACGCTGCAGCCGCTGGCCCGCGGCATCAGCGCCGCTGGCGAATCGCTGCTGGCCGATCACGACCGGCTGGCGCAGCTGGACGCCCAGATCATCGACTTCGTGGCCGCGCAGCTGGAGCATCACCGTCACGAAGTGGCCGAGCTGATCGCCGCGACGGTGCGGCAGTGGGATCCGGAGGTGGCGGCGGAACGGATCGAGCTGGCCGTGGGCCACGACCTGCAATTCATCCGGCTCAACGGCACCCTGGTGGGGGGATTGGCGGGGCTGGTGATTTATACCGTGGTGAACCTGCTCAAGTAGAAGCTGTCATCACGAGGATCCGCAGGATCCGAGGGAACTGCCCAGTTATTCCGGTACTGGGTTGTCTTGATTGACCGAGGATGGCAGGACGGCAGATTCGGTCATGCATCAGCGACTCTTCACGGTTTATATCCTCTCGAGTCTTTCCCGAACGCTCTATGTCGGGGTGACAAATAACCTGCCACGCCGGCTTGCAGAGCACCGTGCTGGCATCGGCAATGGGTTTACCGGCCGATACCGGATCACTCGGCTGGTTTGGTTCGAACAAACTCCGAACGCTGGCGCAGCCATCGCGCGGGAGAAGGAGATCAAGGGATGGGACCGCGAGCGACGATGTCAACTGATCGAGTCGCAGAACCTTGGATGGAGAGACCTCGCCGTCGACTGGTGACCAGATCCAGTCAGGTAGGTCCCTCGGACCCTTCGGGTCCTCGTGATGACATTATTTCGAGATCGTATACTCCAGCGTCCACGAGTGGGTCTTTCCCTCGATCACGAGGGTGAAGGTCCCGGCGATCCCGCTCAACTCACCGGTGCCGGAGCCCGGCACAACGGAAATCCGCATTTCGATGGATTCAGGGGTCATGGTGCCGTTGTGCATCAGCGCGAAGCTGCCGGTTCGGCCATTGAGGGTTCCGGTCACCCGCTCGAGCGCGACGTAGGCCCCGGAGCCGTCCTTCGGTCCGCCGGACGCCAGCATCTGGCCCAGGCTGGTGCCGGTGAGGTCGCCGCTGAACTTCTTGTCCAGCGCCAACCGGCTGAAGCCGCCGGTGTCGACCGTGTCGGCGGTGGTGATCGGCGAGACCTTCACCTCGAATGTACCAGTGGCATGCATCGTCATGGCTCCCTCTTTCCTGGTGGTCGGTACTGCTGAGGCCGGAATCTGGGCCCGCAACCCGGCGGCGACACCGAGGACCAATATGGCCGCGAGTACCGGGGTACATGTCTGAGGCACCGTCACGCTCCGTTGATGAAGGTGATCCCGCCCGCCGGACCGGTCATGCCCCAGTCTGTCGAGCGATACCCCATGATAGGGTAGTGCGCCCTTCCCGTCTTGTCAGAACGCGACAGCACTGATGCCAGTCCGCAAGACCGATCCGCCCCGAGGCGTGCTCAGGACGCCGGTGAGCCGCAGCCAGCGATTCAGCCACGCTCGGTATTTGCCCTCCCCCGACCTGGCGGGATTTATCGAACATTACTGGTCGGTGTCCTGGGACCTGAGGGACGACGAGCCCAGCCGAGTGGAAACGCTGCCCCACCCCACTGTCCACCTGATCTTTGAAACCGGCAAGGGCGGGCGGATCGGTGGAGTCTCCCGCGGAAAATTTTCCACCCTGCTGGCAGGAACGGGACGGATCTTCGCGGCAAAATTCCGGCCCGGCGGGTTCTACCCTTTCGTGCAGCGACCGGTGGCGGGCTACAGCGGCAGGATCCTGACGATTCCCGAAGTCTGGGGCTCGGAGGCGGCGTGGATCGAAGACGCGATGATGAAAGCGGCGGACGAGGACCAACGGATGACCCTGATGGAAAGGTTCCTGCGCCAGCGCAATCCCGTCGCTGACCCAACCGCCGCCGCCACCGGCGCCATGGCCGAGTCGATCGCCAGCGATCGCAGTCTCAGCAGCGCGGAGGAGCTCGGCCGGCGACATGGCCTGACGCTACGGACCCTGCAGCGGCGGTTTGCCAGATACATCGGGGTCAACCCGAAGTGGGTCATCCAGCGTTACCGGCTGCACGAGGCGGCGGAGCAACTGGTGCTGCAGCCGGCCAGCCAGGCCGCACTGGCGCTGCAACTGGGCTACGCCGATCAGGCCCACTTCGTGAAGGACTTCAAGGCGATGGTGGGACTGTCGCCGGCGGCGTATGCCAGGCAGGCCGGGGGCCAATAGGAAACTCGCCCCGATCCCACCCCGTACGACCCCACAGCCGGACCGTCAGTTCACTTCCCGAATCATTCCCGATTGCACGAGGCCGCTGATGAGGTCGGTTGGCGCCGGCGCGGTGGTGCTGTGGACTCTGTCCCTGCCGGCGGGCATGGCCGCCCAATCCGCCACCACCCTGATGTTCCGGGGCGGCCCGGCCCATCTGGGGTTCTACGATTCGCCGACTGGTCGTTCACTGGCCGGATTGCAGTGGCGCTTCCCGACCGGCGGCTCCGTCATCTCGTCACCGGCCGTGACCGCGGGCCAGGTCTTCATCGGCAGTGGCGACGGCAAGCTCTACGCGCTGGCCCGTGAAACCGGTACCCTCCGCTGGAGCTACCAGGCCGACTCGGCCATTGCCTCATCACCCGCGGTTGGCCACGGCGCCGTCTATTTCACTTCACGATCCGGCCGGATCTATGCGGTCGATGCCCTGACCGGCCAGCTTCGCTGGTTCAGGGGCACCGACTCCATCATTCCATTTCCGTGGGGTCATGAGAGCGGCGATCACTTCATCTCGTCCCCGGTGCTGGCCGGTGACCTCATCATTGTCGGGGCCGGCGATGGCGGCCTCTATGCCCTCGGCGCCACGACCGGTCGAGTGATCTGGCGCGGATGGACCGGTGGCCGGGTGCGGTCGTCCCCGGCAGTGGCCGGCGATCGGGTGTACGTCGGCTCGGCCGACGGCAGCCTGTACTGCTTCGACCTGAAAACCGGAGTCAGGCGATGGCGGTTCGATACCGAAGGCGCCCGGCTCACCTCCGGCGACTTCGGATTCGACCGCCGCACCATCCAGAGTTCGCCAGTGGTCAGCGGCAACACCGTCTTTGTCGGGGCCCGTGACGGCTTCCTCTATGCCGTCTCCGCTGATGAAGGCAAGCTGCGGTGGCGGTTCGATCACCAGCAGTCCTGGATCATTGCCTCACCAGCGGTCACGGGAGATACAGTGTATGCCGCCAGTTCGGATGGCGGCTTCATCCAGGCGCTGGATGTGAAGACAGGGAAAGAGCTGTGGCGGCAAACCACCGGTTTTTCGGTCTGGTCGTCGCCGGCAGTGACCCGTACCACCGTGCTGGCTGGCAGCGGTATCGGCCGGCTGCTGGCCCTCGATGCCAGGACCGGCTCGATGCGCTGGCAGTTCCAGACTGGCGGAACGATCTACTCGTCACCGGTGGTCTGCGGTTGGCTGGCCTACGTCGGCAGCACCGACGGATCGGTCTACGCCATTCGACTCGGCGACGGGGACACCACCTAACGCGCGGTGTTTTACGACTCGAGCTACCAGCAATCAGCCAGCTTCGACAGCAAGGCGGTCACCCGCTACCTCTCGGCCGCGGGCTACGCGACCCTGGACGCAACGGGATTGGCCTCGTGGCTCGATGACCGGATCGCTGACCGCAAGCCCAGTACCCTCGTCTTCGCGATCGATTATCTCCCCACATCGCTGGCCGATGGTGACCTCGCGCAGTCGCCGTTGCGGCGATACCTGGATAGCGGCGGCAGGGTGGTGTGGCCCGGCGCTCCCCCGCTGCTCTGGCCCCGCGATCCCGCCACCGGCGAACTTGGCGCATACAACACCATCCGCTACGATGCACCCGGCAGGCTGCTCGGCGTATCCCATGATCATGCCAGCTTCGATCCGCGAGGTACCCACGCCACCGCCCGCGGGACCCGCTGGGGTCTCAATGGATACTGGAAGGACAACTGGTCGGTGCCGCTGCGCGAAGTGTCCGAAGCGCTGGCCATCGACGAGTGGGGTTTGGCGTCAAGCTGGACCAAGCCGTACGGCGGGACCCCGGGAACCGGGTTCATTCGGATACCAGGCGCGGACCCCAGGGTGATCTACCTGGTGGCGGAGACGAGGCCGGGGAGCCGGAAGCCATCGACCACAGCCGTTGGCCATTAGCCGTTAGCCGTTAGCCAACCAGGTGATGAAACCATTAATCCACTCGCTCCCTATCGCCGATCGCCCGTCTCCCGTCTCCCGTCTCCTGTTCCCTCGCTTCGCTCAGCACGACGCTTCTGTCTTCTGTATCTGGCCTCCGCCGCCAGCCACAGCCCGAATCCGCAAAGCCAGACCAGTCGCGACTCATATCGATCGTAGATCCCGGAGGTATTGCCGCATAGCGCCGCGTAGAGGATGACGGAGAGCAGTGCCGTGACCAGGAACTGCACCGACCGGTCGGCTCTCCATCGGCCGCCTCGGGACAGGGCGACGATCACGACCGCCAGGGCGGCGAGCAGGAATGCCCATCCCACGGGAGTATCGATCGCGCGCAACCGTGAGACTGGCACCTGGTCGTGCTGCTGGCGCGAGGCGGCCAGCGCCGGTCGGTCTCCAGGCGCCACCAGCGCCACGGCCGAATCGAGTCCGGGCAGCGCCAGGCTGTCCAGACCTTCTCCGGTGCCAAACCGGCTCAGCGCACCGAGGCTGTATTCGAAGCCGACCGCCAGCTGCTGGCCCGGGTGTTCGCGCCAGGAATCCAGCAGCAGTCTGTGGGTTTCCCGTTGTGTGACCTCAGGCTGTTCGAAGGGATGGAACGGCAGCCGATCCCGCCACAGCAGTTCGTCGGTGGTCATCGGCAGGCTGGCGCGATAGGGACACAAGGCATAGTCCCGCACGCCACAGTGCGCATCGAGCAGGCGGCTGGCTGCACCGCTCTCGACCAGGTGGGCGAGCAGAAAGGCGCTGCCGCCGCCGACCAGCTCCCACCGATGATTGCGGCTGTAGTTGAAGCCGAGCATTCCGCCCAGGCCTGCCCCAATGGCCAGCAGGCCGAGGAGTGCGCTTCGCAGTTGGGATGGCCTCGACCGACAATTCGGCCAGTTGGTCAGCATCAGAACGACTATCAGCATCACCCCGAACACCGCGTGAGTGACATGCACCGCCGCCGCGATGGCGATCGTGACGGCCAGCAGGACCTGCTCGCCACGGCGGATCCGGATGGCGCCGACGATCAGACCGAACAGCGCCAGCACCAGAATCGGGGTGAAGATGTCCGGCATCAATTGTCCGGCAATCCACGGCAGCGCGCTCAGCGCGGCGAGCAGCCCGACAGTGACAACGAACCGGAACGGATCGGGACGTCGGAGCACCAGTCGCGCCACCAGCCAGAGCAGCCAGGCCAGGGCTCCCGACTGCACCGCCACGACTGACCAGAGCGAACCAGTCCAGCTCCATGCCCGGATGAAGAGACTGTAGCCAATGACCCGGTCGAGCCGCGGCGCCAGGGTGACCGAGTGGACCAGATAGGCCCGGGTATCCCAGAACGTGAGGGGGAATCGGTTCCAGATGGCGGCGCCGAGCAGCAGGAGAGTGCTGGCCAGGACGGCGAGGGTCGAGCGGGTGGAGGCGGACACGGCTGAAGTATATCGCCGGCCCCGGCCCCCCCACGCGGGGCGGAATCTCCCTCGATCCGACCGTCGTTATATTCTCTCCCCAGGCAGCCGCTCCTCTTTACCGGGAATCAGGCACGAGTGACCTCGAACACCACGGGCGAAATGCCCTTTCTGGATCATCTCGAAGAGCTGCGCTGGCGGATCATCTGGTCGCTGGCCGCAGTGATCGTGGGCATCGGTGCCGGAGTCGGCGTGGTAATGCTCACGCCATTCATGGATTGGCTCGAACGGCCGATCATGCCGTATCTGCCGGATCACAAGCTGGTCTTCACGCACCCCGGCGACCCCTTTTCGATCGTGATGCAGGCCTCCGTGGGCCTGGGGCTCCTCATCGCGCTGCCGGTCGTGTTGTTCCAGGTCTGGGGCTTCCTGGCACCGGCGCTCTACAAGAGTGAGCGGCGAATCGGGCTGGCGGTTGTGGCGGGCGCGGTCCTGCTGTTCATCGCGGGCGCGGCAATGGGATTCATGGTGGTGCTGCCGCTCGCCATTCCGTGGTTGATGGATTTCGGCAAGGGCTGGCTCACTCCCATGATCACGGCCAGCGAGTACTTCGGCTTTGCCTTCAGCCTCACCCTGGCCTTTGGCGTTGCCTTTGAGCTGCCGGTTGTCCTGCTCGGCCTGTCTGCCCTCGGCGTGGTCAGCACTGAAATGTTGATCCGGTTCCGGCGCCATGCCCTGGTGGCCGCCGTGGTTATTGGTGCCTTCCTGACCCCTGGCGACCTGCTCTGGACCACCATCGCGATGGCGGTGCCGCTGTATCTGCTGTATGAGATCAGTATCCTCCTGTCCTACTTTGTGGCTCGTCGCCGCCGAAAGGCCGAGGCCGCCCGGATGGCCGAAGGCTGATCCACGCCGCAAGCCGTTACTGAGCCAATAGATGCGATGGGGTGATCGAATTTCGCGCTGACGAGGGTTGCGCGAAGCCTGATCGAGGGGTAAACTGGGAACCAGGACATAGGGGCCGTGCTCAACCTGCGGCCCCGCCTTTTCGGGGGAGTGAAACGGGCTCCCAAGAGGAAGGCGCGATTCCAGGCCAGGACTGGCCAAGGGATCGCGCCTTTTGCAGTTCTGGGACCGGGATCGGGTCCCGCGCCCAATCAGCGGGAGGTAATCGTGGCACGCACCGAGACGGAAGCGGTTGACAGTTACGTCAGTGATATGCTCGCGCTTGAGGAACATATTGCCGAAGTGTTTGGTGCCCAGATCCAAGAGCTGGGCGACAAGCATCCCGTCGTGGTGAGAGAACTCGGTCGGTGCCGCAGCGTCGTGCTCAATCATATCCAGGCCTTGCGCAAGGTGCGCAAGGTGGGGGATCCGCACGTGACGGGAAGAATTGCCGGCGCCATCAAGAAGGCCGGCACTCTGGCTGCCGGACTCGGTGCCGGGGCCATCGATCTGCTGCGAATGGAGCGGGCCGCCAAGGCGCTGCGGGACGGCTATACCGCGGCCAGTCTGGCGAGCATCGGCTACGGGATGCTGTATGCCACTGCAGTATTGCTGAATGATGAGATGGTCGGATTCCTGGCGGAGCGCCACCTTCGTGAGTACGCCAGCATGACGATGAGCCTGCTCCGTCTGATGCCAAGGACCGTGCTGGAGTCGTTGGAGGAGCGCGGCCTGGCGGTGCACGACGAGGCGCTGGCCGGGATAAACCGCTCACTCAGCGCGGTCTGGAACCCGGCGGCTGATGCCACACCGCAACCGGCCTGACGATGACGTTGCCCGAGCAGCTGGGTTGGCTGTTGCTGCTGGCCGTTCCGGTGGCCTGCGTGGCGTGGACAGTGACCCATGAGGAGCTGTTCCGCGAGCCGCGGGAGTGGCTGGCCGCGAAGTCCAAAGCGGCCAGCAGCTGGCCGGCGCGCAAACTGTTCTACATGCCGACCTGTGAGTACTGCCTGAGTCACTACATCGCGTTGGTGGCGGTGCTGGGCACCGGCTTCCACCTGCTGCTCAGCGACTGGCGGGGCAGCGTCCTGGCCATCTTCGGGGTGGTCTGGGTGGCCAATATCTACATGAGCGCATTCGTCCGGCTGCGGCTGGAAATCAAGATCGAGCGGACCGAGGCCGAGATCCTCAAGGCCCGGACCGACGATTCTCAGGCCATCGAGAGCCGGCATCCCCAGGCGGCCAAGGTACGGGTCCTCTCGGTTCCCAACCGGGACGCACACTAGCCAGCAGGACATCACGATCCGGGGTCCATTCCGGATCACCTTGACGGGCGGCTCAGAGCCGTCAGTTGAAGGCGCTCCCTCTCGGAAGTCCTGAGAGGTCGGCGCCTTTTTTCGTGAAGTGACCGCCCTCCGGGGCGATGATGACCCACTCGACCAAAGGCTGACAACACCATGTCACGCAATTCATCCAGCGCCATCTGTGCCCTTGCCGTGCTCGCGGCCGCCTGTGGGACCAGCAAGACGGAACGCCCCGTCGTGACCACGACGTCGCAGGGAATGGAAACCTCCCCCGCCGGTACCGAGGCCGCGGGACGGGGCCGCTCCCTGGTCCGGTTCGTCGATGCCCTGCCCCGCCCCGGCGACGTGGATGTCACTGCGGACGGCCGCACGGTCTTTTCGGGCATCGGCTACAAGACCGTCACGAACTACCAGGAAATCCACGAGAACTCGGCCACCTTCCGGATGCGGATCGCGGGGGCGGACAGTGTCCTGGCCGACAACAAAGAAGGATTGCGGGACGGCTCGCGCTACACCGTGATCTCGATGCCGGGCGTGAATGGCGAGCCACGGCTCCGAGTGTTCAAGGATGACCTCACCACCGATGCCAACAAGGCGCGGGTCAGGGTCATCCAGGCCGTGCCGCGGCTGGGCGAAGTCGATGTGGCGGTGGTGGGCCACCGCGAGCCGCTGTTCAAGGGGGTGACCTACGCCAGCGAGGTCGGCTACCAGGACTTTGCCCCGATGACCGCGACGATCGAGATCCGGCAGGACAAGATCCACATGTCCCCGGTTCGGATCAAGGAAATGCACCTCGAGGCGGGCCATGCCTACACCATTGTCCTGATCGGCGATCGCAACGGCGCGATTGAGGCCCTCACCTTTGATGACCAGGTCGAGTCGGCCACCCCGGCCCCCGTGGCCGCCACCAACTAGACACGCGCCACGATCACTCCACCATCCGCGTCAGGCGCGAGGTATACGATGTCCACCGAAGTCACCCGGCACCTGCTGCTCGATGAACTGCACGAGCTGTACGACATGGAACGCCAGATGGCCCGGGCGCTGCCACGGATGGCGGAGCTGGTCACCCTGCCGCGGTTCAAGGCGGCGCTGCTGGCTCAGCTGTCGGAATGCCGGAACCAGGTCCAGCGACTGGCCTGCCTGCTGTCCGATCTGGGGCAGTCAGTCCGGAAGCGGACGACCCGGACGCTGAGCCGCCTGGTTGATGAGCATGGCAGCGTGGTCTTTCCCGGTGCGAGCTCCGAATCGATGAACCGGGAGCTCCTTCAACTGGCCCGCCGGATCGAGCTGTCCGAGATCACACTGTGTGGCTGTGCCATGACCTACGCCGACCTGCTGGGGTACGTCGATGTGGTGCGGGTGCTGCGGGCCACACTGGAGGAGAAGGAAGCGACGGAAAGCCAGCTTCACCGGGTGGAGCGGCTCCCGGAGCCGCTGTGGATCAGCGCCGCCCCCGTGCAATAACGGTCGGTTGCGGATGAAATGGCGGATCGGGCGGGCGGGGGGCCGAAAGGCAACCCCGCCCGTTCGAGCCTAAGGATCTTGGGGTCATGGTTGGGCAATTCCCCGACCAGGTCGGTCAGGCCGTACGTCGCGGCCACTTCACTCCGCGCAATGAACCGGGATGGCATCCGTGGGGCTACCGGAGCGCCGCTTCGCTCCTCAGCCGGGAGGCGTCGGTGCGCGTGCTCGTGAGGTTGAGACTGGGAAGCGCTAGGTCAAGGCCACAACCCCGAGCTCCCGCTGCGCGGAATGCCGACTTTTTCAGCCAGCTCGGCGAGTTCGACATCGATCTCGTACTGCAACAGGGCGGTCCTGGCCGCGGGGCTGCCCAGCCCGGGGTCGCGCCGGTCAACCACGATGACGTCGTGCCGCCAGGATGCGACACCGAGTCGATCCATCCCGCGCACCCTCCCTCAGCCGATTCGATGTCGGTCCCGCGAGTCTATTGATCCATCTTGAAGCCGAGCCAGTGCCTGACCATCTCGCTGACCCGTTCAGCCGCGGGCGGATCGAGGTTAGCCAGTACGATCAGCACATACCCGCCGGGCAAGGGCCCCTCCAAGGAAGCATTCAGGCCGCCGGAACCGCCAGCGATACCCAGCCCACCCTTTGGAGTTCCCGGAATGGTGCCGGCCTGGACCGCCACCATGAATTTCAGCAGATCCCCAGCCGTTGAGTATCCACCACCCGCCGAGCTGCCTCGGCCCGGCAGGTCTTCGCGGTTGCTGTGGCGTGGAGCACCTGGGGCAGCGTCGCGATCTCCAGTGGTGTACCCGACTGCCGTAGTGGGTGGCAGTGAATCGACGGCGTACGAGCCTGTCCGGGTCATGCCAGCCGGCTGGAGGATGTGATGGGCTACGTAATCGTAGTAACTCTCGCCCGACAGCCGTTCGATCAGCAGGCCGAGGACCACGAAGCCGGCATTACTGTAGGCGTCCTTGCTGCCGGGCTCGAACTGCAGCGGCTCCGAGACGAACAGCGGCAGGTAATCCTGCAGCCGCCGGATATCGTGACGCTGGCCACCGGCGGGCGCCGCAAAGATGTTGCCCCCGATTCCCGAAGTGTGGCGCAGCAGCTGGCGGATGGTGATCCGGCGCGCGACGTCAGCGTTGGGGTAGTCGGGCCAGTACGTGGCCAGGGTGCTGTCGGGGTCGAGCTTGCCGGCCGCCGCCAGCTGACGGATGGCGGTGGCGGTAAAGACCTTGTTGATCGACCCGATGTTGAATGCGGTCTCGAGGGTGTTGGGCCGTTTGGCTTCCCGGTCCGCCATCCCGACCGCGCGCTGGAGGACCGGCTTGCCGTCCAGGGCCAGCAGGACGACTCCGCTGAACTGATCGAGCGCCGCCAGGCTGTCGACATTGTGGTTGAGCCGCCCGATCAGGTCGGCCTGGGAAATCGGCGAGGGCGGCACACCCTGGGCTGGCATGATGGACGGAGCCGCGGCAGCGAGCGCGGCCAGCGCGAGACTTCGGATAAAGGTGGGCATGCGGACTCTGATGCCCCGAAGGCCGGCACGGTCGCCTATTCAGGTAGAAACGCGAAACGGACCGGCCAGGGTGTCGGGCCGGTCCGTTCTGCGCAGGATCGTCCTAGCGGCTGAACGCCTTTTTGACCAGCGCGCCCCGTCGCTTGGCATCCATGACCAGGCGGTCCCGGGTGGCGACGAACTTCCTGGTTTCCTTGATCGCCTGGGTGACCCGCTTGGAATGCAGCACCGCCTCACGGGCGGCCAGCAGGTCCTTCTTCACCTTGTACTTCTTGACCTTCTTGGCGATCTCCTTCTTGTCCTTCTCGAAATCCTTCAGCTGTGCCGACGCCAGCCGACGGAGAATGGCCCAGCGGCGCTCGAAGGACTTGATGCTCTGCAACGGCATGGTGGCTACTCCTGTTGAGTGAAGACCGAACTACCCGGATCAGCGCAGCCGGAGGTGGGCGCCCGAGGGCGCCGGCACTCCGACGTGATCAACTGCCCCCGGGGCCCCTTCCATGGAGGCACAATGGGCGCAGCAGTAGAACGAACTGTTGGCCTCGATGCCATGGCCGATGATCCGGCAGCCGCAGTGGTCGCAGGTGGGCGCCAGTTTGTGAATGGCGCACTCGAAACTGTCGAACACATGCCGCTGCCCGCCCGCGATGACCTCAAAGGCCAGGTAGTACTCATTGCCGCAGGTCTCACAGACCGCCATGGCTCCCCCGGATGTGTAGGATGGTAATCGGGAAGGCTTACGCCTTTTTCTGGATCCCGCCAAAGACCAGCAGACCCAGTCCGGCAAGAGCCACGACCGGACCGACCCAGTTGGGGACGGTATGATCGTCCGGCGCGGTGATCTTCACATCACCAACCTTGACGATGTCCTTCTGGGTCGTGAACGAGCCGCCACGGACGAAGAGAAAACCGCCCACCAGGACCAGGATGATGCCAACCAGCATGGTCGAGCGCATACTGCCTCCCTGAAATGAGGAACCCGCAACCACCAACACAAAAGGCGCGATCGTCCGCTTCCGCAGGAAGCGAGGATCACGCCTTCATCTCACGGGGCCAGTGCCACCGGGCGATAAGGCGGGCGCCAATTGGCGCCCGATATGTACGAGCATGATACCGCCAAATCCCGGCGGAGGCAAGAGATCCACCCGGCCTCTATATTCCGCCTCCGTGACGATCGACACCCCCAGCGAACTCGAGGCGGCCCTCGCCGAACGGTACCAGCTCCGCCAGGTGCTGGGCAAAGGCGGCATGGCCACGGTCTTCCTGGCCTATGACCGCAAGCACCAGCGCGAGGTGGCCGTCAAGGTCCTGCGCCCGGACCTGACCGCCACCCTTGGCGCCGAGCGGTTTCTCAAGGAAATCCAGATCGTTGCCCGGCTGACCCATCCCCACATCCTTGCGCTGCATGACAGCGGCGAAGCCGCGGGCTTCCTCTACTACGTCATGCCCTACATCACCGGCGGCTCGCTCCGGGACCGGCTCGAGGCGGCCGGCCGGATCAGTGGACCTGAAGCGGTCGCGATCGCGGCCCCTGTCGCCGATGCGCTGTCATATGCCCACCGGATGGGAATCTTTCACCGGGACATCAAGCCGGAGAACATCCTGTTCTCCGAAGGACATCCGGTGGTGGCGGACTTCGGGATCGCCAAGGCGGTGAGCACCGCCGGCGTTAGCAATCTGACCCGGACCGGCTTCCCGCTCGGCACCCCGGGTTACATGAGCCCGGAGCAGGCAGCGGGAATGACCGATCTCGACGAGCGGAGTGATGTCTACAGTCTTGCCGTCGTGGTCTACGAGATGCTCATCGGCGAGACCCCGGGCCGCTGGCCCACCGAGGATGCGGTCCGGGCCGGCCGGTTTCTCGAGGCATCGGCGGTCCACCGGGCCCGGCTCACCGAAGCCGGAGCGGCCACTGAAGGAGCGCTGGTCCGCGGGCTGGCCATCCGCCATGACCAGCGGACGGCCACCCCGGCGATCCTCCTCACCGAACTGCAGGGGCACTCGGCACCACCGCCCCGGCGGAAATACGACGAAGAGCAGATCAGGGAAATCGTGCGCCGGGCTTCCGAACTCGAGGCCACCAATCCCACCAGCGGCGCGATGACGATCGGCGGGATCGAGGCACTGGCGGCCGAAGTCGGGATTGCGCCTGAGTCGATCCAGGTGGCGGTCCGCAACATTTCGACGCCGACTCCCCTGGCCCCTCCGGTCGATCCAACGAGATGGACCCGGGTCATCGGCGCCCCAACCCGGCTGCTCATCGAACGGGAGATGAACGGAGAACTTCCCGAGGCGGAGTTTCCGGTGATGGTCGACGAAATCCGACGGATCCTGCAACAGGTCGGACAGGTCAGTCAGCTGGGCCGGACCTTTTCCTGGACCATGACCCATACCATCGGCGAGCGGCGGGGTTTCGAGGTGGCGCTCTCGGTCCGGGCCGGCAAGACCCGGATCATGGTCCGGGAAAACCTGAGAGGGCTCATCGCCTCGAACTTCGGCGCTATCTGCGGCGTGATGGGCGGACCTGGGGCTGCGGCGGTCGTCGGCATTTCCATCGGCGCACTTGGACTGCCCCCCTTGGCGCTGCTGGCGATCATTCCCACCTGGTGGGCCTCGGCGTTTGGCATTGCCAGGACGGTGTACGCCCGGGCGTTCAGGAAGCGGGAACAGGAATTCACCTACCTGGCGGATCGGCTGGCCGCCCTGGCCCAGGAGCTGGTGGTGGTCCAGCCCGCCATCAATCCGCCACCTGCCCGAAGGCTGCTGGGTTGAGCGCGCGACGCGCGTCGGACCCGCGGCTCTGCCCGCTCAGGTCCCCTTTACCATGGCCATGACCTTGGTCAGGCTCAGGCTGCCGGCCTGGTCCTGGATCTGCTGCTGGACCTTGGGATAGAGGGTCTGGGCCTCGCCCTGGAACCGGGCAAACAGCGCCTTGAGATCCGCGGTGCTGATCCGGCGCCCCTGCGAGTAGTACTGTTCGGCCACGTGCCCCAGGGCGTACGTCGCCGCGAACGTGACCGCCGCACCTGACGCCACCCGGGTGGCGCCCCCGACCAATCCGCCCAGCAGCCCTCCCGCCAGCCCACCCAGCAGCTTCATCACCACCCCTTCCAGCGCCTGGGCCGCGGCACCCAGGCCAAGCGTGGCGGCAAGATCCTTCACCTGATTGATGTCGAGCTGCTGGCCGTGTCGCTGTCCGATGGTATAGACCAGGCGGAGCTGCAACGGAAGGATCGCGATATTGGCCAGCCGGTCAGGCAGAATTTCCAGGGCACCGGTCAGGATGGCCTGTTGCAGGATCAGGTCGTCGGGATTCGAGGCATTGCCCGACGACGAGACGGTCGGGAAGGGAGAACTGGTCGGCACGCTGCCCGCGATGGTCGCGGCGGCCTGACCCATCTTGTTCACCGCCGGGCCCGAAATCCCCAGCGCTGTCTTGAGTTCATCCAGAAACTTCTGCTCGGCAGGGCTGGCCGAGCCGTCGGCATTGCAGACAGCCAGCGCGGTCTCGTAGGCCCTCTGTTTGGCCTGGTCATCCGAGAGCTTGGCGGCCAGGTCAGCCACACGAAGGCCGCCAGTCGAAACCTGCGCCGCGAGCCGAGTCACATCGGGTGAGCCGATCCTGGCCACGACCGCATCGATGGCCGCTTTTTCAGTTGCGTCAGTAGTGCCATCGGCGGCAGCGGCCAGCATGGCAATGGCGACGAGGGCGGGGTAGTCAGAGGGGGACATGTCTCGTATTCGGTGAAAGGGAACAGCGAACAGGGAAAGGGGAACGGCGAACAGCGAACAGCCAATCTCAAGGTGCAGCACCGGCCTCGAATTGCAAAGCTTGCGAGTTCTGAGGCTCCCTCGGTTCGCGCGTCCGCCCAATACTACCCTCCTTCCATCGGAAGCCGGCGGTCCCTTGTCACAGCCCACCCTTCAATTCCGATCCTCAGTGTGTCCTATTTCACGTCCATCGCCGATTCAGCCCCGTCCGCTCCCGCGCCTCCCTTACCGGCCTCCCGGCGAGCGCGTACCATAGCGAGAACCTCAAAATCATGAGTTCATGACAGCCACCACCCCGAAGCCTGTCACCATCGACGAGAGCCGGCTCGACCGGCTTACCGCTGAGCAGGAACAGCTCTTCATCTCCCGCCAGACCAACTCGGCGATGATGCACAGTCGAGCAGTCGGGAGCCTGGCCGGCGGGGTGACCTCCAGCTGGCAGATCTCGGTGCCCCAGCCGATCTGGATCAGTCATGGCCGAGGCTCCCATGTCTGGGATGTCGACGGGCACGAGTACGTCGACTTTCACGGTGGTTACGGTGTCGGGCTGGCGGGGCACGCCCATCCGGCGATCGTGGCGGCGGTAAACG